>NZ_JBFAHJ010000005.1:0-109698 GCF_040654115.1 Nonomuraea sp. NPDC050786
CGCCGATGGTACTGCACTCGGGAGGGTGTGGGAGAGTAGGTCACCGCCGCACAATATTTGTCGAAGAGGGCCATCCGGAAGGGTGGCCCTTTTTGTTTGGCGCTCAGCGGATGTTCAGGAGGGGCTCGATCCGGTAGGGGATCTGGGTGGACAGGGAGATGGTCGTGTCCGTCCGCTGCACCGCCGGTGACGCCAGGATGTGGGCGATGATCTCCTGGAGGTGGTCCGTTGTGCGCGCCACCACTCGGCACAGCAGGTCGTGCTGGCCGCTCGTACCGTGTACCTCCAGGATCTGCGGTACGGCCCGCAGCGCCTCCACGGCCTCCGCCAGGCGGCCCTGGGCGATCTGCAGCCACACGAACGCCAGGATGGGATAGCCGGCCTGTGCCGGTGACACGCTCGGGCCGAAGTCCTCGATCACGCCCCTGGCCGTCAGCTTCTCCACCCGAGCCTGTACGGTGCCGCGCGCCACTCCCAGCAGCCGGGCCAGCTCCGTCAGTCCGATACGGGGATGGGCGCGCATGGTCACCAGCAACCTCGCGTCCAGATCGTCCATGGCATGCCCTCTCAAGCTGTGCGATTCGACCAGAAATTTCCTTACTTAGGGTGCGAAAGCTAGCGTATCGCTCAGCTGAGCTGGGCGCTCTTGCCAGGAAAACCCGGGTTTGCTGTCATTTGGACATGTTTGAGGAAGCGCAGTACTTCGCCCCTGTCGCGGCCCAGGAGGACGGGTCGGTGGTGGTCGAGCTGTCCGCGTCCCACCCGGGGTTCGCGGATCCGGTGTATCGGGCGCGGCGCAACGCGATCGCCGGGCTGGCCGTCAACTACCGCCCAGGCACGCCCATCCCGGCCGCTGAGTACACCGAGCAGGAGCACGAGGTCTGGGCCCTGGTCACCAGGGAGTTGGCGGTGAAGCACGCCAAGTACGCCACCGCCGAGTATCTCGACGGCGTCGACCGGCTGGGGCTGCCGCAGGAGAGGATCCCGCAGCTCGAGGAGGTCTCGCGCCTGCTGGAGCCGCTGACCGGGTTCCGCTATCTGCCGGCCGCGGGGCTGGTGCCGCTGCGGGACTTCTACGGCGTGCTGGCCGACGGGTACTTCCACTCGACGCAGTACATTCGGCACCACTCCGTGCCTTTCTACACTCCGGAGCCCGACGTCATCCACGAGGTGATCGGGCATGCCAACGCGCTGGCGAGTTCCCGGTACGCCGCCCTCTACCGGCTGGCGGGCCAGGCCGCGCGCCGGGTCCAGTCGGAGGAGGCGCTGGAGTTCGTGTCGAAGGTGTTCTGGTTCACGCTGGAGTTCGGGGTCATGGGGGAGGCGGGCGAGCTCAAGGCGTACGGGGCGGGCATCCTGTCGTCGTACGGGGAGATCGAGGAGTTCCGCGGCATGGACATCCGGCCGCTGGACCTGTCCGCGATGGGCACGACCCACTACGACATCACGAAATATCAGGACGTACTGTTCCGGGCCGAGTCCCTTCAGCACTTGGAAGATGTCGTGGGCGACTTCTGGGACACCTGTGACGACGACTCGATCGCGAAACTCATCGCCGCCGCCGCCTAGCGGCTTGTCGCAATTTTTCGTGATAATGCGTCAATGGTGGCGCGCCGAGGACAGGCAGTACCACGCGCGGTCATCGCGCTCGCCCTGCTCGCCGGCCTCGTCCCGGCGTCGGCCCCGCGATTACCGGCGCCCGCATCCGCCACGTCCCTCGCACGGCAGGCTCCGGTGTTCCTGGGGATCCGCGAGGAGGCCACCGGGGCGCGGCTGGAGCAGGTCTCGGCCGAGGAGAGCCTGGCGCCGGTCCCGGCCAAGCGGATGAGCAGGCGGCTCGACGGCTATCTCGCGGGCCGGTCCGGGAAGGTCACCGCCATGGTCAAGGACCTGGCGACCGGGCGGCTCTACCGCTATCACCCGGGCGAGCGGTTGATCACCGCGAGCACCGCCAAGGCGCAGATCCTCATGGGTCTGCTGCTGAAGACCCCGTGGAAGAAGCTGCCACAGGCCGTCCGGCACGACGCCGAGATCATGATCCGCTACAGCGACAACCACGCCGCCGACCGCCTCTGGCTGCGCATCGGGGGCGCTTCCGGCTTCACCAAGGCCGGCAGGACGTTCGGGCTCAAGCACACGCGGGGCGTCCCTGGCGACTGCGTGGACCTGTACTGCTGGGGCATCACCCGAACGTCGGTGGACGACCAGATCCGTCTCATGCACGCCCTGGTGTCCCCCAGAAGCCCGCTCAGGGCCAAGGAGCGCGACCGGGTGCTCGACCTCATGGGCCGGGTCGTCGACGGCCAGAACTGGGGAATCAGCGCCGCCGCGTGCGAGGGCGACCGCGTGGCGCTGAAGAACGGCTGGCTCAAGCGCGTCTCGAACAAGCTCTGGGCCACGATCAGCGTGGGCCTGCTCAGGGGCGACGGGCACGACTACGCCATTGCCGTACTCACCGAGGGAAGCCCTCAGGTGGGGTACGGCATAGCGACCGTCGAAGGCGTGGCCAAGCGGATCATGCGAGACTTCCGGAAGTGCCCGGCGTGACCAGGCGGTAGCCGACGCCGCGCACGGTCTGGATGAGCTGGTCGTCCTCGTCGCCCAGCCGGGCGCGCAGGCGTTTGACGTGCACCGCGATCGTGTTGGTCGAGGTGGTCGCCGCGGCGTGCCAGACGTGACGCATGATCTGTTCGCGGGTGACCGTGCGGTCGGCGTTGCGCATCAGGTAGTGCAGCAACTCGAACTCCCGCAGCGGCAGGTGCACGGCCCGCCCGCCCACGCGTACCTGATAGGCCTGCACGTCCAGCTCGACCCCGCCCACGGCCAGCACCTGGCGAGACCCGGGCGAGGCCGCCTGGATGAACGGCAGCAGCTCCGTCACCCGGTAGGGCCGTGCCACGCAGGCGGCCGCGCCGGCCGCGAGGGCGCGCACCGCCTGCTCGGCGTGCCCCTCACCGACGCCGAGCAGCACAGGGACGGCGCGCGCGAGGCGTACCGCGCGGACGAACTCCACCGCGTCGATGACCGTGAGCGTGGCCGAGACGAGCACCACGTCAGGCTGCAGGGCCCCCGCCTGGAGGAGGCCCTGAGCACCGTCGGGCGCGCCCGTGACGGCCACGCCCTCGCGTTCGAGCGCCGTGGCGAGGTCCTCCACGACGGCGTCGTCGGGGTCGGCTATGAGCAGTACGGGCTTGGTCCGCGTGTCCCCGTTCACCGTGAGTGCCGCCTGCTGTTGGGTCATCAGCCGAAGCGCCCCGTGATGTAGTCCTCTGTGGCCTTCTGCGAGGGGTTGGTGAACATGCGGGAGGTCTCGTCCATCTCGATCACCTTGCCGGGCTTGCCCTGCTCGGCGAGATTGAAGAACGCGGTCCTGTCGCTGACCCGGGCGGCCTGCTGCATGTTGTGGGTGACGATGACGATCGTGAACTCGTCCTTGAGCTTGGCCATGAGGTCCTCGATGGCCAGCGTGGAGATCGGGTCGAGCGCAGAGCACGGCTCGTCCATCAGCAGGACCTGCGGCTTGACCGCGATGGCGCGGGCGATGCAGAGCCGCTGCTGCTGACCACCCGACAGGCCGGCGCCCGGCTTGTTGAGGCGGTCCTTGACCTCGTTCCAGAGGTTGGCGCCCTTGAGCGACTCCTCCACGATGCCGTCGACCTCCGACTTGCTGAACCGGCCGTTGAGCCGGAGCCCCGCGGCCACGTTCTCGGCGATCGACATCGTGGGGAACGGGTTGGGGCGCTGGAAGACCATGCCGATCATCCGGCGTACCGAGACCGGTGCGACGGTGGGGGCGTACAGGTCCTCGCCGTCGAGCATGACCTTGCCCTCGACGCGGGCGCCGGGGATGACCTCGTGCATGCGGTTTAGTGTGCGCAGGAACGTCGACTTGCCGCATCCGGACGGGCCGATGAACGCGGTGATCGAGCGGGGTTCGATGGTCATGGACACGTCCTCGATCGCCTTGTGCGACCCGTAGTACGCGTCGAGACCCGAGACCTGGATCTGCTTGGACATTACGTCGATAACCCCCTATCGGCCCCTGGCGGGCGCGCGCCACCAGGCGATCAGGCGCGCCACCAGGTTGAGCAGCATGACGATCAGGATGAGCGTGAGGGCGCCGGTCCACGCCCGGTCGATCGCGGTGTCGTTGGGCCGGGCCGCCTGGTCGAAGACGAAGAGCGGCAGGCCCATCTGCGGTCCGGTGAACGGATCGTTGTTGATGGAGTTGGTGAAGAAGACCGTCATCAGCAGCGGCGCGGTCTCGCCGGCGACCCTGGCCACGGCCAGCATCACGCCGGTGACGATGCCGGTGAACGCCGTCGGCAGCACGACCTTCAGGATCGTGCGCCACTTGGCCACGCCCAGTGCGTAAGAGGCCTCGCGCAGGTCGCCCGGCACCAGCCGGAGCATCTCCTCGGCCGACCTGACCACCGTCGGCATCATCAGGATCGACAGCGCGAGCGCGCCCGCCCAGCCGGAGAACTGGAAGCCGAGGAACAGAATCCAGAACGCGAAGACGAACAGGCCGGCGACGACCGAGGGGACACCGGTCATGACGTCCACGAAGAAGCTGATCGAGCGGCTGAGCCGGCCGCCGTTGCCGTACTCGACCAGGTAGATCGCGGTGAACAGGCCGATGGGGACCGAGATGAGCGAGGCGAGCAGGACCTGCTCCAGCGTCCCGATGATCGCGTGGTACGCGCCTCCGCCCACGTCACGGGCGCCGATGCCGCGCATCGAGTGGGTGAGGAACTCGAGGTCGAAGCGGGCCAGGCCGTTGGAGATGACCAGCCAGAGCACCGAGACGAGGGGCACCACGGCGAGCGCGAACGCCAGGTAGACCAGCCCCTGGACGAACTTGTCCTTGATCCGGCGGCCGGTCGAGATGTGCTGGATTCCCGTCATGCGCCGGACCTCGCGTACTCCTTGCGGCGGTTGATGACCAGGCGTGCGCCCATGTTGACCAGCAGCGTGATGACGAACAGCACGAGGCCGGAGGCGATCAGCGCGCCGCGGCCGATCTGGGTGGCCTCGCCGAAGCCGTTGGCGATGTTCGCGGCGATGCTGTTGGCGTGGGGCGTGAGGATCTCGAAGGTGATGTCGAAGGTCGCGGGGAAGATCAGCGCGACCGCGATGGTCTCGCCCATCGCCCGGCCGAGGCCGAGCATGGCAGCGCTGATGATGCCCGGGCGGCCGAACGGCAGCACGGCCATCCTGATCATCTCCCAGCGGGTGGCGCCGAGCGCGAGCGCCGCCTCCTCGTTCATCTTCGGCGCCTGGAGGAAGACCTCGCGGGAGATGGCCGCGATGATCGGCAGGATCATGATGGCCAGCACGATGGAGCCCGCGAGCATGGTCTTGCCGCCGATGGCGCCCTCGCCGGCGAACAGCGGGAACCAGCCGAGGTTCTCGTTCAGCCACTTCGACGGCTCGCGCAGCAGCGGCACCAGGAAGGCCAGTCCCCACAGGCCGTAGACGACGCTGGGCACGGCGGCGAGCAGGTCGATCAGGTAGCCGAGCGGGGAGGCCAGGCGGCGGGGCGCGTAGTGCGAGATGAACAACGCCACCCCGACGGCGATCGGGGTGGCGATGACCAGGGCGAGTGCCGAGCTGAGCACTGTGCCGAAGGCGAGGGCGGCGATGCCGAACACCTTCTGGCCGTTGGGATCCCAGGTCAGCTCGAAGAAGAAGGACGCCTTGTTCGCCTGCAGGGCGGGGATCGCCTCGCTGATGAGGAAGACGGCGATGGCCGCCATGATCGCCAGCAGGATGACGCCGGCCGCGGTGGAGACGAAGCGGAAGGGGCCTTCACCATGGGTGCGCCGCGAGGCGGACCGGCTCATGGCCGGCCCGCCGTCACGGGTCTTCAGATTTGTGGTCATGTGCGAATCAGGAGATCGCCTCGACAGCGGACCGGACCTTGGTGAGCAGGGTGCCCGACAGCGGGGCGTAGCCCAGCTCCTTGAGCGCCGACTGCCCCTCGTCGCTGGCGGTGTAGGTGAGGAAGGACTTGACGATCTTCGACTGGTCGGCCGGCAGCCCCTTCTCGCAGGTGATCTCGTACGTCACCAGCACGATCGGGTACGCGCCCGCGGTCTTGGTGGCGTAGTCGATCGACAGGGCGAGGTCGTTGCCGGTGCCCTTGATCTCGGCGGTCTCGATGGTCTTGGCCGCGCTCTCGGGGGTCAGCTCGACGTACTCGTTGGCGCCGTTGGCGACCTTGGCCTTCTGCAGCGAGGAGTTCTCGGCGTACGAGAGCTCGACGTAGCTGATCGCGCCCTCGGTGTCCTTGATGGAGGAGGCGATGCCGTCGGAGCCCTTGGCGCCCTGGCCCTTGGCCTCGGCGGGCCACGCCTTGGCGGGCTCGTACGGCCAGCCGCCGGTGGCCTTGAGGAACTTGGTGAAGTTGTCGCTGGTGCCCGACTCGTCCGAGCGGTGGAAGGCCTGGATCGGGGTGGACGGCAGCTTGGCTTGGGGGTTCTCGGCCTTGATGGCGGCGTCGTCCCACTTGGCGATCTTGCTGTTGAAGATGCCGGCGAGCGTCTTGGGGGAGAGCTGGAGGCCCTCGACGCCGGGGAGGTTGTAGACCACCGCGATGGGACCGGTGACCATCGGGATGTTGATGGCCTTGCCGGTCTTGCAGCGGGCGTCGGCCTGCGGGGCCTCCTCCGGCTTCAGCGCCGAGTCGGAGCCCGCGAAGGCGGTCGTGCCCTGGATGAACGACTGCACGCCCGCACCGGAGCCGCTGGGCTGGTAGTTGATGGTCACACCCGAGTTCGTGGCCGTGAAGTTCTTCGTCCACTCGGTGATCGCGTTGGCCTGGGCGGAGGAGCCCGCGGCCTGAATCGTGCCACTCAGACCATTGTCGTTGCCCGCGGCGGGGGCGCTGGCGGCCGTGGTGCCGCTGCCGCCGGGGGCGTTGTTGTCTGTGCCGCACGCAGCGAGGGAGAGCGCGCCGACGACGGCGACAGCGGCGAGCCGGCCTGCATACTTCACGGTTGGGTTTCCTCCCACTTGGTCCTTAGTCGCCATGAACGTATGCAGCCAAGGTGACTTGAACCCCCCGACGAGGGTGAACGTTCGGTGAACGCGCCCGGTCGCCCCCATGATGGGAGTTATGACCTATCGCGTATGCCTGGTGTGCATGGGAAACATCTGCCGATCCCCCATGGCGGAGGTGGTGCTCCGCCAGACGCTGGCCGACCGCGGGCTCGGCGACCGCGTCACCGTCGAGAGCGCCGGGACCGGCGGCTGGCACGTCGGTGACCCCATGGATGAACGGGCGCTGGCCATCCTCGAGCAGCACGGTTACGACGGCGCGGCTCATCGGGCCAGGCAGTTCACCCGGGACTGGTTCGACCGCTACGACCTCGTGCTGGCCATGGACCGGGACAATCTGGCCAACCTACGCCGGATCGCGCCTTCCGGGGTGGAGGTGCAGCTGTTCCGGGCGTTCGACCCCGCAGCCGAGGAAGGGGCCGAGGTGCCCGATCCGTACTACGGGGGCCGCGAGGGGTTCGAGGAGGTGCTCGCACTGGTCGAGTCCGCCTCCGAGGGCGTGGCCAAGCACATCGCCGATGAGATCGACTGAGAGCCTGGGCTCGTCCCACGGATGGCGGCTGCTGCGGGGCGTGCTGGACGACGGGCGTGAGGTGTTCGTGAAAAGCGGGGCCGCCTCAGAGATGTTCGCCTCGGAGGCGGCCGGGCTGCGCTGGCTGGGCGAGGCGATCACGGTGCCCGAGGTGGTCGAGGTCGGTCCCGATCGGCTCGTCCTGTCATGGGTACGGGAGGAGGCGCCCAGCGCGGCGGCGGCCGAGCGCTTCGGGCGCTCGCTGGCCCGGATGCATCGGGCGGGGGCCGCCGGTTTCGGCGCGCCGTGGCCGGGGTTCATCGCCGAGCTGCCGATGGACAATGCGCCCGCCGCCGACTGGCCCTCCTTCTACGCCTCCCGGCGGGTGCTGCCCTTCGCCCGGCAGGCCGGGCTGTCCTCATCCGACCTGGCGCTCGTCGAGCGGGCAGTGGAGCGGTTCGCCGCGGTGGCGGGGCCTCCGGAGCCGCCCGCGCGGATCCACGGGGATCTGTGGAGCGGGAACGTGCTGTGGTCGGAAGGGTCGGCGGTGCTGGTCGATCCCGCGGCCCATGGCGGGCACCGGGAGACCGACCTGGCCATGCTGGCGCTTTTCGGCCTACCGTACCTCGACCGGGTGCTGGGGGCCTACCACGAGGAGTTCCCGCCGGCGGAGGGCTGGCAGGAGCGGGTACCGCTGCACCAGCTGCATCCGCTGCTCGTCCACGTGGTGCTGTTCGGCGGGTCCTACCGTGACGGGTTGATGAACGCGGTACGGCGGGTGCTGGCGCTCTAGACCCCGTGGATCGGTGAACCCTGGGTGAACGTGGTGCCGTTGAGGCGGTCGATCACCTCGTCGTGCAGGATCCCGTTGGTGCAGACCAGGCTGCCGCCCTCCAGCCCCCGCACCCCGGCGACGTCGGTCCAGCGGCCGCCGGCCTCCTCGACGATCACCGTGAGCGCCGCCATGTCCCAGGGCGACAGCTCGGGCTCGGCCGACAGGTCCGCCGATCCCTCGGCGACCATCATGTGCGACCAGAAGTCGCCGTACGCCCTGGTGCGCCAGCAGGCCCGGCCGAGGTCGAGGAAGTTCTCGAGCTTGCCCGCCTTCTCCCATCCGCCGAAGCTGGAGTAGGAGAACGAGGCGTCCTCCAGGCTGGACACGGAGGAGACCCGCATCCTGGACGCCTTGGTCAGGCTCTTGCCGGTCCACGCGCCGCCCTCGGTCGCCGCCCACCATCTGCGGCCGAGCGCCGGGGCCGACACCAGGCCGACGACGACCCTGCCGTACTCCATGAGCGCGATCAGGGTCGCCCACACCGGGACGCCGCGTACGTAGTTCTTGGTGCCGTCGATCGGGTCGATGATCCACGAACGGGCGCCCCAGCCGGTCTTCCCGAACTCCTCGCCCACGACCGCGTCGCGCGGTCTCGCACGGCGCAACGTGCCCCGGATGGCCTCCTCCACGGCACGGTCGGCGTCGCTGACCGGCGTCAGATCGGGCTTGGTGTCGACCTTGAGATCGACCGCCTTGAACCGCCGCATGGTCAGGTCATCGGCGGCGTCCGCCATGACATGCGCGAGGCGAAGATCATCGTTATAACCCTGCACGGTCGCCAACGCTACCGGAATTGTCCTCAGTGCTCCGGCTTCAGGTCGGGGGTAAACCGGACTTTTCCGTGGGACTGGACAAGAACTGCTGTTTTGCCGTGAAGGTAAAAGGACGTCCAGATCAGCTGATTCCCCTGTTTGGCGCCCATGATCGCGACAGAGAATGAGGCTCACACTTTGGCGGGAAAGTGTGATTCGACCGGGTGCCGGGTGATAAGCGGGTCAGGGGGCGTCGTCGAGGGTGCCTTCGCGGCTGGAGAGCAGGCGGCGGAGTGACTCCAGGCGGACCGGGTCGGCGTTGCCCTTGGCGACCCAGGCGTCCAGGGCACACTCGGGGCCCAGGTGAGTGCAGCCCTTGGGGCAGTCGACCGTGCCTTCCACGAGATCCGGGAACGCGGCCAGGACCGTCTCCATGTGTACGTGCGCCAGGCCGAAGCTGCGCACGCCCGGCGTGTCGATGATCCAGCCGCCTTCCGGCAGCTCCAGGGCGACGGCCGAGGTGGAGGTGTGGCGGCCCCGCCCGGTCACGGCGTTGACCTGGGAGACGGCGCGGTTGGCGTCGGGCACCAGGGCGTTGACGAGAGTGGACTTGCCGACGCCTGAGTGGCCGACCAGGACGCTGATGCGGTCTGCCAGATGGTCGCGGAGCTCCTCCAGAGGGCCGCCCTTGTGCACGACCACGTGCTGGACGCCCAGGGGCTCGTAGAGGGAGACCAGCTCGTCGGGCGGGGCGAGGTCGGACTTGGTGAGGCAGAGCAGCGTCTCGATCTCGGCGTCGAAGGCCGCCACCAGGATGCGGTCGATCATGCGGGGCCGGGGCGGCGGGTCGGCCAGGGCGGTGACGATGACGAGCTGGTCGGCGTTGGCCACGACCGGGCGCTCGATGCCGTCGGTGTCGTCGGTGTCGTCGGCCGAGCGGCGGAGCATCGAGGTGCGGGGCTCCACGCGTACGACCCTGGCCAGGCTGTCGGGGCGGCCGGAGACGTCGCCGACCAGGGCGACCCGGTCACCCACGACGATGCCCTTGCGGCCCAGCTCGCGGGCCTTCATGGCCACCACGAGGCGGCTCTGCGGCTGCTTGCGCTTCTGCGCGGAGCCCTTCGGGCGCTCCGGCTCGACCAGCGTGGTGTAGCGGCCGCGGTCCACGGCCACCACGAACCCTTCGACAGCGTCCTCGTGCGCAGGACGGATCCGGGTCCGCGGCCTCGAGCCCTTGCCCGGCCGGACCCGTACGTCGTCCTCGTCGTACTCCCGCTTTCTCAGCGGTCTGCTCCCATGCGCTCTCTCCCTCTGTGGGCATGCGGCAATGACGTCGTGCCGGTGGATCTCGCCATAGGGACGGCCGAACCCCACGTGCCGCCCTTTTCCGACGTGCCCGGCGTTTCCCTCGTGAAACCCGCCGCTGGAGGGCGGCGGCAAGCCCCGGTCATCGGCCTTCCAGCATGCCGGTCCACATCTGGACGAACTCGGGGAGGGTCTTGGCCGTCGTCGCGATGTTCTCCACCTCCACGCCGGGCACCCTGAGGCCGATCACGGCTCCGGCCGTGGCCATGCGGTGGTCGTCGTAGCTGTGGAAGGTGCCGCCGTGCAGCGGGCGGGGGCGGATGATCAGGCCGTCCTCGGTCTCCTCCGCGTCGCCGCCCAGGCGGTTGATCTCGGTGGCCAGCGCGGCCAGGCGGTCGGTCTCGTGGCCGCGCAGGTGGGCCACGCCCCTGATGCGGCTCGGCGTGGTCGCGAGCGCGGCGAGGGCGGCGATCGTCGGGGTCAGCTCGCCCACCTCGTGGAGGTCGGTGTCGAGGCCGGTGATCTCGCCCGTCGGCCGCCCGGTGACCACCAGGTCGGATCCGTCGGGGGAGCGGGTGACCTCGGCGCCCATCGCGCCGAGCAGGCCGCGCAGGGCGTCGCCCGGCTGGGTGGTGTGGGCCGGCCAGGCGGGGATCGTCACCGTGCCGCCCGTGACCAGGGCGGCGGCCAGGAACGGGGCCGCGTTGGACAGATCGGGCTCCACCGTCATGTCCCTGGCCGCGATCGGGCCCGGCTCGACGCGCCACACGTCGCGCTCGCTGTCGTCCACCGTGACGCCCACCGCCCTGAGCATCTCCACGGTCATCTCGATGTGCGGCTGCGAGGGGACGGGCGGGCCGACATGGCGGATCGTGACGCCCTTCTCGAACCGCGCCGCCGTCAGCAGCAGCCCGGAGACGAACTGCGACGAGCCCGAGGCGTCCAGCGTGACCTCGCCGCCGGCCGGCGGCCCGCTGATGGTGAACGGGAGCGCGTCGTTGTCGACGCGCGCGCCCAGCGAGCGCAGGGCGTCGAGGATGGGGCCCATCGGGCGCTTGCGGGCGTGGGGGTCGCCGTCGAAGGAGACCGGGCCGTCGGCCAGGGCGGCCATCGGCGGGACGAAACGCATGACCGTGCCCGCCAGCCCGGCGTCGATGCTCGCGCCGCCCCGGATCGGGCCCGGCGTCACCTGCCAGTCGACCCCGGCGGCGCTCTCGCCGGCGGCCACCAGGGTGGCGCCCAGGGCACGCAGGGCCGAGACCATCAGGTCCGCGTCGCGGCTGCGCAGCGCCCGGCGCACGACGCCCGGGCCGTCGGCGAGGGCGGCCAGGACGAGCGCGCGGTTGGTGACCGATTTGGAGCCGGGCAGCGAGACGGCGGCGGTCACCGGAGCGGTCGCCGTGGGCGCGGGCCAGTGCGTAGCGGGCATGGTCAAAGACTACTGGGAGCGGCAGGGCGGGTTCACGGGCCTGTGGACGACCTTTCGTAGGCTGTGGACATCAGGCGCGGGTGAAGGACGTACGTGGCAGGGTGGGGTTATGTGCGGTAGATACGCCTCGGCGCGCAAGAAGCACGAGCTGCTCGAGGAGTTCCAGGTCGAGCAGGACGGCGATCCCGACAAGGAGCTCGGCGCCGACTACAACGTCGCGCCGACCAAGAACGTCTACGCCGTGCTCAGCCGCGTCCCCAAGGAGGCCGAGCGGGCGGTACGACAGCTCAGGATCGTCAAGTGGGGGCTCGTGCCCGCCTGGGCCAAGGACCCGTCGATCGGCTCCCGGCTGATCAACGCCAGGATCGAGACGGTGGCCGAGAAACCGTCGTTCCGCCAGGCGTTCGCCAAGCGCAGGTGCCTGCTCCCGGCCGACGGCTACTTCGAGTGGATGCCCGTCGAAGGCGAAAAGAAGAAGAAGCAGCCGTACTTCATCCATCCGGAGGACGGCGGCGTGCTGGCCATGGCGGGCCTGTACGAATTCTGGAAGGACCCGTCGCGCGCCGACGACGACCCGCTCAAATGGCTGGTGACCTGCACCGTCATCACCACGGACGCGGAGGACGACCTCGGGCGCATCCACGACAGGATGCCCATGATGATCGAGCGGGAGCGCTGGGAGGAGTGGCTCGACCCCAAGGTCAACGACGTCGACCGGGCCACCCGGCTGCTGGTGCCCGCCGAGCAGGGGCGGCTCACGGCGTATCCGGTCTCCACTGACGTCAACAACGTCAGAAACAACGGCCCGGATCTCATCAAACCGCTACCCGAGGGGGAGGAAACCGCCCTTTTCTAAAGGTGTAAGAAGCGCTGTAAGTGGGCATCCGGTGAGGAAAGCGATGCATCCGTTCACTCGGTGTCACCGCCAAAAAAGCCCCCTAATTGCGCCGGGCGGGACAACCGGGGAGTCCTAGCCGCGGGTTGCCGTGATTCACCCGGAGGTGCGGATTCGTGGACGTCACGACCGCTCGTGAGCGGCTGGAAGACATGCTCGCGGAACTGGACCGGTCGATCGGGGTCCTCCAGGGCGACCCCGTCGCCGTACGCGAGCACTCGGCGGCCGACGCAGGCTCGGACCTGACCGACGCCGACCGCGCGCAGGCCATGCTGGCCGTCGCCACGACGCAGCGCCGTGCCGTGATCGAGGCGATCAAGCGCCTGGAAGAAGGCGTGTACGGCCGGTGCGTCGACTGTGCCCAGCCGGTGCCTGAAGGACGGCTGGAGGCACGCCCGGAGGCCGCGCGCTGCGTGCAGTGTCAAGGCAAGCAGGAGCGGCGCCGCTGACGCCAAGGGAGTCAGGCTGTCTTGCGGCAGCTGGCCACCAGGTGGATGCCGACCGTGTCGTCGTCGTCCGGATGGGCCTCCAGCTCCGTGCGCACCAGATAGTTGAGCGCACGCGCGTCGGACCCGAGGACGTGGTCCACCGTGGACGGCGACAGCACCGTGCGCGGCCGCATCCACTCGACCTCCAGGCCGGCGCCCACCAGCAGCTCGCGCAGCTGGCCGCTGCTGAAGCAGCGCGTGATGCTGCCGTCCGGCCACGGCACGAGCATGACCTCGCCGGTCTGCCGCAGGTGCTGCCACTGCTCCTGCTCGGCCAGGATCGCCATGCCCAGCACCAGCGAGTCGACGCACACCAGCGCCCGCCCGCCCGGACGCAGCACCCTGGCCACGTCGTTCATCGCGGACTCCGCCATCAGCTCGATCGACAGCACGCGCTCCTCGGCGAGCACCGCGTCGACGCTCGCGTCGGGCAGGAACGCCAGATCGTCGGCGCGTACGTGATGGACCCGGTCGGCATCCCGCAACCGCGACTGCCCGTCGACGGTGCGGCGGAAGTCGAGCACCTCGATCACCTTGTGCCCTGCCCTGGCCGCCTGGCCGGACCAGCGCCCCTGGCCGCCGGAGAGATCGAGGATGACGGAGGGGTCGGCGGGGAGCCATCGGTTGAGTTGTTCGGCGGCGACGGCGCGGTAGAAGGTCCAGTACGGCCCGAGCGTCCCTGAGCCGTTCAGTTCCTCGGCCGGAATGGGCAGCACACGCGACTCCTGGGTTCCGGGTAAAGGGCTACCAGCCGGTACGTATGGACGTTCCCCGCACCGGGTCCTTCGTACCTTCTATCTTGCGGGAACAGACAAGGGCGCGGGTGTGTTGCGACGAGCATGCTCGCTGTTGTTGATGGTCGCGACCGCTTCGGCGGTCGCCGGCTCGGCACTCGCTCACTCCCGCCGAGCTCCTTGGCTCGCATGGCTGACCCCCTCCCCACCGACCGGCGCGTCTTCGGCCAGCGGGTATCCTCCCCTGAGTACGGTGTTCCGCAACAGCCGGCCACCGGTGATCTTAGGGGGGTGGGTCCGGTGCCCGCGACAGGCGCGGAGACGCTGGAGCAGCGGAGCGAGCGATTCGAGCGCGACGTGATGCCGTATCTCGAACAGCTCTACTCCGCCGCGCTCCGGATGACCCGGAATCCCGCGGACGCGGAGGATCTGCTTCAGGAGACCTTCGCCAAGGCGTTCGCGTCGTTCCACCAGTTCCAGGAGGGCACCAACCTCAAGGCGTGGCTCTACCGGATCCTGACCAACACGTTCATCAACAGCTACCGCAAGAAGCAGCGTGAGCCTAAGCAGTCCGGCACGGAGGAGATCGAGGACTGGCAGCTCGCGCGGGCGGAGTCCCACACCTCGAGCGGGCTGAAGTCGGCGGAGGTCGAGGCGCTCGAGCACCTGCCCGACGGCGACATCAAGCAGGCGCTCGCGGCCCTGCCGGAGGAGTTCAGGATCGCGGTCTACCTGGCCGACGTCGAAGGCTTCCCCTACAAGGAGATCGCCGACATCATGGGCACGCCGATCGGCACTGTGATGTCGAGGCTGCACAGGGGACGCAGGCAGCTCCGGGGCCTCCTTGAGGACTATGCTCGCGAGCGGGGCCTGGTCCCGGCGGAGGGATCGAAATGAGCTGTGGCAACCCGCATGACACCGACTGTCGCGAAGTGCTCGACAAGGTCTACGCCTATCTCGACGGCGAGCTGACCGAGACCGACGTCGTGGAGATCCGGGTGCATCTCGACGAGTGCGGCCCGTGCCTGAAGGAATACGACCTCGACAAGGCGGTCAAGGCGCTCGTGCACAAGCACTGCGGCTGCGACCCGGTCCCCGCGGACCTGCGTTCCAAGGTGCTGGCTCGCATCGCGCAGGTCAGGTCGGAGCTGTCCGACTAAGATGCACACCATGCGTGTGCTGGTCACCGGAGGCGCCGGGTTCATCGGGTCCAATCTCGTCGATCGCCTGCTCGCCGAGGGGCATGACGTCGACGTGGTCGACGACCTGTCGTCCGGTTCCAGGGACAACCTGGCCGAGGCCGCCGAGAGCGAGCGCTTCCGGCTGCACGTGCTCGACGTGCTCGATCCCGCGCTGCCCGGCCTCGTGGCCGGGCTGCAGCCGGAGGTCGTCTGCCACCTGGCCGCCCAGATCAGCGTGCGCAAGAGCGTGGCCGACCCGAGGCGCGACGCCAGGGTCAACGTCGAGGGCACCGCGGCCGTGCTGGCCGCGGCCCACGAGGGACGCGCGCGCAAGGTGGTGTTCGCCTCCTCCGTGGCCGTCTACGGCCGGCCTGCCACGATCCCCGTGCCCGGCGACGCGGCCACCGACCCGCGCTCGCCGTACGCCGCGTCGAAGCTCAGCGGCGAGACCTACCTCGCCGCCTTCCGCGCCCTCTATGGCATCGAATACACCGCGCTGGTGCTCTCCAACGTCTACGGCCCGCGCCAGTCGCCCGAAGGCGAGGCCGGCGTGGTCGCGATCTTCACCGACGCGCTGCTCAGCGGCACGCCCACGGTCGTCTACGGCGACGGCGACCAGACGCGCGACTACGTCTACGTCGACGACGTGGTCGAGGGGTTCGTCGCGGCGTGCGGCCAGCGGGGCGACGGCCGCAGGTTCAACCTCGGCACCGGCATCCAGACCACCGACCGGCGGCTCCACTCGCTGATCGCCGACGCGGCGGGCGCCCATGATCACCCTGGGTTCGCGCCGCCGCGCCCGGGCGACCTGCCCGCCATGGCGGTCGATCCGGTGCCCGCCCACGAGGGCCTCGGCTGGCAGCCGCGTACGGACCTGCCGACCGGGGTGAAGAAAACGGTCGAATGGGCGAGAAATCGTCGCCAGAAGTAGTGGCTTGATTACGCTTTGCTTGCGATTTCCGACTCTGCCCGTGCGGTGACGTCCTGTTCTGTAGCGTGAACTCCAGAAGTCGACGTGGAGGCATGTGGATGATGAAGGTTACGGTCGCCCGGCTGCTCACGGCCATCCTGTTGATCACCCCGGTGATCATGCTGATCGGGGGAGCGGTTCCTCCCGGGGTGTCCTGGACCTGATCTCCGTAGGGGGCCGCAATGCGTGATCTGCCGTGGCCTGCAAGGGTCTATCTGGTCGCCGTGATCGGGGCGGCGGCCGCTCTCATGGCGCGCAGCGTGATCGTCTCCGGCACCCTCGTGGCGCCGGAGGATCTGGACGTCCTGCTGGTGCTCGCCCTGCTCTTCCTGGTGTGCGAGTCGATGCCGACGCTGCTCAACGTGGAGCAGTTCGCGGTGTCGGTCAGCTTCTCCGCCTCGCTGGCGGCAGTGGTGCTGATCGGGCCGGAGGGCGCCGCGCTGGTCGGGCTGACCGCGGTGCTGAGCGTGCGCCCCGGGCTGCCGCTGATCAAGCGGCTGTTCAACGGCGCGCAGTTCGCCATCTGCGGCTACGCGGCCGGGCGGATCTACGAGGGCCTCGGCGGGCAGGTCGGCGTGCCCCAGGTCAACGCATTCGACGATCTCATCGGCCCCTACGCCGCGGCCACCGCCGTGTTCGTGCCGCTCAACATCGCCCTCACCCTGACCATCGTCGGGCTGGCCACGCGGGTGCGGGCCACCGAGGTGCCGATGCGCGGCATGGCCCAGTTCCTGCTGTCGTACCTCGGCTACGGCACGTTCGGGCTGCTGGTGGCCGGGCTCTGGGCCACCGTGCAGTCGATCTCGGCGGTGCTGGTGCTGCTGCCGCTGTTCGTGGCGCGATGGGCGTTCGGGCAGTATCACGCGCAGCAGCGCTCGTACGACGCCACCATCGCCGCGCTCTGCCAGGCCGTGGAGACCAAGGACTACTACACCCGAGGCCACTGCACGCGGGTCTCGCTCGCCTCTTCCATGATCGCTCAGGAGATCGGCATGGGCCCCGAGCGGGTGCGGGCCATCCGCTACGCGGGCATGCTGCACGACGTGGGCAAGCTCGGGGTGCCGACCAAGGTGCTGCAGAAGGACGGGCCGCTCACCGAGGAGGAGTTCGCCGCGATCCAGCTCCACCCCATGCGCGGCCTGGAGATCGTCCGCGGCATCGGCTTCCTCGACGAGGCGTACGCCGGGATCATGCACCACCACGAGCGCCACGACGGCACCGGCTACCCGATGGGCCTGGCCGGTGACGAGATCCCCGAGTTCGCCAAGGTCATCGCGGTGGCCGACGCGTTCGACTCGATGACCTCCGACCGCTCCTACCGCGGCGCCAGGCCCGTCGCGGAGGCCCTCGACGAGCTGCGCAAGACCGCGGGCACCCACTTCGACCCGGTCATGGTCACGGCCTTCATCCGCGCGCTCGATCGGGAGCCGTGGCAGCCGCCGCGCAAGGTCGAGGCGCCGCCGCCCGACGAGACCCCGATCAAGGACCACGACGACCCGACGATGCCCATCCAGGTCGTGACCGGGCAATGATCACGACGGAGCGCCGCCCGAGGCGCGCAGAACGCTCGCTCAACACGGTCCTGCGCCGGCTGGACTCCGGCCAGCTGCTGCTCATCTGCGCGGCGGGCCTGGTCGCGGTCGCGGGCGTCGCCCACACCGCCGCCGTCGGGCTCGACCGCCCGGAGATCGCGGTCGGGTTCGGGGCGCTGATCGCGGTCGGCGAGCTGGCCAGGCTCACCATGCCGGGCAACAGGGAGGTCGCGCCCATCGGCGCCGCCGCCGCCCTGGGCTACACGCTGCTGCTCGACCTCAGCCAGCACCCGCTCCGCCACTCGGCGCTGCAGGTCGTGGCCGTGATCGCGGTCGGGATGCTGGCCGGGGCGCTCCCGCACCTGGCGGTCGGGCGTCCGCCCCGGCTGGACGCGATGGCGCGGCGGCTGCTCACCGGGGCGCTGCTGGCCTTCGCGTTCCGCCCGCTGGCCGACCCGCTCTACGCGCTGACGAAGCCGCCGACCAGCACGTGGTGGCCCGCGCTCGTGGTGATGGTGACGCTCATCGCGATCTCTCTCATGATCGACGTGCTGATCGCCGCGCTGCTCCGGGCCGAGCAGGTGCGCACGGCGTTCAGGGTGGCGGTGCGAGACGAGATCAACATGGCCTTCCCACTGGGCGCGGCCGTGGCCTCGTCGGGCGTGCTGCTCGCGCTGGCCACGCACAGCATGGACCTGGTCGCGCTGCTGGTGTTCGCCGCGCCGCTGCTGGTCACGCAGGTGGCCTTCAGGAAGTACGCCGGGATCCGCGCGACCTACCTGCAGACCGTACGAGCCCTGTCGCGGGTCACGGAGGTCGGCGGCTATGTCGAGCCCGGCCACTCGCGCCGGGTGAGCCGCCTGGCCGTGGCGATCGGCAGAGAGCTGGGCATGGCCGAGCCCGAGCTGCTCGAGCTGGAGTACGCCTCGCTGATGCACGACATCGGCCAGCTCTCGCTGCGCGACCCCATCCCCGGGGGCGCCACGGTGCTCACCGAGCCCGAGCAGGCGCGGCGCATCGCCGAGCTGGGGGCCGAGGTGATCAGGCAGACCGGCGTGCTCGACCGGGTGGCCGACGTGGTGAAGCGGCAGTGCGATCCGATCGCCGACGACCCGCCGCTGTCGAGCCGCATCATCAAGGTCGCCAACGCCTACGACGACCTCGTAGGGCCCTCCACCGACCGCGACCGCGCCGGGGCCGCGCTGGAGCGCATCCGGTTGTCGTCCGGCAGCGCGTACGATCCTTCGGCGATCGAGGCGCTCACCCGCGTGATCGACCGCGGGCGCGTCTAGCCCGTACAACCGCTGTCGCGTTTCGGACCCCTCACAATTGTCGGGTTCCTACAGATCGCGCTCTCGGGATCGGTGGTTCAGGAGGAAAGGGGCCGGACCGGTCACGGCCATAGGCTGGTCGGCGTGCTTACTGAGACGCTCGGACCCGTTCTGATCGCGAACCGAGGGGAGATCGCGCGGCGGATCATCCGCACGGTCAAGCGGCTGGGGCTGCGCGCCATCGCCGTGCACTCCGAGGCCGACGGCGACCTGCCGTTCGTGCGCGAGGCCGACGAGGCCGTGCTGATCGGCCCGGCCAACCCCGCGCAGAGCTATCTCGACGCCGCCAAAGTGCTGGAGGCGGCCCGTGCGACCGGCGCCCGGGCGATTCACCCGGGTTACGGGTTTCTTGCGGAGAACGCCGCGTTCGCCAGGGCCGTGATCGACGCCGGGCTGGTGTGGATCGGGCCCGCGCCCGAGGCCATCGAGACGATGGGCGACAAGATCAACGCCAGGAATCTCATGGAGAGCGCCGGCGTGCCGGTCGCCGCGGGCACCCGCGAGCCGGTCACCGACCTGTCGCAGGCGCTCAAGGCCGCCGAGGCCATCGGCTACCCGGTCATGGTCAAGACCGCGGGCGGCGGCGGTGGCATCGGCATGAGCGTGGCCCACGACGACGAGGGCCTGGCCAAGGCGTTCGAGCAGGCCGCCAGGGCGGCGGCCAGGTTCGCCGGAGACGCTCTCGACGGGCCGGACGTGCTGCTCGAGCGCTACATCGAGCGGGCCCGCCACGTCGAGGTGCAGATCCTCGGCCTGCCCGACGGCCGCGTCGTGGCGCTGGGCGAGCGCGACTGCTCGGTGCAGCGCCGCCACCAGAAGGTCGTCGAGGAGTCGCCGTCCCCGGGCATCACCCCGGAGCTGCGTGAGCGCATGCTGGCCGCCGCCGCGCGGGCCGGCGAGGCCGTCGGCTATCTCGGCGCGGGCACGGTCGAGTGCCTGGTCGACGCCGACAAGCAGGATTTCGTCTTCCTGGAGATGAACACCAGGCTGCAGGTCGAGCACCCGGTCACCGAGCTCGTCACCGGGCTCGACCTGGTCGAGCTGCAGCTGCGCGTCGCCGCGGGGGAGAGCCCCGAGGTGCGGCCCGTGACCACCGGGCACGCGATCGAGTTCAGGGTCTACGCGGAGGATCCCCAGCGGTTCTTCCCCGGCCCCGGCACGATCACGGCCTGGGTGGAGCCGGACGGCGAGGGCGTGCGCGTGGATTCGGGCTACACGGCGGGCAACACGGTCACCCCGTTCTACGACCCCCTGATGGCCAAGCTCTGCGTCCACGGCGAGACCCGCGCCGACGCGCTGGAGAAGGGGCGCAAGGCGGTGGACGCGTTCGTCGTCGAGGGCCCCAAGAACAACCTGCCGTTCTGTGCTGAGCTGCTGGACAACGCGGAGTTCGTCACCGGCGACTACGACACGGGCCTGGTCGCGCGGATGCGGGCCTAAGGTGAATAGAGTGATGAAAGAGGGGAGTTGTGGTGGCTGAGGTACGCGCTGAGATGGTGGCGAACGTCTGGAAGATCGTCGCCAGTGAGGGCGACACCGTCTCCGAGGGCGACACGCTCGTCATCCTCGAGTCGATGAAGATGGAGATCCCCGTGCTCGCCGAGGACGACGGCGTGGTGGCCCAGATCAAGGTGGCCGAGGGCGACGTCATCCAGGAGGGCGACCTGATCGCCGTCATCGAGTAGCGCGCTTCATGAATCGGGCGCGATCGACGACGATGCGCTCGATCGTGCCCCTGCCCACGATGGCGTGCCGGTCGTGGGCTTCGAAGGCGAACACCAGGCGGCGGCCGTCGACCTCGGTGAGTTCGACACCGATCTGGACGTGCGTGCCGAGCGGGCTGGCGGCCAGGTGTTCGAGCTCGACCCGGGTGCCGACCGACGTCTCGCCGGGCGCGAGATGCTGCTCCACGGCCCGTACGGTCGCCGCCTCGGCCAGCGCGAGCAGCTTGGGCGTGGCGAGCACGGGCACGTCACCGCTGCCGATCTTCTTGGCGGTGTCCTCCATCTCCACCATGATCAGCAACTGGGAGCGGAGGCCGGGAGCGAGCGTCATGGGCTCAGCCTAAGGTGGCCGTGCCGGCTAATGGGTCCGCTGACTTCCGGGAAACGCGGACAAGTGCCGCCATAAGGCCCCAGGATAGGGTTTGTACGGCTTAAGAACATTTGAGTGGCATGTGGGACAGGTGAGTCGTACACTCTCTGACTTCCGTGACCACTGTGTTACCTCACCGCGACAAAAGTTCGCTTTGTTGGAGAGCCGCGGGGTGCAAGAGGTTACGGGTGTAGGGGGGTAACGGGGGAGACATGGTGGCCCAAGGGACGACGCTGGCGGGGCGATATCGGCTGGATACCCGCATCGGCGCCGGTGGCATGGGCGAGGTGTGGCGGGGCGAGGACATCGTCCTGGCGCGCACCGTCGCGGTCAAGGTGCTGCTTCCCGGCCGTACGCAGGACCCCGGCTTCGTCGCTCGCTTCCAGGGGGAAGCGCGGGCGATGGCCACGATCAACCACGCCGGAGTCGTCGACGTCTACGACTACGGCGTCAGCGGCGACACCGTCTACCTGGTGATGAAGTTCGTCGACGGCGAGCCGCTCGACCGGTTGCTGGCCAGGCTGGGCCGGATCCCGCCGCAGGCGGCCATGGAGCTGATCGCGCAGGCGGCGTCGGCGCTGCAGGCCGTCCACGACCAGGGGATCGTGCACCGCGACGTCAAGCCGGGCAACCTGCTGGTGCAGCGCGACGGCACGCTGGTGCTGACCGACTTCGGCATCGCCCGCTCCGACCTGGCCAACCGGCTCACCGACGCCGGCATGGTGCTCGGCACCGCCGCCTACTGTGCCCCGGAGCAGGCCGAGGGCGCCCCTGTCACGCCCGCGGTCGACATTTACGCGCTCGGCGTGGTCGCGTACGAGTGCCTGGTGGGGCAGCGGCCGTTCGACGGCGACAGCGCGGTCACGATCGCGCTCAAGCACATCCGCGAGGCGCCGCCCCCGCTGCCCGCCGAGATCCCTCCGGCGGTTCGCACGCTGGTCGAGGTCGCCCTGTCCAAGGACCCGGCCAGGCGCTACCCGACGGCCAGGGCGATGAGCGAGGCCGCCAAGGCCATCGCCAGCGGGCAGACCCCCGCAGCCCCCGAACCTGTCCTCGCGACTCCGATGGCGGCGCCGGTGGAGGCGTACCAGACGGGGGCGCATCAGGCGCATCCCCAGGAGGAGGCCACGACGGTGGCCGACCGGCGCGGAGGCAGCCGCCGGGCGGCCAAGGCCCCGCGCAGGACCGGGCTGATCGCGGGCATCGCGGCCGCTGTGGTGCTCGGCGCGGGCGCCACCGCGGTCGCGCTGACCGGCATGGTCAACCCCGGGCCGCCGACGAGCACCGCCGCCCCGGCCGACGACTCCGAGAACATCGCCAAGACGACGACCAAGCCGCCGTCCAAGCGGACTACCAAGCCACCGACGGTCGAGCCGACGACGCCTGATCCGAAGCCCACGACCTCCAGGCCCACAGTGCGGGTCACGGAGAAGGAAGAGGAGCCGAAGGAGACGCCCAGCACCACGCCGCCCGCCACCAAGACTCCGACCAAGACCCCGACGTCGAGCAGTCCCTCGCCGAGCGTCAAGAAGGTGGTCGTGCCGCCGGTGGTCGGGAAGGAGTTCCTGCAGGGACAGGAGATGGTCATCAAGGCGGGCTTCGAGGACGTGATCCCCGACGACAGGACCTCCACCTCGAACGGCATGCGCTGCGGCGTGATCACGCAGACCGTGCCGAGCGTAGGGACGCCGTGGCCGGTGAACAAGACAGTCAAACTGGTGGTCACCGACGGCGTCTGCCCGGAGGACACCAGCCCGACCCCCAGCCCCACCGCCACGCCCAAGTAGGAGCGTCACACCCCCGTCGTGTTGCGGGGGTAGGCGACCTGCGGGTCTGTGGCGATGTTCACCATGTACGGGATGCCCGAGTCGAACGCCCTCCGGAGCGCCGGCCCGATCTCCGACGGCTTGGTGACCAGCTCGCCGCCTCCGCCCAGCGCGGTCACGACCTGGTCGTAACGGCACTGCGGCTGGAGCTGGGCGGCCACGTCGTAGCCGTACAGGAGCTGCATGGGGTGCTTCTCCAGGCCCCACATGCCGTTGTTGCCGCAGATCATGACGACGGGCAGCCGGTGGCGTACGAGGGTGTCGACGTCCATGAGGGAGAAGCCGGCGGCGCCGTCGCCCAGCAGCAGCACCACCTGCGAGGACGGCCTGGCCAGGCGGGCGGCGATGGAGTAGCCGAGTCCGGTGCCGAGGCAGCCGTACGGGCCCGGGTCGAGCCAGTTGCCCGGCTGCTTCGGCTCGACGTACTTGCCCGCGTAGGAGACGAAGTCGCCGCCGTCGCCGATCACCACCGCGTCGTCGGCCAGAACCTTGCCCAGCTCGCCGTAGACGCGCATGGGGTGGATAGGGTCGGAGTCGGAGGCCAGCAGTTCGGCGTCGCCCGCGATGGCCGCGGCTGCCGCGTCGCCCAGCTTCGACACCCAGGAGGCGTACGCGTCAGGCTTGACCCCCGCGTCGCCGCAGGCGGTGCCGAGGCTCCAGAGCACCACTGAAAGGTCACCTGCGGCGGACGCGGCGGGCGTCATGTGGGTGGCCAGCTGCGAGGGCGCGTCGGCGATGTGCACGACGCGGGCCAGCGGCGCGCCCTCCTTGCCACCGAACCATCCGTAGCCCAGACGGAAGTCGAGCGGGGTGCCGACCACGATGACCAGGTCGGCCTGCGCGAAGGCGAGGCCGCGGGCCCGCGTGACGAGCAGTTCGTGGCCCGCGGGCAGGATGCCGCGGCCCTGGCCGTTGGGGATGACCGGCAGCCGCCACGTCTCGGCGAAGTCACGCGCGGCCTCCTCGGCCCGGTCCATCCACACGTCGGACCCGTACACCAGCACGGGCCGCTCGGCCTCGGCCAGCAGGCGCGCGATGGCGGCCAGGTCGTCGGGGTCGGGCTCGAGCGGTGACGGCGTCTGCGTCCGCACCTCGTGCGGCAGGGAGGGCGCGAACAGGTGGTCCATGGAGAAGTCGAGGAAGACCGGGCCGCGGTGGGGCGCGACGGCCGTGCGGAAGGCCAGCTCGACGTCCTGGCCGACGGACTCGGCGTCGGTCGCCGTGAACGCCAGCTTGGTGATCGGCTTGAGCAGCGGCGGGTGGTCCATCTCCTGGAGCGCGCCGCTGCCCCAGCGCGACTGGGGCGCACGGCCGCCCATGACCACGACGGGGGAGCCGTTGGAGTGGGCGGTCGCCACGCCGCTGACGCCGTTGGTGATGCCCGGACCCGCGGTCAGCACGGCCAGCCCCGGCCTCCTGGTCAGCCTGGCCGTCGCCTCGGCGGCGAAGACCGCGCTCTGCTCGTGGCGTACGTCGAGGATGCGCATCTCCTCGTGCACCGCGCCGTCGTAGAGCGGGAAGACATGACCTCCGGACAGGGTGAACATGGTATCGACGCCATAGGCCTTGGACACGGCGACGGCGGCGTCACCGGCGTGCTTCGCAGACTCCATGCCGGGAACTTACCTTCCAGCCAGCGGAGTAAACAGATCTTAAGGATCTTCAGTCGCAGCAGACGGACACGGTGCCTCTCGGCGCCCTGGCGACGATGTTCCGCGACGCCTGGGGATTCTGCTCGACGTCGATGTCGCTCTCGGTCGCGTCCACCGTCACGTGGTAGGCGGCCTTCGGCACGTTCAGGTTGATGTCGCCCTTGGTCCGTACGACTGCCTTGACCTCCGTGGGCGCGC
This sequence comes from Nonomuraea sp. NPDC050786, assembly GCF_040654115.1. Taxonomy (NCBI): domain Bacteria; kingdom Bacillati; phylum Actinomycetota; class Actinomycetes; order Streptosporangiales; family Streptosporangiaceae; genus Nonomuraea; species Nonomuraea sp. NPDC050786. The sequence goes on from NZ_JBFAHJ010000005.1 coordinate 24,796, forward strand.
TCATGAACGACAGGCTCACCTTCCCTGAGCCGATCTCCGCGTCGGCCCGATCGACGTCGAGCCCGCGGGCTTCGATGACGCCCGTGCCGGCCCTGGCCCAGATGGCGCCGGAGATGTTGTCGACGTGGACCTCGCCGGAGATGGAGGACACGCGCAGCTTGCCGAAGACGTCGTTGACGACGAGGTCGCCGCTGGTCGTGGCGGCCTCGATGTCCGTCTCCGGCGGCACGAAAACCGTGAAGTCGGCCTGGCAGAGAGGTACGTCACGGCCTTCCGGCTCGTCCACGCCGGGACAGACCGCGTCGAGCCGCAGGGTGCTGGAGAGGGCGTCCCAGTCGTCGGTGACGGCCGGCCGCTCCCTCGACCACACCAGCGACTTCATCACGACCAGTTCCCCCGCCCTGCCCGGCAGGACGGACAGGTCCACCTGGGCGCCCATGCCCGTCTTGATGCGCACGTTCTTCTGTGCGAAGGGGATGGATCTCTGCGTGTTCTCCTCCGGCATCCTGGCCCGCGCGACCCCGCGCCACAGCACCAGGGTGGAGATCACCAGCGCGATCACCGTCGCCACGGCGCCCGCCGCCAGCCAGACCCCTCTCACGGCAAGCTCCTGATCTTGAGGAACTGCAGCACGGCCAGCACGCGTCTGTGGTCTCCCTCGGCAGGTGACAGGTCGAGTTTGGTGAAGATGTTGCCGATGTGCTTGCCCACCGCGCCCTCGCTGAGCACGAGGGCCTGGCCGATGCCGGCGTTGGAACGGCCCTCCGCCATCAGCCTGAGCACCTCGTGCTCCCTGGGAGTCAGCCGTTCGAGGGGGTCGCTGTTGCCGCGCAGCAGGAGCTGGGCCACCACTTCAGGGTCGAGCGCGGTGCCGCCCGCGGCCACCCTGCGCAGGGCGTCGATGAACTCCGCCACGTCCGCCACCCGGTCCTTGAGCAGGTAACCGACCCCGCCCGTCGCGGCGGAGGCGAGGAGCTGGGCGGCGTAGCGCTCCTCGACGTACTGCGAGAGCACCAGCACCGCCAGCCCCGGCTGCTGGCGGCGCAGCACGAGCGCGGCCCGCAGGCCCTCGTCGGTGTGCGTGGGCGGCATCCGTACGTCCGTGATGACCAGCTCGGGCTTGTGCTCCTCCGCCGCCCGCAGCAGCCCCTCGGCCTCGTCCACGGCAGCCACCACCCGCATGCCCGAGGCGTCCAGGAGCCGGATCAGCCCTTCGCGCAGCAGCACGGAGTCCTCGGCCAGCACTACTCGCACGGCAGCTCCACTTCGATCGTCGTCGGGCCGCCCAGCGGGCTGGACAGCCGGAGCGTCCCGTCCACCGAGTGGATCCGCTGGGCCAGGCCGCGCAGGCCCGTGCCGCCGTCCAGCCGGGCGCCGCCGCAGCCGTCATCGTAGACGAGCATGTGCAGGCGGTCGCGCTCGCGCCGCACGCTCACCTCGGCCTTGGTGGCCGCGGCGTGCTTGGCGATGTTGGTCAGTGCTTCGGACACGATGAAGAACGCCACCGCCTCGATGGTCGGAGTGGCACGCCGTTCGATGTCGACGTGGAGTTTGACGGGGAACGGCGCGCGGGCGGCCACGCCGGACAGCGCCGCGTCCAGGCCCTGGTCGTTCAGCACGGCCGGATGCAGGCCGCGGACGAAGTCGCGCAGCTCCTTGAGCGCCTGCTTGGCCTCCTCGTGGGCCTGCGCGATGGCCTCGCGGGCAGGCTCGGGCAGGTCGGTGAGGGTGGCCCTGGCCAGGCCGAGGTTCATGGCGAGGGAGACCAGGCGCTGCTGGGCGCCGTCGTGCAGGTCGCGTTCGATCCTGCGCCGTTCGGCGTCCGCGGCGTCGATCATGCCTGCCCGGCTCTCGGTCAGCGTCTCGATCCGCTGTCCCAGCTCGGAACGGCTGGGGCCGAGCAGCGTACGCGCCACCGACAGGTCCAGCGCCGCCATGCCGCGCGCCAGCATCGGCGCGAGCAGCAGCAGCACGAACCCGATCACCATGAAGACGGCGACGACCTTGTCGTCCCTGAGGTCGAACCCGATCTCGAACTCCATCGGCGGCGGCTGCAGCTGCCGCGGCAGGAACGACAGCAGTCCCACCACCACCCCGCCCCACGCGAACGCCACCAGGAACGCCGCCGCGAACCCCACGAACGGCGACAGCAGGTGATAGCCGATCTGCCGCCACGTGGCCGGGCTGCGCCAGCTGCTCGGGGAGCGCACGGGCGGGATGCGCGCTCCGAGGATCGCCTCGAACCTGGAACGCTGCACCCTGGTGAACCACGGCACGCTCCGCATCAGCAGCGGCGGCCACCCGGCCGTCAGGAGCGTCAGTCCGCCGAGCAGCACGGCGACCGGCAGGCCGATCATCACGTGGGCCGTGTCCAGCCAGGCACGCGCCGACCACGGGCGGGGGACTTTCATGGCTCAACGGTATTGAGCGGCGGGTGGGACGCGAAATGGGCCTGGTGTGCTGATGGATGGTGGGGTTTTCCCCACCCTGCCTCCCGAACAAATCCGCCTTTCACCCCATCTCACCGATCGACAGACACGAACCGGGGGAGGTTCAAGATGTTCATCCAGACGGGGGTCGCCGTCGCGCTCGCGGCGACGATGATGTCCAGCGGGCTGCCTGACGGCATGCTGTTCATGGAGTCGCACCCGCCCACGAAGGAGTGGGACACCTTCGAGGTGACCGACTCGAAGGCGCTGCCGCTCCAGCTCAACCCCTGCTTCTACCGCCACCGCCGCGACGGCGGGCGGCTGGAGACGCGGGCGGCGCTCCACTCGAGCGGAGCCGAGAAGAACTACGAGCAGTTGGTGCTCTACAAGGACGTCCGGTACGCCAAGCGCGCGATGGGCCTGCTCCGTGCCGACCTCAGGAAGTGCGCCGACGTCGGCAAGGGCGCGCGCCGCTACCGGTACTTCAGCAAGCCGCTCGACGTGGGGGACGACGGGCTGCGCGCGGGGGGCCGCTTCTACGAGGGCGGCGAGCAGGCGGTGGCGGTACGGCGCGGGGCCGCCGTCTACATCGTCGGCGAGACGGCCTGGCCGTCGAAGAGCCTGCCGATCGCCCGTTTCCGCGGCCTGATCGACAAGGCGGAGCGCATGACCGTCAAGATCTGCGACCTGCCGGAGGCGTCCTGCTAGCCAGAGAGCCCTTTACGGGGGGGGTCTGAAGCGGGCGGGGTCGAAGGTGCCGCCCAGCGTGGCGGCCAGCCCCGTGCGCGCCACCTCGGCGAACGCCGCCCTGTCGAGGCTTCCCGCCCCGTCGGGCAGCACCCCGGCCAGCGGCCGGGCGGCCAGCATCTCCAGATCGCACACGCAACTCCGCTCCACGATCCCGGGCTCGTCCGGCCAGCGCCCGATGACCACCCCGGCAGGCTCCAGCCCCCGATGGGCCAGCGCCTCCAGGGTGAGCGCGGTGTGGTTGACCGTGCCCCGCCCGACCCCGGCCACGACGAGCACCTGCGCGTTCAAGGACCGCGCGAGATCGGCGATGGTCCCGCCGTCCTCGTCGAACCGCTCGAGCAGCCCGCCGGTGCCCTCCACGACCACCAGCCGGCTGCTCTCGGCCAGCTCCCGTACGAGCTGGGCGACCCCGGCCAGCGACACGGGCGGCAACCCCGCGACCCGGGCGGCGGCGGCCGGGGAGAGCGGCTCGGCGAACCGGCACAGCTCGAAGGTGGTGGTGACCCCGGACAGCCGGATCACCTGGTCCACATCCCCGGCCGCACCCGGTGCCACCCCGGTCTGCGCGGGCTTGACCACGGCGACGGACGACCCGCGCCCCAACGCCAGCGCCGCCAGCGCCGCCGCCACGACGGTCTTGCCCACTCCGGCGTCGGTGCCGGTGACGACGAGGATGCTCATGACCCCAAGCGTAGGGCCCGGTCACCCGAAGTGACGGGACTGCTCCGGCGAGACCTTCTCCGGCGTACGTGCGAGCTCCTCCTCCAGATCCCTGATCACCTTGTCGGCCTGCGTCCGCAGCCGCTGCCGCTGGTGGCTCAGCTCCTCGCCGAACCGCCTCGCGGCCGGCCCCACCCACACCGCCGAGCCGGCGAACTGCTTGTACGGCTCGTCCAGCGCCGCCTCGAGCTGCGCCACCAGCTGCCGGACCCTGGCGAGCGCCTGCCGCAACTCCTGATGACGCGGGTTCTCGATCATCCTTACCTACCTGTCTCCGCGATAAGCGGGCGGCGCAGGCGGGGTAGTTGCACTATGAGATGTGTGAACGGAGGCGGTCCCATGACACCTGTACGTCTCGGCGTGCTCGCCATGGCGGTCCTCGCCCTCGCCACGTCCTGCTCCAAGGCTGACGCCGGGCCAACTGCCGCGCAGGCGGGGGAGACCCTCAGATCGCACATCACCCAGCTCATGCGGCAGACGGGGCTGCGCGATGTCGAGGTCACCGATCCCGGTGGCAAGGACGTTTCCTGTGGAGGAGGCGGAACCAAGCGGACCTATGGCGCCAGGTCGACTTTCGACGGCGGAGGCGACGGATTCCTCCTTGAGATGACCGGGAGACTGACCTCCACGTGGGGCTACAAAGTGGACATGGCCTCCGCGACCGCGTCGCACAAGACCGTCTTCAAACTCGCGTCGTCCCGCACCACGGTCACGGTCGACATGCCGACCGAGCATGAGATCACCGTGGTGGGTGAGACGGACTGCGTCCCTCCTCAGAGATGACGGGCGCATCTTCAGCCGCCTCCTGTCAGGATTTTCCTGAGCTGTGCGTCTTGCGACGCAATGATCTTCTCCGTCTGGTCGTGCCCTCCGGAGAACTTCAGCGCGGCTCCTTCAACCAACTTGCCCAAGGTGCGGCGGTCCGCCTCGCTGTCGACGCTGCCGTTCGCCTTGAGCCACCGCAGAAACGCCTCAGTCCTCTTCGGATCCCGGTTGATCTCCGAGAACGGCCGGAGCCTCCCCCCACCGTCGACGATGAGCGGATCCGTCGGCGGCCTGAACGAGACCGGCGCCCCCTCCATCGTGTACCCCCTGGCGACAAGCCCGGACGCGATCTCATGGAGCACCATCCGCGACTGCGCCAGCTCCTTCTCGTTGACCGACGGCAACCGGCCCTCGGGCTCCAGGGCGGCCCCCAGCCCGTCCTTGATCGCCCAGCTGAGCGTCATCCAGCCCACCGCCGCCGGAGTCCCCCCGGCGGTGGGCAGGAAGAGCATCGCGGTGTCCATGCCCTTGTCGAGGGCCTGCTCGAAGGCGTCGAAAGCCGCCCTGTCCGCCAGGTCCGCGGTGCCGCGTACCACCTTCATGGCCGCGAACTGCATGCCCGACACCATGCCCAACCGCGAGAAGAGCTGCTCGACCGCCGTTTCCCGCTGGAGTCCCTTCGGCGGTGGATGGGCCAGCCGGTCCTTGTCGAGGCGGACGCCCTCCGCGAACAGCCGTTGGGTGAGCGCCGCCATGCCGCGGTCGAACGGCTCCATGTGCTCGTTCGTGTCGGCGAAGGTCTGCAGGAAGCGGTAACCGTCGGTGAGGGACAGGCGGAACGCCGGCTCGGTCCCGGCGAGCTCGTCGTCGAACCCTCCGAACCGGCTCGGCTTGCCGGAGTCGGGGTCCAGGGATTCCGCGCTCGCCGCGAACTCGGTGGCGTACGAGCCGCCGATCTCCGCCAGCCGCAGCCTCATCGCGTCGGTGAGTGCGAAGTGAGGCGCGGCGGTGATCACACCGAAGGCGAATCTGGCGGCGTCCCTGCTGTGTGCGCCGTCCTTCTCGTCATGGACGCCGGAGGCGGAGGCCAGCAGGCGCGCGAAGCTCCCGCGCGTCCGCAGGAAGGCCCCGGGATCGCCGCGCTGCTCCACCCGGGCCAGGAACAGGTCCATCCTGGCCAGCACGGCCGACAGCCCGGCCTTGGGCAGGCCAAGCGGCAGGGACCCCGGCCACGGGGAGCCGGGCGCCCAGTCGCTCGAGAGAGCGCCGATGGCCAGGCGGGCCGCCGCCGGGTCGGCGCCGAGCGCGTCGAGGAAACGCGCCGTGGTGCCCAGCGCGACCGTCTCCGGCGTCAGAGAGCCGTTCAGCATGGGGATGACCGCGTTGTTCCGGCCCACGGCCGCGAGCCACTCCGTCGGGAAGTGGCCCTCGCTGACCAGCCACGACAGCGCGTCCTTGTCGATGCCCTCGCCGCCGCGCTCGAGGTCCTTCATGACCTTGGCCATGCCGGGGACCCGGGCGGCGGCGCTCGTGGCCGTGCCGAACATCCTGCTCAGCTCGCCGAGCGCCGCCTCACGGGAGCTCGCCGCGTCGCTCACCGGCAGCGTCCGGCCGTGCTCGTAGAACTCCTTGATGTGGCGGGGCAGCGCCTGGGTGCCCGTCGTGCCGAGCCCCGCGAAGAAGGCCGCGGCGAAGTCCGCGTCGTCCCTGTGGCTCAGCAACTGCGCGAGCAGGTCGCGGTGGCGCTGCTTGAGCTCGTCGGTGACGACCTTGCCCGTGCTCTCCTTGACGTACTGCTGGTAGAGGTCGCTCAGCGCGGCTCCGGCGCGGCGGGCCTCCTGCGGCGAGGTGAACGGCACCGTGGACTCGTCGTAGCGTACGAGGCCGGTGGCCCAGCCCGGCATCCAGTCGGGGACCTGCTTGCGGATCAGCTCGTTGCGGACGCGGAGCCGCGGCACCTGGGCGCCGGCCCAGTCCTCGATCTCCTTGAACGGAGTCAGCGCGGCGGTGCCGACGCCCACGCGGCTCAGCTCCATGCGGATCAGCTCGGCCTGCCCGCCGATCGACGCGTGCGCTCGGATCATGGCGGCGATGAAGGTGTCCATGAGGCCGGGGTCGATCCCATGCAGATCGGGATCGAACGGACCCGTCCCAGGCGGCGTGGACACGAGTCGCCCTCCTCCTGCCCGGCCCTACGACCACGTGGGCCCAACTGTCCCACAGGCCGCTCCGCCCAGCCACAGGAACAACCCCGTCGGCATGGCCGAGAGGGCTACGGCCGGCGGAGCCGGGTGACGAACTTGTAGCGGTCGCCGCGGTAGAGCGACTGCGCCCACTCGACGGGGTTGCCGTCGGCGTCGAAGGCGTGGCGGGTGAGGAGGAGCATGGGCAGGCCGACGTCGACGCCGAGGGCCTTGGCGTCGTACGGGGTGGCCAGGACGGTCTCGATGATCTCCTCGGCGTCCGTGAGCCGCACGTTGTAGGCGTTGTGCAGCGTTTCGTACAGCGACGCGTGCACCTCCAGCTCCCGCCGCAGCCGCGGGAAGCGGCGCGCGGACAGGTGCGTGGTGTCGATCGAGACGGGCTCGCCGTTGGCCAGCCGGAGGCGGTGGATGCGCAGCACCCGGCCGCCGGGGTTGATGGCCAGGCGCCTGGCCAGGGCCTCGTCGGCGGTGATGTAGCCGATCTCCAGGATCTTGGTGTCCGGCTCCAGGCCCGCTGTGCGCAGGTCACCGATGTAGGAGGTGAGCTGGAGCACCTGCGCCACCTTCGGCTGCGCCACGAACGTGCCCTTGCCCTGGATGCGCAGCAGCCGGCCCTCCACCACCAGCTCGGTCAGCGCCTGCCGGACGGTGGTGCGCGAGGTCTCGAACCGCACGGCGAGCGTGCGTTCCGGCGGCAGCGCCGTGCCCGGTGACAGCGTCTTGGTGAGCTCGAGCAGGCTGCGTTTGACGTCGTAGTACTTCGGTACGCGGGGGCTGTCGTCTGTCACGCTCTCACCTTCACTTCTGCCACGGCGGTGAGGGCGCGTCTGGTCACCGCGAGATCATCGGAACTCACTTCTGCCAGAGCGGTCAACCGCAGGCCGTGGCGGCCGGCCGGCACCGGATGGGCACGGCGGCTGGCGCGCACGGATCCGGGCAGCTCAGGCTGATTGTGAAGGATATCCACAGCAGCGTGCGCGATAGCAACCGCGTCCGATAGGTGAGCCGTGTCGCGATGGATCCACCTGCCCGTGTCGATCACCTCCGTACTGCACCGTCCTGCTGTCCGAACAGGTCGGCACTGTGACGGTTCTCACAATATGAGATGCCTGATAGATCCGGTGGGCTGCACACGACGCCGTGTCCGCGCTCGCTCCGAGTACCGCCCTCGTACGCGGGTGTGCATTCAACGAGGGAGTCGGTTTGGTTGTTGCGGCGGAAAGCACGCATGATGCATCTGTGCCGACACTCAGCGACCTCGTAGCCCGTCACACCGCCCTTGACGAGGGGGATCTCGACTGGCTGCACTCGCTGGTCTCCGACTGGCAGCTGCTGGCCGACCTGTCGTTCGCCGACCTCATCCTGTGGGCGCCGCTCCTGGGCGGGAGCGGCTGGATCGCGATCGCCCAGATGCGCCCGACCACCGGGCCCACCGTCTACCACGACGACATCGTCGGCAGCGTCGCGGCCAAGGGCGAGCGCCACCTCATCGACACCGCGTGGAACGAGCGCAGGATCTGCCGCGAAGGCGATCCCGACTGGTCCACGGGGGTTCCGGTACGCGAGGAGACCATCCCCGTGCGGCGGACCGTCGAGGGCGGCGAAGGGCGCTTCCTGGGGGTGATCCAGCGCTCCACGAACCTCTCCTCCGCGCGCACCCCGTCCCGCCTGGAGCTGACCTACCTGCAGAGCGCGTCCGACCTGGCGCAGATGGTGGCCGAGGGCCGCTTCCCGTTCTCGGGCGAGGAGCCGATCCTGGTGCGCTCGCCGCGCGTCGGCGACGGCCTGCTCAGGCTCGACCGGGCCGGGCGCGTCACGTACGCCTCCCCGAACGCCCTGTCCGCCTACCGGCGGCTCGGCCTCCACGCTGACCTGGTCGGCGCCGAGCTGGGCCGGGTCACCGCGGCGCTCTGCTACTCCGACGAGCCGATCAACGAAGACCTGATGATCGTGGCCAGCGGCCGCGCGGCCAAGGAGACCGAGGTCGAGTCGGGCGGCACGATCGTGCAGCTCAGGGCCATCCCGCTGGTCGTCGGCGGCGGCCGCATCGGCGCGCTGGTGCTCATCAGGGACGTGACGGAGCTGCGGCGGCGCGAGCGCGAGCTGATGACCAAGGACGCCACCATCCGCGAGATCCACCACCGGGTGAAGAACAACCTGCAGACCGTGGCCGCGCTGCTCCGGCTCCAGGCCAGGCGGCTGCAGGTGCCCGAGGGCAGGGAGGCGCTGGAGGAGGCGGTACGCCGGGTCGGGTCGATCGCGATCGTGCACGAGACGCTGTCTCACGCGCCCGAGGAGTTCGTGGACTTCGACGAGATCGCCGACCGGGTGATCGCGATGACGGGGGAGGTGTCGGCGGCCGAGGCGGCCGTGATGCCCAGGAGAGTCGGCGGGTTCGGCGTGCTGCCCTCGCTCATCGCCACACCGCTGGCCATGGCGCTGACCGAGCTGTTGCAGAACGCGATGCAGCACGGGCGGCCCAAGCGGCTCGAGGTGGTGGTCGAGCCCGCGCTCGACCGGCTCAACGTCACGGTCTGGGACGACGGCCGCGGGCTTCCGACCGGCTTCGACCTCGAGGGCTCCACCAGCCTGGGGCTGCAGATCGTCCGTACGCTCGTCGAGGGCGAGCTGTCGGGCCGGCTGGCCATCCAGCCGCGGCTCGAAGGAGGCACGGAGGTCACGCTGTCGATCCCGCTCCCGGCGGCCTGATCTCCCTCTAGGGGACGCGCGCCGACGACGGCGCTTGAGTGTCTGTCGCGGCTCAGGCGCCGATGTCAGCCGGCAGGGGCTCGGACGAGCAGGTCAGGCGGTGCCGGTGTCAGCCGGCAGTGGCTCGGACGAGCAGGTCAGGCGGTGAGGCGGGCGCGCTGGCGAGCGGTGCGGCGCTTGAGGGCGCGACGCTCGTCCTCGCTGAGACCGCCCCAGACGCCGGCGTCCTGCCCGGACTCCAGCGCCCACTTCAGGCAGGCCTCGACGGCCGAGCAGGACCGGCAGACCTGCTTGGCCTCCTCGATCTGCATGAGTGCCGGGCCGGTGTTGCCGATCGGGAAGAACAGCTCGGGGTCCACGTCACGGCAGGCAGCTCGGTGGCGCCAGTCCATGCGTCCACTCCTTAGTAGATGAAGCCTTTGGTCGGCTCCGTGCGGCTACTACTTTGTGAAGAGTTTCACTAACTCGCGCGAACAATTACCCGGACCTGCGAAGGACCCGGGATTGCCCACTGACGCTCGCAGAACCCTTGGGGTTGTTAAAGGTCCTACGTTCCGACGTCAGTCTTGAGACTGTCAGCCACGCTGTGTGCACGCAAGAGGGTTGGCGGGAAGTTTTGGCTGTTATGGATGTCGGATGCGTCACACAATGACCGATTGTAACCATCTAGACCAAAACTTGTAACGCGTGCGGTGTAGACCGGAATGTCACGGTTTCACGTTCGCCCAGGTAGTCCCCGTCCAGCTGGAAGGCCACGGGCCGGTCCGCGGTCAGCGTGAACTCGGCCTCGTCGTGGAGCTGTACGAGGTGCCGGCCGCCCGGAAGGGCGTCACTCTCCGTGAGAATCTGTCGGACCAATGACCCGATCGTGGCCAGCCCCATGCGCCGCAGCCCGAGGAGGTCGATGCCCGTGTCGAACCCGGCCCACGGTGTCGGGTGCACCGGCCTGCTGCCGACGTACGTCCACGGCGAGGTGTTCGAGATGATCGCCATGAACACGCCCTCGACGGTCGGTATCCCCGGACCGGTCAGCGTCATCGCTGGATGCCGCTTGTCCGTGGCCAGATAGTGCCGTAGAGCGGTGTTCACATAGCGTGCGGGTGACGCCTTACGCCCGGTGCCTCTCAGGCCCTCCACGGCCCGTACAACCTCTGCGTCGTACCCCATGCCCGAGCAGAAGGTGAAGTAGCGGCTCTGGCCCTCCCACAGGGCCTGTCCCAGGCCCACGGTCTTGCGCCGGCCCTCCCGCAGTGCCTCCAGCACGGCGCCCGTGGACTCCACCGGATCGTTCGGCAGCCCCAGCGCGCGGGCGAACACGTTCGCGCTGCCGCCGGGGATGACGATGAGCGCCGGCCGCCCGGTGCTGGGATCGTCCGACGGGACCTCGTGGCCGTTCACCGGGTTCAGCAGGCCGTTGACGGCCTCGTTGATCGTCCCGTCGCCGCCGAGCACCGCCACCACGTCGTACCCCTTGGCCCGCGCGGTGGCCGCCAGCGCGGCGGCGTGCCCGCGGTAGCGGGTCTCCTCGACTGTGAGCTCCACGGCCGCGCCGAGCGCGCGGATCAGCACGTCACGCGTACGCGCGTTCGTGGTCGTGGCCTTGGGATTCACCAGTAGCATGGCGCGCATATCGCCAGCGTATCCGCTGGCCACGTGCGCCTTATCGGCCGAACGTCCTATTTCTCGGGCCGACGGATTCGAGGGGTAGGGTACGGGCGTGAGCAGTCGTCCGGTCACCCTCGTCGTCGCCGCCGCCATCGTCGCCCTGGAGGGCCTGGCCGCGCTCGGACTCGGGATCTACGTCGCGGTCGAGACCCTCGTCAGCACCCCGGACAACCTCACCACCGCCCTCGCGGAGTCGGCCTTCGGCGTGCTGATCGGGGCGGGGCTGCTCTGGGTGGCGTGGGGCGGGCTGTTCAGGATGGAGCGGTGGGGCAGGTCGCCCGGCGTGCTGGCCCAGATCTTCGTGCTGCCGGTCGCCGTCACGCTGATCCAGTCGGGCCAGCCGCAGCTGGGGATCCCGCTGATCGTGATCGCCGTGGCCGGGCTGGCGACGCTGCTCGCGCCGCCCACCACCCACGCCCTCTACGGGGACGGCTAGTCTTCGGCGGTCAGGCCCTCGCGCAGCTGGGCCAGCGTGCGGGCCAGCAGGCGCGAGACGTGCATCTGCGAGATGCCCAGCTCGGTGGCGATCTGCGACTGCGTCATGTTGCCGAAGAAGCGCAACAGCAGGATGCGCTTCTCACGTGGCGGCAGCCGCTCGAGCAGCGGTTTGAGCGACTCGCGGTATTCGACGCCCTCGAGCGACTCATCCACGATGCCGAGCGAGTCGGACACCGCGGGGGCGTCGTCGTCGCCGGAGTCGGGCGCGTCGAGTGACACGGTCGAGTACGCGTTGGCCGACTCGAGGCCCTCGAGCACCTCCTCCTCGGTCATCTTGAGGTAGGAGGCCAGCTCGGCCACGGTCGGCGCGCGGCCCTCGCGCTGCGACAGATCGCTTATCGCCTTGGTCAGCGAGAGCTTGAGCTCCTGCAGCCGGCGCGGCACGCGCACCGCCCAGCCCTTGTCGCGGAAATGGCGCTTGATCTCGCCGACGATGGTGGGCGTGGCGTACGTGGAGAACTCCACGCCGCGGTTGAGGTCGAAGCGGTCGATGGACTTGATCAGGCCGATGGTGGCGACCTGGGTCAGGTCGTCGAGCCACTCGCCCCTGTTGCGAAAGCGGCGGGCCAGGTATTCGACCAGGGGAAGGTGAAGCTCGACCAGCTCATCCCTGATGCGCTGGCGGCGCGGCTCCTCGGGGCCCAACTCGGCCAACTCGGCGAAGAGCATGCGGGCACGCACCCTGTCGGGCACGGCGTGTTCGCTGGTGGCCATGGCTCCAGTCCTTTCCGTCACGCCGGCCCTGCCGATCTCTGGGCCGCGCCTCGGCGCTTACGCAGGACGATCGCCATCGTGTCGGGGGAGCCCTGGGAAGGCGCCACCGCGTCCACCTCGTCCGCCAGGGCGGTCAGCACCATCCAGGCGAAGTCGTCACGCTTGGGCGCGGAGCTGCCGACGGTCGCCACCTCGACCCTCACCTGCATCTCCTGCCCGGTCAGCTCGAACTCGGCGGTCAGGTCGGTGCCGGGCACCGCCTCGGTGAGCAGCATGGCGCACGCCTCGTCGACCGCGATCCGCAGATCCTCGATCTCGTCGAGCGTGAAGTCAAGCCGCGCCGCCAGCCCGGCGGTAGCCGTACGCAGCACAGACAGGTAGGCACTGGCGGCGGGGAGCCGGATGCTCACCACGTCGCGGATGCCGGCCACGCCCTCCGCGCGCGTCTCGGTTTCCTCGGTCACGTTCCTCCTCGCGTTTCCGATGCCAACTGCAACTTACCGCCCCTGGGAGGTGCTTGGACGATTCAGACTCGCCATCAACGGAAAAGGCTCTGCGCGGACGCCGCCGCACAGAGCCTTATGTGCCGTTTTAGGCCGCCTTGGTCTCCCAGAAGATCTTGGCGATTTCGTCGATCTTGCCCAGCAGGTCCTCGGCCTTGGCGACGTCGACGGTGCCCTTGGCACCGGCGGCGCCCGCGAGCTTCGTGGCGTCCCAGAAGAGCTGGTGGAGCTGAGGGTACTGCTCAAGGTGCGGCGGCTTGAAGTAGTCGGTCCACAGCACCCACAGGTGGTGCTTGACCAGCTCGGCGCGCTCCTCCTTGATGGTCAGCGCGCGGGCGCGGAAGACCGGGTCCTCGTTGCCTGCGTACTTCTCCATGATCGCCTTGACCGACTCGGCCTCGATGCGGGCCTGAGCGGGGTCGTAGACCCCACAGGGCAGGTCACAGTGCGCGGAGGCGACCTGCTTGGGTCGTAGCAGTCGTGCGAGCATCAGAAAATCCTTCCTTGATGCTGAATCAGCTTGGTCCACAACCGACCTTACTCGGGTGCGGAACGACCGCGGAGGAGGGGGGATTGCTCGGCGCCCGTGGGTCTTAGGCTTGTTCCGCGGCAGGTTCGGGCGGAGACGTCCGTCCGGTGCCGAGCGCGTCCTTGAGGAGATCATGAGAGTGCGTGTCGAGGGCGATTCGATGCGTCCCGCGCTGGTCCCCGGCGACTGGCTCCTGGTACGCAGGAACGCCGCCGTCCGCCCGGGCGACGTCGTGGTGGCCAGGCTCCCCGGCGACCCCGACCGGCTGATCGTGAAACGGGCACAGTGGCACGGTGCCGACGGCTGGTGGCTGGAGAGCGACAACCAGCGCGCGAGCGGTCGCCGCGACAGCTGGGACTTCGGCCCCGTCCAGGACATCGTCGGACGGGTCGTGCTGCGCTACTGGCCCCTGCGGCGGCGGCGATGATCAGGAGCCGTTCCGCTGACGGGCGCGGAAGGCGGCCACGTTCGCGCGGCTGGCGCAGCGCGGCGAGCAGTAGCGGCGCGAACGGTTGGACGAGGTGTCCAGGAACGCCCGCCCGCAGCGCGGCTCCTGGCACCGGCCGAGCCGGTCCGCGCCCAGCTCCGCCACCACCGCCGCCAGGCCCATCACGGCGCCTGCGGCGTCCTCCTCGGCCAGGTGGAGGTGCCAGCCCCGGCCGTCGTGGTCGGTGAGCTGGGGGCGTACGGGATAGCGCACGAGCAGGGCGTTCAGCCGCTCGGCCGCGGCCCGCTCGTCCTCGGCGGCGTCGAAGACGGCGGCCAGCTCGTCCCGCAGCCCTCTCAGCTCGGGCGGCGGGTCCGGGTCGTTGACCAGGCGGAGTGCCCACTCGGCGTAAGAGGTGAGGTCCATGCCGGAGTATTACACGATCGCTCGGCCGGCGCCGCCGGAGCGCGCCCCGAGTGGACGGGGCGCGCTCCGCGCAGGCGTGCGGCCGGCGGTCACTCCTCCGGGTGGAGCACGCGGCGCAGGAAGGTGCGGGTGCGTTCCTGCTGCGGATCGCCGATGACCTGCGCGGGCGCGCCGTCCTCGACGATCACGCCGCCGTCCATGAACACCACCCGGTCGGCCACCTCACGGGCGAAGCCCATCTCGTGGGTGACGACGAGCATGGTCATGCCCTCCTCCGCCAGCTTCCGCATGACGGTGAGCACGTCCCCCACCAGTTCGGGGTCGAGCGCCGAGGTGGGCTCGTCGAACAGCATCAGGTCCGGGTTCATGGCCAGCGCCCTGGCGATCGCCACGCGCTGCTGCTGGCCGCCCGAGAGCTGGCCCGGCAGGGAGTCGCACTTGTCGCCGACGCCGACCTTCTCCAGGTTCTCCCTGGCGACGACCTCGGCTTCCTTCTTGCTCCGCTTCAGCACCCGCTGCTGGGCGATCATGACGTTCTGCAGCGCCGTCATGTGCGGGAAGAGGTTGAACTGCTGGAAGACCATGCCGATGTGCCGCCTGACGGCGTCGATGTCCACGTCGGGGTCGGTCGCCTCGACCCCTCGTACGAACACCTTGCCCCTGGTGGGCTGCTCCAGCAGGTTCACGCAGCGCAGCAGGGTCGACTTGCCCGACCCCGAAGGGCCGATGACGCAGACCACCTGCCCTGTGTCGACCGCGAGGTCGATGCCCTTGAGCACCTCGTTCTGGCCGAAGTGCTTGTGCAGGTCCCTGACGTCGATCGCGTGCGTCATCGGGCGCTCCCCTTACGTCGCTCGAGCCGGGACGCGAGGTATCCCAGCGGGACCGTGACGATCAGGTACGTCACGCCCGCGACCATGATGGGCGTGGCGTTGGCGTACTGGGAAGCCAGGTCGTTGCCGAACTTGGCCAGCTCGACGTACTCGCCCGAGACACCGAGGAACAGCACCAGCGAGGAGTCCTTGAGCAGGGCCACGAACTGGTTGGTGGTGGGCGGGATGACCATGCGGATGGCCTGCGGGATCACCACAGTGATTTGCGCCCGGGTGGCCGACATGCCCAGCGACCTGGCCGCTTCGGTCTGGCCCTTCGGCACGGCCTGCAGGCCCGCGCGGAAGACCTCCGCCTGGTAGGCCGCCCCGACCAGGCCCAGCCCCAGGATGCCCTGTCCGTACGTGCCGAAGGGCACCTGGAAGCCGGGCAGCGCGAGCGGCAGGAACGTGATCATCAGGAAGATCAGCAGCGCGGGGAGCCCGCGGAAGATCTCGATGTAGACGATCGCGATCCACCGGTACGGCCGGACCTGCGAGAGCCGCATGAGCGCGAGCAGCAGTCCCAGCACGAACGAGAAGACGAACCCCCCGACCGTGTAGATGATCGTGTTGCGCAGCGCGATCGTGAACAGGTCCGGCAGCGCGTGACCCGCGACGTCCGGCTTGGCGAAGTTCTGGGCCAGGCCGCCCCAGTCCGCGTACAGACCTAGGGCGACGAGCGCGACGACCAGGACGACGTACTGGATGCCCCGGCTGATGCGCTGTTTCTTCCGAGGGCTGAGCCTGGCGCGGGCAGGCTCAGCCGTCTTCGGCTGGTCGGCCATGGGTCAGCCCAGCTCTCCGGGCTTCTTGCCGAACCACTTCACGTAGATCTTCTCGTAGGTGCCGTCTTGCTTGGCCTTGGCGATCTCTTCATTGATCGTCTTGAGCAGCGTCGGGTCGGCGCCCTTCTTCAGGCCGATGCCGTACTGCTCGCCGGTGTTCAGGCTGGCGATCAGCTCGAACTTGGCGGCGATCTCCGGCTTCTTCAGCCAGGTGAGCACGACCGGGAGGTCCTGCACGATCACGTCGGCCTGCCCGGCCTGCAGGGCCAGCAGCTCCTTGGCTGAGTCGGCGTACTCGGTGGGGTTGAGCCCCTGCTTCTTGACGTAGTCGAGGCCCGTGGTGCTGGCCTGGGCGCCCAGCTTGAGGTTCTTGGCCTTGACGTCCTCCAGCGACTTGGCGCCCGTGCCCTTCTTGGCCAGCAGCGCCTGCGTGGCGTCGAAGTACGGGTCGGAGAAGTCGATGTTCTGCTTGCGCTCGGGAGTGATCGTCATGCCGGCGGCGGCCACGTCGCACTTGCCGGCCGCCATGGCGGCGCCGCTCTTGATGACGGCGAAGTCGATGTCCACGATGTTCTGGGTGACACCCAGCTTCTTCGCGGCCAGATCGACGATGTCCACGTCGAAGCCGACGATCTTGCCGCTCGCGTCCTTGAACTGGAACGGCTCGTACGGGATGTTCGTGCAGACCGTGAGCTTCCCGGGCTGCACCAGCTTGACACCGCCCGCCGCGGAGGCGCTCGCGCTCGTCGTGCTGCCGGAGCTCGAGCCGGAGCCGCCGCCGCACGCGGACAGCGTGAAAGCAGCGATCAAGGCGAGCGCGCCGGCGGCGTAGCCACGGCGGCCCTTGGGACTGAGGGCCATGTACGGCCTCCTCGAAGTGAAATGCCCGAAGCTTGCGTTTTGTGCAGTTTAAATGGGGTTTAGCAGCGGTCCGTCATCGGAGATTTAACGATGCGTCAACGGAACGGCGTCGGCGCCGACACCGAGACCATCTCACCATGTGGCACGATAGTGAGACGGGTGACCCCCGTACCCCTCTGAGACGACCGACGAGGGGATTCTGGCAGCTACCGAAGCCAGCCCGCTCCCGCTCGTCCGCCGAAGGTTTCTTCCGCTCCCGATGACTACAGGGGTCGCTGTGGCTGTCACGCCCGCTTCTGCTTCCGTCGCGAAACTCGATCTCGATCCGGCCTTCGCGCTGCACCGCGGCGGAAAGATCGAGATCCGCTCGACCGTTCCCGTCCGCGACGCGGACGACCTCTCGCTCGCCTACACGCCCGGCGTCGCCCGGGTCTGCACCGCCATCGCCGAGACGCCCGCGCTGGTCAACGACTACACCTGGGTCTCCAACGTGGTCGCCGTCGTCTCCGACGGCACCGCCGTGCTCGGCCTGGGCGACATCGGCCCCTCCGCCGCCATGCCGGTCATGGAGGGCAAGGCGCTGCTGTTCAAGCAGTTCGCGAACGTCGACGCCGTCCCCATCTGCCTTGACTGCACCGACGTCGACGAGCTCGTCGAGACCGTCGCGCGCCTCGCGCCGTCGTTCGGCGGCATCAACCTGGAGGACATCAGCGCCCCCCGCTGCTTCGAGGTCGAGGACCGGCTGCGTGAGCGGCTCGACATCCCCGTCTTCCACGACGACCAGCACGGCACCGCCATCGTGGCGCTGGCCGCGCTCCAGAACGCCGCCCGCCTGACCGGGCGCTCGCTGGGCGACCTACGCGCCGTCGTGGCCGGAGCGGGCGCGTCCGGCGTCGCGGTCACCCGCATCCTCCTGGAGGCGGGCATCGGCGACATCGCGGTCTCCGACTCCAAGGGCATGATCTACGAGGGCAGGGAGGGGCTCAACCCCGTCAAGGAGGCCCTCGCCCGCGACACCAACCGCGCGGGCCACACCGGCTCGACGGAGGACGCGCTGGCCGGCGCGGACGTGTTCCTCGGGCTGTCCGGATCCACCGTCTCCGAGCAGGCCATCGCCTCCATGGCGCCCGACGCGATCGTCTTCGCCCTCTCCAACCCCACGCCCGAGGTCCACCCCGAGGCGGCCGCCAGGCACGCCAGGGTCGTGGCCACCGGGCGCTCCGACTTCCCCAATCAGATCAACAACGTGCTCGCGTTCCCCGGGGTCTTCAGGGGCGCCCTGGACGTGCGCGCCTCCGCCATCACCGAGAACATGAAGGTGGCCGCGGCCGACGCGCTGGCGGGGGTCGTCGGCGACGATCTCTCGCCGACGTACGTCATCCCGAGCCCGTTCGACGAGCGCGTGGCGCCCGCCGTGACGGCCGCCGTCTCGGCCCAGGCCCGGGCCGACGGCGTCGCCCGCCTCTGACCTCTCCTTCAGGGGGGCCCTCTCACTTAGTGGGGCCCCCTTTTTGCTGTCCTTTGAGAAACAGCCTTAAACCTTTACCCAAGGTGATATAACAGTAGCTCTCTGTAAGGATGTGGGCGCCCACTCCTGCGACGAGGAGAGCGATGGAACGCGAGCCAAACCGACTGCTGCGGCAGCTCATCTCGGAGGCGGGGTTCTCCCACAAGGGACTGGCCAGGTGCCTCAATGATTGGGGAGCTGCGCGTGGCACTCCGGGTCTCAAGTACGACCACAGCTCCGTGCTGCGCTGGATCGGCGGCCAGAGGCCACGCGATCCGGTGCCGGCGCTGCTCACGGAGATATTCGCGATGCGGCTGGGCCGACCGGTTACCCCGGAAGACCTGGGCATGCCCGCCATCCTCACACCCCTCGATCTCGGGCAGGAGTTCACGCACACGTGGCAGGAGGGGGTGGCGACCGTGACGGCGCTCTGGCGGGCCGACGTAGAAAGACGGAGATTCCTCATCGACTCGACTTTCGCAATAGGAGCAGGCTCCGTAGGAGCCGTCCGCTGGCTGACGTCCCCATCCCAGGGACATCCGAGCGGCACCGGCGCGCGGCGGGTGGGCCGCGCCGACATCGCCGCCATCCAGGAGGTGACCCGGTCCTTCGGCGAGCTGGACAACCGCTTCGGCAGCGGCCGCGTCCGCACCTCCGTGGTCAAATACCTCGACACCGCCGTCTCGCCGCTGCTCAAGGACGGCCTGTACGGCGAGGCCACCGGCAGGCAGCTGGCCGCCGCGGCCGCCGAGCTGACCCGCCTGGCCGGCTGGATGGCCTACGACATGGAGCAGCACGGCCTCGCCCAGCGCTACCTCATCCAGGCACTCCGCCTGGCCAGGGGCGCCGACGACCACACCCTGGGCGGCGAGATCCTGGCCGGCATGGCACACCAGGCCATCTACATGGGCCAGCCCGCCCACGCCCTCGACCTCGCCAGGGCCGCCCAGATGGCCGCCCGCCGCGCCCGCGTCCACACGCTGCTGGCCTCCGCTCACGTGCTCGAGGCCCACGCCCACGCGGGCCTGGGCGACGCCCGCTCCTGCGGCGCCTCCCTGCACGAGGCAGAGAGCGCCTTCGACGCGCGCAAGGCCGCCGACGAGCCCGCCTGGCTGAGCTACTTCGACGAGGCCTATCTGTCCGCCAAGTTCGCCCACTGCTTCCGCGACCTGGGGCAGGGGGAGCGGGCCGTGCGGTACGCCCGGCGGTCGCTCGACATGGACGCCCGGTACGTCCGGGGGCGGATGTTCAACCTGTCGCTGCTGGCCGCGGGGCTGCTGCAGAGCGGGGAGCTGGAGGAGGCGTGCTCGGCCGCCGCTACCGCTTTCGCGCTGGCCGGGGACCTGCAGTCGGTCCGGACGCGGTCCTACGCGGCCGATCTGCGGCGGCGGCTGGAGCCGTACAAGAACGAGCGCGCTGTGTTGATGCTGCGGGAGAGGTCGCGCGAGCTCACGGCGGTGTGACTTCGGAACGTCCGCACGGCGGTGTGACCTCGAGACGTCAAGCGGCCCGGGGCGCTCGCCTTGAGCACCCCGGGCCTTCCCGTGCGCCTTTTACTGCAGGAGCTCGCCGTTGGGGCCGACGATCTTCTTGGTCTCGGCGAACTGGGCCTTCGCGTACACGTCGGCCACCTCACCGTCGAAGATGGCCGAGCTGATGTAGTCGATCCGGCCGTTGCCGTCGTTGTCGTGGAACAGGCTGGTCACGCCGTTGACGTAGCCGGTGCGCTTGGCGTTGTCGTACTTCATGAGCCACGGGCCGCCGTCGGCGCCGGCGGTCATGGAGCACTTGAGCAGCTGGTGCGTCTCGACCTTGAACGTGTTGATCTGGTAGCTCTTGGTGGCGGTCTTGCCGGAGCAGAACTTCGGCGTCACACCGGAGAACGGGCGGTCGCCGTCGGGGTGCGGGGCGGCGGGGTAGCCGAACGCCGTCACCTGCTGGCCCAGCGGCTGGTTCCAGGCCACGCCCTGGCCGCCGACCACGTCGCCGAGGCGGCCCATGTCCTTGGCGATGCCGATGATGTAGTGGGCCTCGTAGTACTTGCGGGAGGTGCCGGGCTTAACCCACTTCTGAGTGAAGTAGTGGGTGATGGTGTAGTTGCCGAACTTGTCGGCCTCGGTGCCCTTGTCGCCAGGCCCCTTGTACGCGTCCCAGGTGGCCTTGTCGACCTGCTCCACAACCGGCTCGCCGAACTTGAAGCCCTGGCCCCTGCCGGTCTTCGCGTCCTTGTACGCGGCCGGGGTGACCTCGACCTTCTCCAGGACGGCGCCGGCGTAGTCGGGGCCGACGAGGTCGGCCGGCTTGTCCTCACCCTCCGACCAGCAGTCGCCGAGGGTGAGCTGGCACTTGAGGAAGTCCGCGGCGCTGATCTCGCGCGGCTTGATCCACTTGTCGCCGGCCCACGCCTTGAATTCGCTGCGCGAGACGTCCTTCCCGCCCGCCAGCGCGAATCCGTTGTGCACCGCCACGAAGGCGAAGTCGCCGTCGTAGTCGTCGTAGGTGTCGAGGTCGTAAGCGGTGAATGCGTAAGCACCCGTGTAAACGCCGAAGGGTGCCTTGCCCTGGTAGTAGCCGGGCACGAAAATCCACTTGTCGTAGACGTCGTCCTTGCCGTTGGCGAAGACGCAGTGGCCGGCGGTGGCGACCAGGTTGCGGTTCCTGGACTGGATGGACGTCGCCGAGCACCAGCGGTACTGGCCGGCCTTGTCGAGGAAGAAGACCTTGCCGATGGTCTTGGGCAGGTTGACGTTCTTGGACTGCGCGGGCTTGGTGCTGGTGGTGGTCGGGCCGGTCATGCCGGGCTTGCCGTCGGTGGCGCCGCTGCTGCCGGAGGACACGATCTTGGACACGGTCTTGGTGTCCAGGCGATATTCGGTGGCCTTGCGCAGGGCGGCTCCGTTGGAGTCGAGCCAGAAGTAGGCGGCACCGTACGCGTCGGCAGGCTTGGGCTGAAGGTTGTCGGTGGCCCAGCTAGGGGCGGCGCCGGCGGGGACGGCGAGGGCGGCGGCGCTCAGGCATGCGGTGGCCAGGGGGATGAGCAGGCGCTTCAAGGGGAGGCTCCACGGTTGTCAAAAAGGGTGTAAAGACCCTATCGACACTTAAGTCACTGTAGTAAGTCGGAATGCCAGATTTCTCACCAAAAAGGCCGAAGGGCCCGGCAGGATGCCGAGCCCTTCGGTTTTACTGCTGACGAACGACGAACAAGTCTTCGTTCCGATCCGCAGCGAACTACGGGATGAGCTTGCCGCTCCAGGCCTTCGCAGCAGCCTGGTAGACGACGTTGGTCTCACCGTCGAAGTAAGCCGAGGTGATCGTGTCGTAGCGCTTGTTGCCGTCGGTGTCCGCGATGAGGCTGGTGACACCGTTGACGTAGCCGAGACGCTTGGCGTTGCTGTACTTGTACAGCCAGGGGCCACCGTCGTAGCCAGCGGTCACGGTGCACTTCATGGACTGCTGCTCCTCGACCTTCTTGGACGGGATCAGCAGAGCCTTCTTGGCGGTCTTGCCGTAGCACCACTTCGGCGTCACACCGGTGAACGGCTTGTTGCCGTCCAGGTGCGGGCCGTAGGGGTAGCCGAAGGTGCGGACGTACTTGCCGGACGGCTGGTTCCACGCGAAGCCCTGGCCACCAACAACGTCGCCGAGGCGACCGATGCTGCGGACCTTGTGGGAGACGACGTAGTAGTCGATCCGGTAGTACTTGGTGGAGGTGCCGGGCACGTACCACTGCTGGACGTAGTAGTGGGTGATCGTGTAGTTCCCGAACTGGTCCGCCCCGGCAGACTTCGTGCCCTTGCCGGTGTAGGACTCCCAGGTGGCCTTGTCCACGTTCTCGACAACCGGGTCGCCGAAGATGAAGCCCTGACCGCGGCCGACCTTCTTGTCCGTGACAGCCTGGTCGTAGACGGCCTTGGTGACCTCGACCCTGTCGACGACAGAGCCCGGCTTGTCGGGGCCGGCCTCCGACGAGCCCTTGCCCAGCTCGACGTCGTAGTACACCTTGTTCGGGGTGTTCTGCGCCTTGTCGAACTCGTCCTTGGACACCTCGGTCCGCTTGGTGTCCACCGCCTCACCCTTGGCGGCAGCGTCCCGGTACTGCTCGTACGTGACCTTGTCGTGAGCGTAGGCCACGCCGCCGATGCCGTCGTAGACGGTGACGAAGGCGTAGTCGCGGTCGAAGTCCTCGTACACGTCGAAGTCGTAGTGGGTGAAGGCCTGCTTACCCACGTAGATGCCGAACGGAGCCTTGCCCTGGTAGTAGCCGGGGACGAAGACCCACTTGGACACGACCTCGTCGTTGCCGCCGATGTCGTACACGCAGTGACCGGCCGTGGCGACCAGGTTGCGGTACTGCGACTGGATCGAGGTACCGGAGCACCAGTACAGCTTGCCGTCAGTGCCCTCGAAGAAAACCTTACCGATGGTCTTCGGCAGGTTCACGTTCTGAACCTTGGCGGCGACCTTCTTCTCCTCGCCAATGGGGGCGGTGGAGCCCGGCTTGGTGTCCGAGGTGTAGCCGCCACCGGAGGAGATCTTCTGAACCTCGAGAGCGTCGGGGTTGAACGCCACAGCCTGCTTCAGCGCCGCGTTGTCCGACTTCGTCCAGAAGTCGAGGATTTCGGCGGCCTTGGCCTGGCCGGCCAGCTCGTCGGCGGAGTAGGTGTCGGCAGCCTGGGCGGTGCTGGCGAGGCCAGCAGCCAGGAGACCAGTGGCCAGAATGGCGCCACCGGCCGGGAGGAGGATGCGCTTCATTTGGTAACTCCTTGCGCTGTCGTGGAACGCCTCTTGCGTCCCATGCGTCAGTAAAGGGATAGCCAGAACATACAGTGTCGATCTTGCTAGCCGGTAGCCGCTTTGGAAGGAAAAGATGCGACAAGCCGGGCGTGACCGTTCTGTGATGTTTAAGTCGCTGATGCCCGTGAGGCGAAAGACGCTCGCCTTGCGACCGTTTGCCCTGATCAACATAAGGGCGTTGTGAGCGTTGCTCGCGGGGCTGAGGCGCCGTCTCGATCTCGGCCGGATCGGCTATGTGAGGCAGATCACATTGGATTGATGGCACCGTCTGGACGCCCCATGCGTCCAAGGCGCCTTCACTTTCGGCGGGAATGCCAAAGGGCCCGGCAGGATGCCGGGCCCTTTGGTCGCAACGGTTATACGAACGGTCTAGGACCGGTCGCTATCCGTTACTTCAGACAATCTTGCCGGACCACGAAGCCGCAGCCGCCCGGTAGACGGTGTTGGTCTCGCCGTCGAAGTACGGCGACGAGATGTAGTCCACGCGGCCGTTGCCGTCCTGGTCGTTGAAGGTGCTCACGACACCGTTCACGTAGCCGAGACGCTTGGCGTTGCTGTACTTGTACAGCCACGGACCACCGTCGGCGCCCTCGGTGAAGGCGCACTTGAGGGCCACGTGCTCCTCGATCTTCTTGGCAGCCGAACCGACCAGCTTGCTCGAAGTCTTGCCGTAGCACCACTTCGGAGTCACGCCGGTGTAGTTCTTGTTGCCGTCGGGGTGAGGAGCGGCCGGGTAGCCGAACACGCGGACGTACTTGCCGGTGGGCTGGTTCCACGCGAAGCCCTGGCCGCCGACGACGTCGCCGAGGCGACCGGCGTCCTTGGCGAAGCCCTCGATCACGTAGTAGTCGACGCGGTAGTACTTGGTGCTCGTGCCCGGGACGTACCAGTCCTGCACGTAGTAGTGCGTGATCAGGTAGTTCCCGAACTTGTCCGCGCCCTCGCCCTTCTCCCCGAGACCCTTGTAGGCGTCCCAGGTGGCCTTGTCGACGTTCTCGACGACCGGGTCGCCGTAGACGAAGCCCTGACCACGGCCGTTGCCCTTGGCCTTGGCGGCCTCGTAGTCAGCCTTGGAGACTTCCTTCTTGTCGACAATGGCGCCGGGGTAGTCGGGACCGGCGACCTTCTTCGCCGTACCCGGCTTGATGTCGTAGTACAGGAACTTGTTCGGGTCCTTGATGGCCGACAGGTATTCCTTCTCGTCGACCTCGGTGGTCTTGATGTCGGTGACCAGACCCTTGGCCTGAGCGTCCTTGTACTCGTTGAGCGTGACCTTCTTGGCCGATCCGGCATCGAGCTTCACGCCGTTGTACACGGTCACGAACGCGTAGTCGCGGTCGTAGTCCTCGTACACGTCGAAGTCGTAGTGGGTGAAGGCCTGCTTACCCACGAAGATGCCGAACGGCGCCTTGCCCTGGTAGTAACCGGGGACGAAGACCCACTTGGACATGACGTCCGAGTTGGTCGCCGTGTCGTACACGCAGTGACCGGCCGTGGCGACCAGGTTGCGGTACTGGGACTGGATCGAAGTGGCGGAGCACCACTTCTTCTCGCCCTTGCTGTTGACGAAGAACACCTTGCCGATGGTCTTCGGCATGTTGACGTTCTGGACCTTCGCGGCGACCTTCTTCTCTTCGCCGATCGGGGCCGTCGAGCCGGGCTTGGTGTCCGCGCTGTAGCCGCCCTTGCTCTGCAGCTTGGCGACGTCGCCCTTGTCCCAGACGTTGGACTCCTTGGCGGCCCGGAGGGCAGCGCCGTTGTTGTCGGCCCAGAACTGGGCAATGGCCTTGGCGTTCGCCGCACTCGTCGCCATCGGGTCGCTGGCAACGTCGCTGTTGGCCTGGGCGGTGCCGGCCAGGCCGGCAGCCAGAAGGCCGGTAGCCACGAGGGCGCCACCGGCGGGAATGAGGATGCGCTTCAAGGGAACTGCTCCTTGCTCTGTCGTGGGTCGCAACTTGCGTCCCATGCGTCAGTAAAGGGATAGCAAGGAACATAGCGTGGTGATCTACGCAGGTGAAACCCGGTTTGGGCGATCCGGTAGGCGGCCGTACCGCCGTTACCGTGCTGTTATCAGTCAGAGATCTTCGCGGCCGGTGATTGGATAGTTACGTTTTCGCTGGGTATAGAGGGGTTGTGGCTGATGGTACTGGAGTGCCGTTAGCGGCCTGTCACAGTGCGTAGTCGGTCGAACGTGACTTAGATCACAGGAACCGGATTGACGCCCAATCCGTCTAAGTCGTTCCAATCCTCACAGGTGATCTTCAGGTTAGGCCTGAAACCTCTCCGGAACGCCACTCAGAGGGCGATTGCGGGGCCGCGTAGAGGGCGCCCTGTCCGGGTTGGGGCCGTCCTCGCCGGGAGGGAGGGGTCGGCGAGGACGGCCGTCGGTTGGCAGGCGGGTCTTGGGGGAGCGACCCGCGGCCAGTCCTATGTGAACTGAGCGCCTGAGGCGCCTCAGTGGCTTCCGTGGCGACGTGCCACGGGCCATGGGAAGGGGTTGTCCGGTCGAAGCGGCAGCCGGCCGCTTCTGAAGGGGTTGTCCGGTCGAAGCGGCAGCCGGCCGCTTCTGAAGGGGTTGTCCGGTCGAAGCGGCAACCGGCCGCTTCTGGAGCGGGATCTAGAGGTCTCTCTGCCTGACTATCGCGGTCAGGTGGGCACGCAGGCTTATCAGCACCGGATCGCTCGTGGCCCGCTTGTGTCGCGGGTGCTGTGTCATCGCCGGAGCCTCGTCCTGGCGCGCTCGAGGGACGTTCTGCTGAGCGATCTCCACGGCGGCCAGCAGACGCCGCCAGGTGCCGTCGGCCGTCCAGTGGCGGTGGTGTCGGTAGATGGTCACCCAGCAGCCGAAGCGCCCGGGGAGATGGCGCCACCGCAGGCCGGTGCGGGCCTGGTAAAGCGCCCCGTTGATCATCGTGCGGTGTTCATCCCACCGATCTCCGCGCTTGTCGCTCTGGGGGAGCAGCGACGCGAGTCGCTCCCACTCGGCGTTCGTCAGATCGCCTCGATGCATACGCTCATCGTGACAAGGCAAACACGCTGTGTCAGCAAATTCAAAGAAGATCTTCGCGAGAGTTTGCCTATCAAGCTGGATGGCCGCTGCCGATGCGCCTCCTGCTGAAGTCGCTCCGGGACATCAGGAGGGAACGCCGACAGCAGGGACCTGATGGACATATTTGCTGGTCGACAGCCATGTTCTCGGCAATGGGAAGAATCAAGTCAATGTCCGGCAGTCGATTGCGGGGGAGCTGCCGCAGGCCCTTCCATGTGATCGTGACTGTTTCCCATGAGGAGGTCGGCGCTGTGCTGGCGCGGTATCTCGCTGCCGCACCCCATCGCGGGCTCGACACGGCTCCTCTGGTTGCGGCCCTTGGGCAGAGCGGCGACGTGGCCTCGCGGAGGACCTTTCCGTTGCACGTCACCTGTAGTGCGGTCCTCGTGGATGCCGTCGGGGACATCCTGATGATCTGGCACCGGAGGAATGGGCGGTGGCGGCTGCCTGGTGGGCATGTCGAGCCGGGGGATCCCAGCATGTACGGCGCTGCTCTGCGTGGGCTTGAGGCGGTGACCGGTGTCGCATGGTGTCACACGATCCCCGCGATGCCGGATGACGACATTCCGGTGCACATCAGCGTCCACTCGGTTCCGGCTGATTCGGCAGAGGGGGAGCCGTCGCATGTGCATGCCGACTTCCGGTACGCCTTCATGGCCGATGAGGGTGGTGTGCCCATAGCGGGTACCGCGGGTACCGCGTTCGCCTGGCGGCCGCCGTATGAGCTGCTGAGTCCTCGTTTCGCTGCTGTCTCGCGAGGAATGCGCTTTTCCTGCCGTGGCCGTGGCGCGATGGCTTAGCTTGGTGTGCCCGCTGCGGGAGGCTCCGTTGCTCTTGCCAGGCGCAGGAGGGAGGGCGCCTGCTCGGGTCGTGCCGGCAGGGCAGTCGCCGCTGTGCCGAACGTGCCGGGCGGGGAGTGAGGGCAGGCATGGACGTCATGTCAGAGGCGAGGTCTTACCCATGAAGCGTCGTGCCTCGATGTCGGCATGCGCGGCGGCGGCGGCCGCTGCCAGCGGGTAGCTCTGCCGTTGAGCGGAGCGACTTTATTGCCAACGTCTCCGGGAACGGCTACGGCGAGGGCCTCGTCCACTGCCGAGGCCCTCGCCGTTCCCCTGGAAGGGCTTACTTGTACAGCTCGCCGTTCGCGGTGACCAGCTTGCCGGACCACGAGTTCTTGGCCGCGTTGTACACCGCGGCCGTCTCACCGTCGAAGTAGGGCGACGTGATGTAGTCGATGCGGTCGTTGCCGTCCTGGTCCGCGAAGGTGCTGGTCACACCGTTCACGTAGCCCAGGCGCTTGGCGTTGCTGTAGTTGACGAGCCAGGGGCCGCCGTCGTACCCGGGGGTCACGGCGCACTTGAGGCCGATGTGCTCCTCGATCTTGAGCCAGGGAGCGCCGACCGCCTTGGCGGTGGTCTTGCCGTAGCAGGTCTTCGGCGTGACGCCGCTGTAGACCTTGTTGCCGTCCGGGTGCGGGGCCGCCGGGTAGCCGAAGGCGCGGACGGGCTTGCCGGTGGGCTGGTTCCAGGCGACGCCCTGGCCGCCGACGTTGTCGCCGAGGCGACCCGCGTCCTTGACCAGCAGCAGGTGGTAGCGGCCGCCCCACGAGCGCTTCGGGCCGGTGAAGCGGTCGTAGGTCTTGCGGTCCACGTCCTTGACGCGCTCGAGCTGGATGCCGTTGTAGACCGTGACGAAGGCGTAGTCCTTGTCGTAGTCCTCGTACGTGTCGAAGTCGTAGTGGGTGAAGGCCTGCTTGCCCACGTAGATGCCCCACGGGTGCTTGCCCTGGTAGTAACCGGGGACGAAGATCCACTTGTCGAGGAGCGCGCTGTTGCTGTCCGTGTCGTACACGCAGTGGCCGGCCGTGGCGACCAGGTTGCGGTAGTTCGACTGGATCGAGGTGGCCGAGCACCAGCGGTACTTGCCCGAGCCGTCGACGAAGAAGACCTTGCCGATGGTCTTGGGGAGGTTCACGTTCTGGGCCGAGCCGGACGACTTCGACTCGCCGGTCGGCGCCGTGGTGCCCGGCCGGCCGTCGGGGGTGTAGCCGCCCTTGGAGACGACCTTGCGGACTTCTTTCGCATCCCACGTGTACTGGGTCGCCTGACGGAGCGCGGCTCCGTTCGCGCCGAACCAGAAGGAGGCGACGGAGACGGCGTCGGACGTGCTGTTGGCCAGGGCGTCGCGGGAGACGTCCCCGTCAGCCTGCGCAGTGCCGGTCAGACCCACGGCGAGCAGGCCGGTCGCCAGAATGGCACCACCGGCGGGCAGAAGGATTCGCTTCAAGGTAACTCCAGGTTGCGCTGATAAGAGGCGCCTGGTGCACCTCCACAACTCAGCAAAAGGACACCCGGAATTTACAGGTTTGACCAAGCCGGTGTGAATTTTGGGTAGATCATCCCATCGTTCCAATGGCCCGCCGTGACCGTACCGAGACAAAGGAAGCGCTGATCACGAGCAGTGATTGAACGGTTGCTGTGATTTAGGTCACTTTTGACGGTGTGGTCAGGGCCGCGGCGCGTCGGTAGACCTCTCCGGTGGTGGTGTCGAAGTACGGGGACGACACCGCGTCGTACCAGTCCTTGGCGTCTCTGTTCCAGGTCAGGCTGTTGACGCCGTTCAGGCTGCCGAGCCCGCGGTCGCCGTTGTAGCCGATCAGCCAGGGGCCGCCGCTCGCGCCGGGGCTGAAGTCGCACGACAGCAACTGCACGCCCTTCTGCAGGTCGATGCTGACAGCCGAGGTCCAGCGGGTGGGCCCCGCGCCGCACATCTCCAGCTTCTTGCCGTTGAACGGCGTGCTGCCGTCGGGCTGCGCGCCCGCCGGGTAGCCGAAGGCGACCACCGAGTACGTGCCCGGCTTCTTGTTGAGCTCGATGCCCTGGCCGCCCACGTTGTCCTGCAGGCGCCCGACGTCCTGCATGACGTAGCCGCCGTTCTTGGACACCCATTTGAAGCCGCGGTGCACGGTCACGAACGCGTAGTCGAAGTCGTAGTCGCCCTTGCCGGACCAGTCCTCGTGCATGCTGATCGAGGAGCCCACGTAGATGCCGTCAGGGGTCTCGCCGTTGGGCCCGGGGTTCGGGACGAAGATCCAGTACTCCGCCGCCTTGGTCTGGCGCGGGTCGTACGCGCAGTGCCCGGCCGTCGCGACGACGCTGCGGTTCTTGGCGGCGATCGCGCTGGCGGAGCACCAGTACTCCTTGTCCCCGAACCGGAAGAAGACCTTGCCCATGGTCGTCGCCGCCGAGCGCTTGCGCGGCAGCGCCGGCGCCACGGACTGCGCGGCGATCGCCCTGGTGACCGGGGAGGTGGCCTGCACGGCGGGGGCGGAGGCGGCCGGGGTGGCGGACGGCGCCGGGGTGGCCGCGGCGCCCGGCGTGGCCGGGCTGTAGCTGTCGGCCTTCTTGAGCTGGTCGGGCGTCCAGTAGTCGGCGACCCGCTTCACGTCCGCCGAGGTTTTGGCCAGCGTGACGGCGAACACCCTGCTGTCGCGCTCGGCGCTCGCGATCCCTGTGAAGGCAGGCAGCATCAGCAGCGCGCTGCTGAGCGCAGCCGCCACCAAGTGCCTGGCCCGGGGGATCATGAAATGCCTTTCTTTGGGTTGTAAGGGTGGATTTTTCCAGATCAACACGTGGTATTGCAGCCAGGATAGAGATTCGTTACCTGATCAGGGTGCAGGGTGAGCTATAAGGACACCGTCAGACAAGCCGCTAAATGATCATTGAAACTTGTCGTTTGCCCAGGTCAGGGTGGTTGCGGGGGCGTGGGAATTACGGCGATTCCGCGCTGTTCCAGTGGCGAACGCCTCATTGACATCCCCAGGGGGAAGGCCCCGGTTCTCGGGGAACCGGGGCCCAGGGTGCCGGCGTGATCAACGGAAGTTGCCGGTCCAGCGGTTGGCTGCTGCCTTGTAGACCTTGTAGGTGTCGGTGTTGAAGTACGGCGACGAGATGTAGTCGTAGCGGTCGTTGCCGTCGGTGTCCCACGCGACGCTGTTGACCCCGACCAGGTAGCCGGTGCGCGACGCGCTCTTGTAGTTGTAGAGGAACGGTCCGCCGCTCGCGCCGGCGGTGAAGGAGCACTTGAAGCCGATGTGCTCCTGCAGGTTGTACTTCCTGGCCTCCGGCATCGGCTTCGTCTTGCCGTAGCAGAACTTCATCGTGCGCCCGGTGTACGGCTTGTCGCCGTCAGGGTGCTCGCCCGCCGGGTACCCGAACGAGAACACGTTCAGCTTCGGGCTCCTGTTCCAGGTGAAGCCCTGTCCGCCGACGTTGTCACCGAGGCGGCCGACGTTCTTGACGGTCCACTGCCACCGGCCGTTGACCTTCTCCCAGTTGACCTTGATGCCGTTGTAGACGTTGACGAACGCGTAGTCGAAGTCGTAGTCCTCCTTCACCACGAAGTCGTCGTGCGCGTTGAACGTCTTGGCGGCGTAAATGCCGTAGGGCGCCTTGCCCTCCCAGGCATTGTTGCCGTCCCAGTACGACGGAATGAAGATCCAGTTGTCGTAGAAGGTGTTCTTGCTGGTGTCGTAGACGCAGTGGGCGGAGGTCGCCACGAGGTTGCGGTACTTGCCCTGCACCGAACTGGCCGAGCAGTAACGCCAGCTCCTCGGGTCGCGCGGGTCGGCCTTGGGCAGCGTGAAGAACACGCGGCCGACCGTGTTGGGCAGGTTGACGTGCTTGCTCTTCGTGGCCTTCGTCTTCTCCTCGCCGATCGGCGGGACGGATCCGGGGGGTCCGTCAGGGGCGTCGTTGGTGCCCTTGACGCCCTTGGAGGTCAGGCTGAGGCCGTCGTCGTAGTCGGTGGCCAGCTTGACGCGGTCGGGCGTCCAGAACTGGATCGCCTGCTCCGCGGGGGTGGCGGCGTTCTGGGAGACGACGTCTGAGGGTGAGGTCGCGCTCGCCGCCGTGCCGCTGATCAGCCCGGCGGCCAGCAGGCCGGCGAGCGGGATCGCGATGCGCCTTGCTCGGGAAAACATGGAGCTCCTTTCAGCTTTCGGCGGCCCAGAGCGGGGTACTGCGCCCCGGTGGGCCAGGAAAACGATCGGAACGTTAATGAATGGCGCAAGCGGGTGGCCAGGAAACGACGTGAAAAAGCATGGCCCGGTTCCATTCCGTTATGGAAATAGCGAAACCGCATGTATTACCGATCGGCATCTCCGCAGGTGGTGGCACCTGTTATTTGTCTGCAGCAACAGCGGTAACACTCATTATCAAATGCCACTTCACAGCCAACCGAATCTTGTTCTGGTTAACTGGATTCATGGATCCACGCACCCCTTGTCTCATCGGCATCGCACAGCGCACGGTTCGCGAGCAGCCCGGTCCGGAGCCGCTCGATCTGTGGGCGGAGACGGCCCGCGCAGCCGCCGACGACGCCCGGCTCCCCGCCGAACGGCTCGACTCGATCCAGATCGTCTACACCGACTCCTGGCAGTACGACTCCCCGGTCGGCCGCCTCGCCGAGCGCCTCGGCGCCACGCCGCGCCACCGCGCGTACTCCAAGGTCGGCGGTACGGCTCCGCAACTGCTCATCGGCGAGGCCGCGGCCAGGATCGCGGCGGGTGACATCGACTCCGCGCTGGTCACGGGGGCCGAGGCGCTCGCGACGCGCAGGGCGTACAGGCAGGCGGGCGAGCACGTGCCGTGGAGCCATCCCGCCGTGCCCAAGCCCCCTTACGGGTGGGAACGGCCCCCGCATCCGTCCGCGCTGGCTCACGGGCTGTTCCTGCCGGTGCACACCTACGCGATCATGGAGACGGCGTGGCGGGCGGCGGCCGGGCTCGCGGTCGAGGAGGAGATGCGCGACAGGGGCCGGATGATGGCGCCGATGACCGAGGTGGCCGCCGCGAACCCGTACGCCTGGCGCAGGACGGTCCGCACCCCCGACGAGCTCGCGCGCGGCGACCGGTTCGTCGGCTGGCCCTACACCAGGAGCACGGTGGCCGTGCTGGAGGTGGACCAGGCGGCGGCCGTCGTCCTGGCCGCCAGTGAGCTGGCCGACCGGCTCGGGGTGCCCGCCGAGCGGCGCGTGTACCTGCGCGGATGGGCGTACGGGGAGGACACCTGGGAGGTGGCCGCGCGGCCCGTGCTCGGCGCTTCGGAGGCGATCGGGAAGGTGGCCGAGGCCGCCTTCCTGCGGGCCGGGCTCGGCCTGGACGACATGGACGCGCTCGACATCTACAGCTGTTTCGCGGTCGCCCTGCGGCAGGCGTGCGACGCGATCGGGCTCGACCCGCTGGACCGGCACGGGCTCACGGTCACCGGCGGGCTGCCGTACGCGGGCGGCCCGGCCAGCGACTACGTGCTGCACTCGACGGCGACGATGGCGGGACTGCTGCGGGCGCAGTCGGGGCACGGGCTGGTGAGCGGGGTGGGGATGCATCTGACGAAGCACACGTACGCGGTGTGGTCCAGCGAGCCGGGTGGGCGGCCGGGGAGCGCGGCGCCGGTGTTCGTGGCCAAGGAGGTGCCTCTTGTGGACGCCTTCGACGGGGACGGGGTGGTGGCCGGGTACACGGTCGCGCACGGGCGGGACGGGGGCGCCCAGAGGGGTGTCCTCGTGGCCGAGGTGCCTGGTGGGCGGGCTTATGCCGTGGTGGAGCGGGCCGAGCTGCTGGCGGACGCGGAGTCGCGGGAGCTGGTGGGGCAGCGGGTGCGGCTGGTGAGCGACGGGAAGGTCAATGTGGCTACGTGGTGACCTGAAGTTGATGCCAAATCTGTGATCGCTTGACTACTGTGCGGCGTTGACATTTTTATGTCACGGGCGGACGCTGGAGTCATGCGGAGGACAACTGTGCGCATCGACGAGACGCTCCTCAACGAGGCGAAGGCGTACGCGGCACGTAACGGACGCAGTCTCAACTCAGTGATGGAGGATGCCTTGAGGCAACTGCTCAACCGGTCCACGGAGGTCGCGGAGCGGCCCCGCATCAATCTGCCGGTCTCCGGATCAGCGTCTGGCCCCAAGCTGACCTGGGCCGAGATCAAGGAGCTTCTCGAGCAAGACGACATCGAGCGCGCTGTGAGGACCTGCCATGCGGATGCTTGACACCAACATCCTCGTTAACGCGCAGCGGCGTGACATGGAACATCATGAGCAGTGCCATGCCCTGCTCACCGAGCTCGTGGGCGGCGACGAGGCCTATGCCGTAAGCGACTTCGCGCTCAACGGCTTCATCCGCGTGGTGACGCGCATCCCGGACGCGACGTCGTTCGAGGTCGCACGCGAGTTCGCCGAGAGCTTCCGCCACCAGCCGCATGCGGTCGTGGTGAACGCGGGTTCTAGGCACTGGGAGATCTTCGTCAAGCTGTGCCGACAGGCCGGTGCGGTAGGCAACCTCATTCCCGACGCCTACCTCGCCGCACTGGCCATCGAGCACGGTTGCGAATTCGTGTCCTGCGACAAGGACTTCGCCCGGTTCGAGGGCTTGCGCTGGAGGTCGCCGCTCAACTGAACTGAGGTGAAGGGGCGCGAGCCCTCACTACTCGGCGAGGAACGGTCGTGGCTGACCAGTTCGACGTCATCGAGCAAGGCGGGCGAGGTCGCCGCCGGTGGATCGGCCTGGCCGCGGTGCTGGCGCTCTTGCTGATCCCGGTCATCGGCCTGCTGACCAGCCGGGATCCCGAGTCGCTGCCGCGGGCGACGCCCACCCCCGAGCCCATCAGGTCCCTCACCAGGATCGGCGGCGCTCCCAACATCCTGAGCGTCCCTGCCAAGGCCAAGGGCGGTGACGAGGTCATCGAGGTGGTGTTCCCGCACGGGGTGCGGGCCGAGGTGCGTTACCCGGCCGAGCTCGGCCTCGCGGAGATGGGGTCACGGCCTTTCCAGGGCTTCTGGATAGGTGGTGCATATCGGCAGGTCACCGCGCCGTACAGCGGTGAGTTCGAGGTGACCAAGGGCGGCGAGCCGATCAGGAACTACACGCCCAACGTCACCCTCTGGCCCCGTCAGGCGGGGAGCGAGCACTACGGGCAGGTGCTGCTGTTCGCGTTCGGGCGGTGGCGGCTGGCGATGTACGACCGGGGACAGGGGCTGACGTTCGACCAGCGGATGGCGCTCGCGAAAGGGCTGAAGGGGAGGGCGACGAAGGACGGTTACCTCGTGCTGTCGGCCAAGGCGCCCGTGCGGCTCGCCAGGCCGGGGGAGCTCGCGGAGGGCCAGCCGGTGGGGCCGCAGCTCTGGTTCGGCGGTGGCGCGGGGGAGATGGTCGCGCTCGTCCCCACGCCCGACTGCAGGAAGCGGGCCCTGATGCCGGCGGTCATCAGAGGACGCCCTGCCGGCTGGGTGTGCCGGGGTGACGTGCTGGTCGCCGTCACGGGGTCGCAGCCGTACCGGAAGAAGGCGATCGAGGGGATCCGCGTCACGCTCAAGTGAGGCGGTCCGGGGTGCGGGCGGGGGTGCTGAAGTAAGGTGCGGCCATGTTCGCCGTAACCGCCACACAGACCGATCCCGACAACCCACTCGCCGGGCTGACGCTCGGCGAGCATCCGGAGCCGAAGGTCCCGGACGGATGGACGACCGTCTCCGTGCGGGCGGCCGCGCTCAACCATCACGACCTCTGGACGCTCAAAGGCGTCGGCATCAGGCAGGACCGGCTGCCGATCGTGCTCGGCTGCGACGCGGCGGGAGTGGACGAGGACGGCAACGAGGTCATCGTGCACTCCGTCATCGGCACCGGCGCGGACGAGACGCTCGACCCCCGGCGCACGCTGCTGTCCGAGCTGCACGACGGCACGTTCGCCGAACGGGTGGCCGTGCCGCGCGCCAATCTCGTGCCGAAGCCGCCCGCGCTCAGCTTCGAGGACGCGGCCTGCCTGCCCACGGCCTGGCTGACGGCGTACCGGATGCTGTTCGACAAGGCCGGGCTCGAGCCCGGCTCCACCGTGCTGGTGCAGGGTGCGGGTGGTGGCGTCGCCACTGCGCTGATCGCGCTAGGCCGGGCCGGCGGCTACCGGGTCTGGGTGACCAGCCGTTCCGAGGAGAAGCGCGAACGTGCTCGCCAGCTCGGCGCGGACCAGGTGTTCGAGCCGGGCGCGCGGCTGCCGGAGCGGGTCGACGCGGTCATGGAGACCGTCGGGCAGGCCACCTGGGACCACTCGCTCAAGTCGCTCAGACCGGGTGGACGCATCGTCGTCTCCGGCGCCACCAGCGGCGCGGTCCCGCCCGCCGACCTGAACCGGGTCTTCTTCCTGCAGCTCTCCGTCATCGGCTCCACGATGGGCACGCGGGACCAGCTCCAGCGGCTGGCGATCTTCCTGGAGCAGACCGGTGTCCGGCCTGTCGTCGATCGAGTGCTGTCGCTGGTGGACGCGCGTGCCGGGTTCGCCGCCATGGCGGCAGGGGAGATCTTTGGGAAAGTGGTTTTTGCGGTATGAATAAGTAATGGGTTACTTTGGCGGCTCCTGGGTGATACATGCATGAGGGGAGTTGTCTCACCCGGGAGGCCGTCATCATGGAGGTCGAGCCCTTCGGCCCAGGCTCGATGCACTGGGAGACCGCCGGCGAATATCGCAATCTGCTCGTCGCCGGCAGCGCGCTGGTCATCCAGACGATGCACCCGGCCGTCGGCGCGGCCGTCGCGGAGCACTCCACGTACAAGGACGACCCGTGGGGGCGGCTCACCCGCACGCTCGTCTCCATCCAGAAGTGGGTGTACGGCGGTGCGGACGGCCCGGCCGAGGGCCGGCGGCTGCGAGAGCTGCACAGGCCGATCAGCGGGGTGGACGAGCTCGGCAGGCCCTATCACGCGCTGAACGGCGCGGCGTGGGCGTGGGTGCACCTGTCGCTGTTCGAGCGGTTCATCACGCTCCGCCGCTATTTCGGGACCCCCTTCACCGTCGAACAGCAGCGGCGGCTCTACGAGGAGTCGCGGCACCTCGGCGCGATCCTGCGGGTGCCGGAGCGCGAGATGCCCCGCGACCTGGAGGGGTTCTGGCGGTACTTCGACGCGATGGTGGCCGACACGCTGGAGCCGCACCCGACCGCGCTCGACGTGCTGTCGGTCCTGCGCGGCACACCGGCGCCGCCCGGGCTGCCGCGACCGCTGCGCCGGCTGTGGACGCCGGTCGGGGTCGGGTCGGGGGAGTTCAACCACTTCGTGACCGTGGGCACCTTGCCGCCCGCCGTACGGCGGAAGCTGGGGCTGCGGTGGACGGCCCGGGAGGAGCGGCGGCTGCGGCAGCTCGGGCACGCCGTGGCGGTGCTGACGCCGCGCCTGCCCGAACGCCTGCGGTACATGCCGATCGCCTACCACGCCCGCAAGGCCGAACGGAGCTCGCGCCGGCTGGAGCGGCAGCTCCGGCACTCGGCATAGCCCCACAAGGCGTGCGCGCTCGGGCGCAGGTCAGCGTTCGAGGATGTCGCGGATGCGGCGGCTCGTGTCGTCGAGCGCCGTACGCAGATCGGCCAGCATCTCCGGCGTCAGCCGGGCCTGCGAAGCCTCCTGGCGGGCCTGGCCGATGAAGTCGGCCAGCAGCTCGCCCAGCTCCGCGTCGAGGTCGGCGCGGCTCTTGGGCGCGCCCCCGAGCGTGGACCAGACCTCGGACCAGATCCTGCGCCACTCCCTGCTGAGCCGCTCGCCCTCGTCCTGCCAGTGGTAGGCGTTCTCCATCCACTGCCGCTTCTGCTGCTCCTTGAGCCGCTTGAAGTCCTCTTTCTGCTTGTCCCCGAACCGGCGGGAGTCCTCCGCGGCCCCCGTGCGGACGTCCTTGGCCATCCGCGTCAGCTCGTCGCGCAACGACCTGACCGTGTCGCGGACGTCCTCCTTGACCTCGCGGGCGATGTCGCGTACCGAGGCGGAGATCTCCTGCTCGAGGTCGTCGAGCTCGTCGAGCCGGGCGTTCAGCTCCTCGCGGCCCTTGTCGGTGATCGAGAAGACCTTCTTGCCCTCGACCACCTCATGCGTCACCAGGCCCTCTTCCTCCAGGCGGGCCAGGCGCGGGTAGATCGTGCCGGGGGAGGGCGAGTAGACGCCGAGGAAACGGTCCTGGAGCAGCCTGATCACCTCGTAGCCGTGACGCGGGCTCTCCTCCAGCAGCTTGAGCAGGTACAGCCGGAGCCGGCCGTGACCGAAGACAGGGCTCATTCCTTCTCCCCCTTGAGCAGCGCGACCTCGCCGGAGACCGTGATCGCCGACAGCGACGCCATGCCGCCGCCCAGCCGGCCCGACATCTGCTTGGCGCCGGGGCCGTTCGTGTTGAACAGTTCGTCGAACGTGCTGACCAGCCTGCCGGAGGTGGACCTCACGCTCACGTCCGCCTCCACGTTCTCCGGCAGCCTGACCAGGATGTCACCGGAGACGCTGTGGAGTGTCACGTGGCCCGTCGGCCGCAGCGCGAGGTCGGCCGTGATCCGGCCGGACACGGTGTTCACCTTCAGCCTGCGCGGGGTGCCGTGGGCCACGGTAAGGTCGCCGGAGACACTCTTGAACGCCAGGTCGCCGTCCAGGGCCCGCGTCTCCACCGGGCCCGAGACGGTCGTGGCGTGCACGTCGCCGCTGAGGCCGTCGAGCACGATCTCCCCGGACACGCCCCTGACCTGCGTCATCCTCTCGAACCCGGCGACCACGGCAGGCGCGGAGACCACCCCGGCGTTGACCGTGCACTCCTTGGGCACGGCGATCGTCAGGACCGTCCTGCGCCGGTCACGCCGCAGCCAGCCGAGCAGGCCGTCCCAGGTGAGGTCCTTGTAGGCGACCGAGAGCTCTCCGGTGTCCTCGTCGTACGTCACCAGCAGGGGCGACGTCGAATCGATCTCGGCCACCTCCACCGTGGACGGGCCGTCGCTGGCGAGCACGTCCAGCCGACCGGCGACGATGCGGACGTCGAGCGACTTCACTGGGCCGAACGTCAGCTGCTCCGGTGTGTCGATCGTCCACTGTTGCATGATCCCCCGCCCTTCTGGCGACACATCCCTACACCAGACACGATATGTCGCGTCTGTCGAAATCTCAAGATGTATCGCGTTAGTTCGTCAAAGCGGGGGTTCAGTCCTCGTCGTCGTCGTCCAGCCGCGCCAGCCAGGTGGCCAGCCGCTCGACCGGGATCTCGAACTCCGGGTTGAGGTCGACGAACTCGCGCAACCGCTCACCGAGCCAGAGCAGGCTGACCTCCTCCTCGCCCCGCCGCTCGACGAGCTCCTCGATCCCCCGATCCGTGAAGTACATCTCTCTCCATTCCTCCCTCAAACGGCAGTGAGCCCCCAGCCGGGGCCGGGGGCTCACGTGTGGTGCGCTGGCTCAGCCGTAGACCTCGTGGAGGATCTCCTCGAGCTCGGTGTCGTGCGTGTTGTGCGACCCCGTCGCGGGCGAGCTGTTGGGCCGCCGCGAGATGCGGCGGACCGGGCGGCCGCCCAGCGCCTGCGGGTCCTCCGCCAGCTTGAGCGCCAGGTACGGCCACGGCCCCATGTTGACCGGCTCGTCCTGCGCCCAGACCAGCTCCGCCTGCGCCCCGTAGCGCGACAGCTCGGCGGCCAGCTCCTCACCCGGGAACGGGTAGAGGCGCTCCAGCCGGACGATCGCGACGTTGTCGCTGCCCCGCTTGTCGCGCTCAGCGGCCAGGTCGTAGTAGAGCTTGCCGGACGTGAGCACGACCCTGGTCACCTTGGCCGGGTCGACGGTCGTGTCGCCGAGGACCGGCTGGAAGGTGCCCGTGGTGAAGTCGGACGCCTTGGACGTGGCCGCCTTGTGGCGCAGCAGCGACTTGGGCGTGAAGACCACCATCGGCTTGTGCCGCTGCGACTCCACCTGCCAGCGCAGCAGGTGGAAGTAGTTGGCCGGGGTCGAGGGCTGCGCGACCGTCATGTTGTCGAGCGCGCAGACCTGCAGGAACCGCTCGATGCGGGCCGAGGAGTGGTCGGGACCCTGGCCCTCGAAACCGTGCGGCAGCAGCAGCACGACCGAGGACTTCTGGCCCCACTTCTGCTCGCCCGACGAGATGAACTCGTCGATGATCGTCTGGGCGCCGTTGACGAAGTCGCCGAACTGCGCCTCCCAGCAGACCAGCGCGTCCGGGCGGACGACGCTGTAGCCGTACTCGAAGCCGAGCGCCGCGAACTCGCTCAGCAGCGAGTCGTAGACGTAGAACTTCGTGGTGCCCTCGTTGAAGGTCTTGAGCGGCGTGTGGTCGGCGCCGGTCATCCGGTCGACCAGGACGGCGTGGCGCTGCGTGAACGTGCCGCGCCGCGAGTCCTGGCCCACCAGGCGGACCGGGTGGCCGTCGATGAGCAGCGAGCCGAAGGCCAGCGTCTCGCCCATCGCCCAGTCGATCGTGTCCGTCTCGACCATCTGGCCGCGGCGCTGCAGCACCGGCGCCAGGCGCGGGTGCGGCGTGAAGCCCTCGGGCAGGTTGAGCTGGGTGTCGACGATGCGCTTGAGCGTCTCGTCGCTGATCGCGGTCGGCGTCTCGTCGTGCGACCACTTGACGACCTCGGCGGGGGGCACCCGCATGGCGGCCGCCTCGGCCGGCTTCTTCGCCGCCTCGCGGGTCTCGGTGAACGCCTGCTCCAGCTTGGCCTGGTAGTCGCGGAGCGCCTGCTCGGCCTCCTCGACCGTGATGTCGCCCCGGCCGATCAGCGCCTCGGTGTAGAGCTTGCGGGTCGAGCGCTTGGCGTCGATCAGGTCGTACATCAGCGGCTGGGTGAAGGCGGGGTTGTCGCCCTCGTTGTGGCCGCGGCGGCGGTAGCAGATGAGGTCGATGACGACGTCCTTGCGGAACGCCTGGCGGTATTCGTAGGCCAGCTGGCCCACGCGCACCACGGCCTCGGGGTCGTCGCCGTTGACGTGGAAGATCGGCGCCTGGATCATCCGGGCCACGTCGGTCGCGTAGACCGAGGAGCGGGACGAGGCGGGCGAGGTCGTGAAGCCGACCTGGTTGTTGACCACCACGTGCACGGTGCCGCCGGTGCGGTAGCCGCGCAGCTGCGACAGGTTGAGGGTCTCGGCCACGACGCCCTGGCCGGCGAAGGCCGCGTCACCGTGGACGAGGACGGGCAGGACGGTGAAGCCCTCCTCGCCGCGCTCCAGGAGGTCCTGCTTGGCGCGGACGACGCCTTCGAGCACCGGGTCGACCGCCTCCAGG
Source organism: Nonomuraea sp. NPDC050786 (assembly GCF_040654115.1). Classification (NCBI taxonomy): domain Bacteria; kingdom Bacillati; phylum Actinomycetota; class Actinomycetes; order Streptosporangiales; family Streptosporangiaceae; genus Nonomuraea; species Nonomuraea sp. NPDC050786. The sequence goes on from NZ_JBFAHJ010000005.1 coordinate 65,084, forward strand.
TGGGAGGGGTTGGCGACCACGGAGGCGGTGATGGTCTTGCCGCTCGGCGCGGTGAAGGTGCCCGTCGCGCCGAGGTGGTACTTCACGTCGCCGGAGCCGTGCGCCGTGCGCGGGTCGATGTTGCCCTCGAACTCGCCGAAGATCTGCGCGTACGACTTGCCCACGATGTTGGCCAGCACGTTGAGCCGGCCGCGGTGGGCCATGCCGATGACGACCTCGTCGAGGCCCTCGTCGGCGGCGTCGCTGATCACCGAGTCGAGCAGCGGGATCAGGGACTCGCCGCCCTCCAGGGAGAAGCGCTTCTGGCCGACGAACTTGGTCTGCAGGAACGTCTCGAACGCCTCGGCGGTGTTGAGCCGGGACAGGATGTTGAGCTGCTCGTCGCGCTCGGGCGACTTGTGCGGCTTCTCCACCCGCGCCTGGATCCAGGCCCGCTCCTCGGGGTTCTGGATGTGCATGTACTCGATGCCGACCGTGCGGCAGTAGGAGTCACGCAGCACGCCGAGGATCTCGCGGAGCTTCATCAGCGGACGGCCGCCGAAACCGCCCGTGGCGAACTCGCGCTCCAGGTCCCACAGCGTCAGCCCGTGGGACTGGATGTCGAGGTCGGGGTGCTTGCGCTGCTTGTACTCCAGCGGGTCGGTCTCGGCCATCAGGTGGCCGCGCACGCGGTAGGCGTGGATCAGCTCGATCACCCGGGCGGACTTGGACACGTCGTCGTCGTGGGAGGCCGAGACGTCCTGCACCCAGCGGACCGGCTCGTACGGGATCCGCAGCGCCTCGAAGATCTCGTCGTAGAAGCCGTCCTCGCCCAGCAGCAGCCGGTGGATCTGGCGCAGGAAGTCGCCCGACTGGGCGCCCTGGATGATCCGGTGGTCGTAGGTGCTGGTCAGCGTCATGACCTTGGAGACGGCCAGGCGCGAGAGCGTGTCGGGCGAGGCGCCCTGGTATTCGGCCGGGTATTCCATCGCTCCGACGCCGATGATGGTGCCCTGGCCGGGCATCAGGCGCGGCACGGAGTGGACGGTGCCGATCGTGCCGGGGTTGGTCAGCGAGATCGTGGTGCCGGAGAAGTCGTCGACGCCCAGCTTGCCCGCGCGCGCCTTGCGCACGACCTCCTCGTACGCCATCCAGAACTGCCGGAAGTCCATCTCGTCCGCGCCCTTGATCGAGGGCACGAGGAGCTGGCGCTCGCCGTTGCTCTTCTGTACGTCGATCGCCAGGCCGAACCCGACGTGCTCGGGCTTGATCAGCGTCGGCTTGCCGTCGACCTCCGTGTAGGAGTAGTTCATCTCCGGCATGGCCCGCAGGGCCTTGACGATCGCATAGCCGATCAGGTGCGTGAAGGAGACCTTGCCGCCGCGGCCCCGCTTGAGGTGATTGTTGATCACAATGCGGTTGTCGATCAGCAGCTTGGCCGGGATCGCGCGCACGCTGGTCGCCGTCGGGACCGACAGCGACAGGTCCATGTTGGCGGCCGTGCGCGCCGCGGCGCCGCGCAGCTTGACCTCTTCGGCGCCCTTGGGCACCGGAGTGGCCGGCTGCTTCGGCTTCTCGGCCGCCGGCGGCGCCTTGGGCGGCGTCTGCGGGGGAGCGGGAGCGGTCACAGTGCCGTTCGCCGCCTCCCTACCCGGTGCCGCCCGGCCCGGTCCGTAATCAGGGTTGTAGTCAGCGAAGAAGTTCCACCAGGCCTTGTCGACAGACTCGGGATCTTGGAGGTACTTCTGGTACAGCTCGTCGACAAGCCACTCGTTCTGACCAAAGCTTGCCAGCGGGTTTGTCCGCGACGACTCAGACGACACGGCGGAAATCGCCCTCTTCCGCAGATCGGCGTTGATGTTAGAGAACCTGTCCAAGGCTACTCGCCCGGACCGGCAGCGCGCGCCGAAGAGGCTGTGGCGCCTCGCTCGATCCTCTCAGGACAGAGCAAAGACGTCACGCCCCCCTAGTCAGTCCAGGTGGTGCCGCAATTATTACTCTTTGGTATCAACACCACTACGTGAGGTTTATTTCCCGCTGGACAGCAACCTGCTAGCGATCCGGGCCTGAGGGGACAACTCGGACAGCAGGTCGGCCAGTTCCTCTCCCGCCTGCTTGAGCTCCTCCAGCGACATCGGCTCGAGGCGTTCGAGCAGGAAGATCGCGTTGGTGGTCTCCTCGGTGAGCCGCGTGCGCACCACCTGGCGCCAGTTCCACCTGCGGCAGGTGACGCCGACGTCGTCGCGCCAGATCACCTCGCCCGGCTCGGGCGTGCCGAGCGCCTCCTCGGACGCCTCGTCGCCGGTCGCCCGCACCAGCCGGGCCGGCCCGACGTAGCGGTCGAGGTCCTCGCCGCCGATCGGCAGCGCGTGCTTCACGCTGATCGAGTTGTACGCGTCCACCACCTGGTTGATCTCCGGCAGCGGCATCCTGCGGGTGAGCGCGTCGACCGAGGGCCGCGTCCGCTGCGGCTTGGCCCCGAACGCGCGGTAGGCGTCCTTCCAGGCGTCGATCTTGTCCGACTGCACCTCCAGCTCGGAGGCCGCCGCCAGCCACGCCCGGGACCGGTCGTCCGTGGGCCCGTTGCGCAGGCCGTGCGCGGTCACGATCAGCACCGCGAAGTCGGGGCGCAGCGCGAAGACGGAGTCGTCCACCCAGATGTCGTCAAGCATCCCCACAGTCTAGGAGCGGCGAAATCGCAAAATTCCCTTTGCAAAATTGTCTTTGCGGTCTATCGTGAGCCGCATGGAGGAGCAGTACAAGATCAGTGATCCGCAGGTGCTCAAGGCGGTCTCCCACCCGCTCCGGGTGCGCCTGCTCGGCCTGCTGCGCACCGACGGCCCCGCGACGGCGAGCGAGCTGGGGCGCAAGGTCGGCGAGAGCTCCGGCTCGACCAGCTATCACCTGCGCGAGCTGTTCAAGTACGGCTTCATCGAGGAGGACCCCGAGCGGCGCGACGGGCGCGAGCGCCGCTGGCGGGCCCGCCACAACTACACCTCGTGGGACGCCGCCGAGATGTCCGCCAGCGCGGAGGGGCGTGAGGCGATGAGGATCATGCACCTGCGGCAGGCCGAGATGGTCGGGCGGCTGATGGAGGAGTTCGACGCCGCCGAGTGGTCCCGCGAGTGGGTCGACGCGGCGGGGATGAGCGACCACGTCCTCTCGCTGTCGCCCGCCGCGCTGCGCGAGTTCAACGAGAAGGCCGAGGAGCTGCTGCGCGACCTCGCCGCCAGATACGCCGGTGACCCCGAGGCCAGGCAGGTCGATGTCTGGTACGGCGCCGTACCGCTGTCGAAACAGGAGGAGGAGCAGTGACCGCACGCCGCGTTGAATGGTCGCGCTCACGTGGCCCTCGCTGGTCACGCGGGCTACCGCTCTCGGGCCCGAACGTTCGCCGCTCCGCGTTACGCCGCTACATGCTCGTCGGTTTCCTGACCTGGCTGCCCATGGGCCTCATGGTGGCCACCATGGTGCTGCTGATGACCGCGCGCGGGCTCAGCCTCGCCGAGGTGGGGTTGTCGGTGACGGTGTTCTCGATCGTCACGGTGAGTCTGGAGCTCCCCACGGGCGGCCTGGCCGACGTCATCGGGCGGCGGATGGTGCTGGCGGCCTCCGCCGCGTTCACCGTGGCGGCGCTCGCGATGATCGCCGTGTCCACGTCGTTCTGGATGTTCCTGGTGAGCGGCGTGCTCAAGGGCGTGGCCAGGGCCCTGTCCAGCGGTCCCGCCACCTCCTGGTACGTCGACACGGTCCACGCGATCGAGGGCCGTGACGCCGACCTCAAGCCGGGGCTGGCCAAGGGTGGCGCGATGGAGTCGGTGGCGCTGTGCCTGGGCGTGCTCGCGGGCGGCGTCGTCCCGCTGCTGGTGCCGCCCTCGCTGATGTTCCCGCTGGCCGCGCCGCCGCTGCTGGGGGCGGTGGCGGCGGCCGTGCTGCTGGTGGTGGTGATCTTCGCGATGCCCGAGCCGGCGCATGAGCGCAGGTCGCTGGCGAGCGTGCTGCGCGAGGTGCCCGCCACGGTGATGGCGGGTGTGCGGCTCGCGGCGGGGAGTCCGGTGCTGCGCCGCCTGACGGCGGCGGCGGTGTGCTCCGGCGTGATGCTGACGAGCATCGAGCTGCTGACGCCGGGGCGGCTGGCCGCGCTGGCGGGCACGGCCGAGCGCGGCAGCCTGGCCTATGCCGTGGTCGCGGCGCTCGGGTTCGCCGCGAGCGCGGCGGGTAGCGCCCTGGCGCCACGCGCGGCGCGGCTGGCCGGTGGCTCCGCCAGGGGCGCGATCGCAGGGGCGGTGGTGGCGGCGCTCTCCGTGGGGTGGCTGGCCGCCACGTCCGGGCTGGGCGGCGCGGCCGGGCTGGTGAACGCCGGAGCGGCGTACGTGACGCTGTTCGTCGGACTGTCCGTGGGGAGCCTGCTCTGCCTGGAGATGACCCACAACGCCGTCAGCGCCGCCGAGCGCACCACCGTCACCTCGACCAGCTCACTGTCCCTGCAGTCCGGCGGGGTCGTGGCCAACCTCACGCTGGGCGCCCTGGCCACCCAGGCGGGCCCGGCCGCCGCCTGGGCCGTCGCCGCGCTGGTGACGCTCTCCTCGGCCCTGCTGTTCGTGCGGATGCCCGCGCCTAGAGACTCCAGTCGATCTCCGGTCCCACCGGCACGATCCTTGTCGGGTTGATGTTGGTCTGGGTGATGTAGTAGTGGCGCTTGATCTGGTCGAAGTCGGTGGTCTCGCGGAAGGCCGGGATCGCGTACAGCCTGCGCGCGTACGCCCACAGCGCCGGATAGTCGATCAGCCGCCGGACCGAGCACTTGAAGTGCGCGTAGTAGACGGCGTCGAACCTCGCCAGGGTCGTGTAGAGGCGCACGTCGCTCTCGGTGAGGGTGTCGAAGAGGTACTCCGACTCGGCCAGGCGTACCTCGAGGAAGTCGAGGGTGGTGAAGACCCGCGCCACCGCCTCCTCGTACGCCTGCTGCTCACGGGCGAAGCCCGCCTCGTAGACCGCGTTGTTGAGGCCGTGGTACAGGCGGTCGTTCATGATGTCGATGTCGGGGCGCAGGCGTTCCGGATAGAGGTTGGGGGAGGTTCCCCATGACATTTCCAGATCGAGCGTGATCTGCGGGTAGTCGTTGGTGACGATCCGCTTGTCCTTGGTGTCCCAGACGCAGGGAACGGTGTAGCGGCCCGTGTAGCCGGGGTCGCTCGCGTGGTAGAGCTCCGACAGGTACTCGGGGTCGCCGCCGGGGATGCGCCAGCCCTTCTCGTCGCGGATGGGGTCGACGATCGTGACGTCGAGCAGGTCCTCAAGGCCCAGCAGCTTCCTGACGATCAGCGCGCGCTGCGCCCATGGGCAGGCATAGGAGGCGTAGAGGCGGTAGCGGCCCGGCTCGGGGGAGTCGAGGCGGTCGGTGAAACGGTTCGGCTGCCGTATGAAGCGGCCATTACGGGAGGTCTCGCCGCTCAGCTTCATGACCCCAGTAGAACATGTTTCTGATACAGAACTATGTTCGGGTTGATGATGAAATTTGTGGTGATTACCGCTATGCGCGGGGAGCTCCGGCGAGCCGGATCTGTGGCGGGGCGCGTGACGCGGAGCGGCGAACGTTCAGGCCCGAGAGCGGTAGCTCGCGTGACCAGCGAGGGCCAAGTGAGCGCGACCATTAAACGCGTTATCGTACTCGTAACAGAATGTTGTTCTCCTGCGTGGGAGGTTCGATGCTTCGGTTCGATGACAGGGTCGCGATCATCACGGGGGCCGGGCACGGTCTCGGCAGGTCGCATGCGCTCCTGCTGGCCGAGCGGGGCGCCAAGGTGGTCGTCAACGACCTCGGCGGCGCGCTCGACGGCACGGGCGCCTCCGCCGGGCCCGCCGCCGACGTGGTCGAGCTCATCACGAAGAACGGCGGCCAGGCCGTGGCCAACGCCGACAACGTCGCCACGCCGGAGGGCGCCAGGGCCGTCGTGCAGGCCGCCGTCGACGCGTTCGGCAAGCTGGACATCGTCGTCAACAACGCGGGCATCCTGCGGGACAAGTCGTTCGGGAAGATGACGGTCGAGGACTTCGACGGGGTGCTGGCCGTGCACGTACGCGGCTCGTACCTGATCAGCCAGGCCGCCTACCCGCTGATGAAGGCGGCCGGCTACGGCCGCATCGTCAACACCTCCAGCCCGGCCGGCCTGTTCGGCAACTTCGGCCAGGCCAACTACTCCACCGCCAAGATGGGGCTGGTGGGCCTGACCAAGACGCTCGCCATCGAGGGCGCCCGCAACGGCATCATGGCCAACGCCATCGCGCCCATCGCCTGGACCCGGATGACGGAGTCGCTGCTGCCGGCCGAGTTCGAGGCCAAGTTCACACCCGAGCGGGTGAGCGCATTGGTGGCGTACCTCGTGCACGAGACCTGCGAGGCGAGCGGCGAGGTGTTCAGCGTCGGCGGCGGCCGGGTGGCACGGGTGTTCGTGGCCGAGGGGCCCGGCTGGAAGGACGACGACATCACGCCGGAGGCCGTCGCGGGCAACTGGGAGGCGATCATGGCCGAGCAGCCCTACGTCCTCACGGCCGCCGACTCGATGAAGGCGATGCTCTGACTCTTTCGGGTGATCCCCGCTGCCGGGTCGGACCCGGTGGCGGGGATCTTCTGCTTTGTGGAGAGGGCCGTCGCGGCGCAGGATGCCGCCCAAAGCCGCAAAAAGCGGGCTTTGTTCGATGTTCGGCGGAAGTTAGGGGAGTTTGGTCGATCCATCCCCTTGATTTGCCGCATCGGTGATCTTATTGTCGCGACATGACCCCCCAGTCGGGCTCCGCCGGCGATGTGCTGACGCTGATCAGCGCAGGCTCGGCGACGACCCGTTCCGATCTCGCGAGGCTCACCGGCCTGGCCAGGTCCACGATCTCCCAGCGTGTGGACGCGCTGATAGAGCGCGGGCTGGTCGAGGAGATCGAGAGCGGCGAGTCCACCGGGGGGCGGCCGCCGCGGCAGCTGCGCCTGCACACCGAGGAGCACGCCTTCGCGGGCGTCGACCTGGGCGCCACCCACTGCCGGGTCGCGCTGATGGACATCTCGGGCGACGTGCTGGCCGAGTGCGAGGACTCGCTGCTGATCGGCGAGGGGCCGGAGAAGGTGCTCGCGCACGTGGACCGGCGGCTGGACCGGCTGCTCGGCGAGGTGGGCCGGCCGCGCGCCGCGCTGCGCGCGATGGGCATCGGGGTGCCGGGGCCGGTGGAGTTCGCCACCGGACGGCCGAACAACCCGCCGATCATGCCGGGCTGGAACGACTACCCCGTCCCCGAGTACTTCGACGGCGTGTCGGTGCTGGTCGACAACGACGTCAACGTCATGGCGCTGGGCGAGCACCGCCACTCGTTCCCGGAGATCAACCACCTGCTGTTCGTCAAGGTCGGCACGGGCATCGGCTGCGGCATCATGGCCGAGGGCAAGCTGCACAGGGGCGCGCAGGGCTCGGCAGGCGACATCGGCCACATCCGGGTCAGCGGCCACGACGACGCGGGCTGCCGCTGCGGCAACAGCGCCTGCCTGGAGGCGGTGGCCGGTGGGGCCGCCATCGCGCGGCGGCTGACCGAGCTGGGCCTTCCGGCAGAGTCGGGAGCCGACGTCGTGGCGCTCGTACAGGCGGGCAACACCCAGGCGCTGCGGCTGGTCAGAGAGGCCGGCCGGCACATCGGCGAGGTGCTGGCCAGCCTGGTCAACTTCTTCAACCCCGAGGTCATCGTCGTCGGCGGCGCGCTGTCGAGGGTGCACGAACACCTGCTGGCCGGGATCAGGGAGACGGTCTACCGCAGATCGCTCCCGCTGGCCACGCACCACCTGTCGATCACGCCCAGCCAGGCGGGCATCAACGCGGCCGCGCTGGGGGCGGGGATCCTCGCCATCGAGCACTACCTCTCACCGGACAACATCAACCGCATCGTCAACGCCTGAAAGGGATCTTCCGATGCTGGTCATGAAGGGCATCGTCAAGCAGTTCCCCGGCGTGCGCGCGCTGGACGGGGTCGATCTGGACGTACGGGCGGGCGAGGTGCACTGCCTGCTCGGCCAGAACGGCGCCGGCAAGTCCACGCTGATCAAGGTGCTGGCCGGGGTCCACCAGCCGGACGAGGGCACGATCTCGTTCAACGAGAGGGAAGTGCGCCCGAGCAGCCCCATAGACGCCATCAGGCTCGGCTTCGCCACCATCTACCAGGAGCTCGACCTCGTCGACGGGCTCAGCGTGGCCGAGAACATCTTCCTCGGCCACGAGCACGCCCGTTTCGGCTTCGTGAACAGGGCGGCCGCCAGGCGCGCGGCCCGCGAGGTGCTCGAGCGGCTGGGCCACCCGGAGATCCGCCCGTCGGCCGAGGTGGGGCGGCTGTCGCCGGCGGCCAAGCAGGTCGTGTCGATGGCGCGGGCGCTCTCGCACGACGCCCGCCTGATCATCATGGACGAGCCGTCCGCCGCCCTCGCCCACGACGAGGTCACGAACCTCTTCCGCATCATCCGCGAGCTCACCGCCCAGGGCGTGGCCGTCGTCTACATCTCCCACCGCCTGGAGGAGATCCGCGAGATCGGCGACCGGGTCACCGTGCTCAAGGACGGCCGAACGGTCGCCGTCGGCCTGCCCGCGCGCGACACCCCGACGGCGGAGATCGTCTCCCTCATGACGGGCCGGAACGTCGAGTACGTCTTCCCGCCCCGCGCCCAGCGCTCGCTGGGCGAGGAGGTGCTCAGGGCCGAGAACCTCTCCTCGCCGGGCGTCTTCTCGGGCGTCTCGTTCTCCGTGCGGGCGGGCGAGATCGTCGGGCTGGCCGGGCTGGTCGGCTCGGGGCGCTCGGAGATCCTGGAGGCCGTGTACGGCGCCCGCCCCTCCTCAGGACGGGTCCTGCTCGACGGGCAGCCCGTACGCCGGAGCGTCGTCGGCACGGTCAGGCGCGGCATGGGCCTGGCCCCGGAGGAGCGCAAGGCCCAGGCCCTGCTCCTCGACCAGAGCGTCACCGCCAACATCACGCTGGGCAGCCTGCCGGGGTTCGCCAGGTTCGGCTGGATCGACCGCAGACGTGAGCGGAGCGAGGCCAAGCGCCTGTCGGAAATGCTGGACATCCGGCCGCCCGACCCCGAACGCCCGATCAGGACCCTCTCCGGCGGCAACCAGCAGAAGGCCGTGCTCGCCCGCTGGCTGCTCGGCGGCCGCAAACTCCTCCTGCTCGACGAGCCGACCAGGGGTGTGGACGTGGGCGCCAGGGCCGAGCTGTACACGGTGATCCGCGACCTCGCCGAGCGCGGCATCGGCGTGCTGCTGGTCTCCAGTGAGGTGCCCGAGGTGCTCGGCCTCGCCGACCGGGTGCTGGTGTTACGCGAGGGCACGGTCATCCACGAGGGCGACGCCGCGGAGCTGGACGAACACCGCGTACTCGACATGATCATGAATGGGAGGGCGGCCTGATGAGCGAGCCCACAACGGAGGTGATGGCCGCGCCCCGGTCGTCGCGCGGCCTCGGCGGCCTCGGCGAGATGCGGCATTTAGGGCTGCTGGCGGCCCTGGCGCTGCTGGTGGTGGTCGGCCTGGTCACCAGACCCGAGAACTTCGCCACCACCTCCAACCTGGTGAGCATCCTCTCCCTGGCCGCCACGATCGGCGTGATCACGGTCGGGGCCACGTTCGTCATCATCGGCGGGGGCATCGACCTGTCGGTGGGCGCGGTCATGGCGCTGGCCTCGGTCTGGGCGACGACGCTCGCCACGCAGTCGTACGGACCGGTGGTGATGGCGATCTGCGCCGTCCTGGTCGGCACGGGGGCGGGGCTGGTCAACGGGCTGCTCATCGCCTACGGGCGGCTGGTGCCGTTCATCGCGACCCTGGCCATGCTCGTCGCCGCCCGCGGGCTGGCGCAGCGCATGTCCGACCGCAAGACGCAGCTCATCCAGGCCGACAACGCCGCCATCGTGGACCTGTCGACCACGCGGGTGCTCGGCATCCCGCTGCTGGTCTACATCTTCGCCCTGGTCGTGGTGCTCGGGTGGATCGTGCTCAACCGCACGACGTTCGGGCGGCGGACGTACGCGGTCGGGGGCAACCCCGAGGCCGCCAGGCTCGCCGGGATCGACGTGCGCAAGCACACGATGCTGCTCTACGCCCTGTCGGGGCTGTGCTGCGGCATCGCCGCCATCCTGATCATGGCGCGTACGACGACGGGCTCGTCCACCCACGGCGACCTGTACGAACTCGACGCCATCGCCGCCGTCATCATCGGCGGCACGCTGCTCACCGGGGGCCGGGGCACGATCGTGGGCTCGATCCTGGGCCTGCTGATCTTCACCCTCATCACGAACCTCTTCATCCTCAACGGGCTCAACACCAGCGACCAGCTCATCGCCAAGGGCCTGATCATCGTCGTCGCCGTCCTTCTCCAGCGGCGGAACCTGAAGGAGAGAGCACCATGAGTGAGAACGTCGCGCGCAGGGGATTCCTCGTCGGCGGGGCCGTACTCTTAGCGGCCGGCTGCACCAGCAACGAGCCCGCGGCGGCGCCCTCCAGTGCGGCCGCCGCTCCCGCCCCCGCCGCGAGCGGCAACGACGAGCCCGGCCAGAAGGTCACGATCGGCTTCTCCGCGCCCGCCGCCGACCACGGCTGGATCGCGGCCATCGCCAAGAACGCCGAGAGCGCCGCGAAGCAGTACTCCGACGTCGACTTCAAGCCCGTCGAGCCCACCAACGACATCAACCAGCAGATCTCGGCGGTCGAGTCGCTCATCGCCGCCAAGGTGAACGCGCTGGTCATCCTGCCCAACGACGGCCAGCAGCTGAACCAGGTGGCGCTGCAGGCGACCCAGGCGGGGATCCCGGTCATCAACCTCGACCGCGTCTTCCCCGACAAGCTGGCGTACCGGACCTGGATCGGCGGCGACAACTACGGCATGGGCGTCGCGGCCGGCCAGTTCATCGGCAAGCAGCTCAAGGACAAGGGCGTGGCCAACCCGGTCATCGTCGAGATCCAGGGCATCGCCACGCTGCCGTTGACGCAGGACCGCAGCAAGGGGTTCGCGGACGCGCTGAAGACGTACGGGTTCAGCGTGACGGCCAAGCAGGACGCCAAGTTCACGGTCGAGACCGGCAACCAGGTGGCCACCTCGCTGCTCCAGGCGCACAAGAAGATCGACGCGATGTGGAACCACGACGACGACCAGGGCATCGGCGTGCTCGCCGCCATCAAGGAGGCGAACCGGAACGAGTTCATCATGGTCGGCGGCGCCGGGTCGCTGAACGCGATGAAGGAGATCCAGTCCGGCACGTCGGTGCTCAAGGCCACGGTCACCTACAGCCCAACGATGGCCTCCTCGGCGATCAAACTCGCGCGTCTGATAGCACAGGGGAAGGGCATGAGTGATCTCGTGGAGAACCAGGTCCCACAGTCGATCACGCTCGCATCCGAGACCATTACCAAGGAGAACGTCGAGAAGTACCTGGCGCTCGGCTTCGAATCCTGATCGGGGGTTGCATGTCAGACAAGACCACCATCGGCGTTGGCATGATCGGCTACGCCTTCATGGGCCGCGTTCACTCTCAGGCCTGGCGGAGCGTGGGAGCGTTCTTCGACCTGCCGCTGACACCGCGCATGGCGGTGATCGCCGGGCGGTCGAAGGAGCGCACCCAGGCCGCCGCGGCGCAGCTCGGCTGGGCCGATGCCGAGACCGACTGGAGAGAACTGATCAAGCGTGACGACGTGCAGATCGTCGACATCTGCACGCCCGGCGACTCGCACGCCGAGATCGCCATCGCCGCGCTGCAGGCGGGCAAGCACGTGATCTGCGAGAAGCCGCTGGCCAACACCGTCGAGGAGGCCGAGGCCATGGTCCGGGCCGCGGCCTCCGCGCCGGGCCTGAGCATGGTGGCGTTCAACTACCGGAGAGTGCCCGCGATCGCGCTCGCCCGCCGGTACGTCGAGGAGGGCCGGATCGGCGAGATCAGGCACGTGCGGGCCGCGTACCTGCAGGACTGGATCGTCGACCCGGAGTTCCCGCTGGTCTGGCGGCTGCAGAAGGACAAGGCCGGGTCCGGCGCGCTGGGCGACATCGGCGCGCACATCGTGGACGCGGCGCAGTTCATCACCGGGCAGAACGTGGTGGGCGTCTCGGCGCTGACGGAGACGTTCGTCAAGGAACGCCCGCTCGCCGCGGAGTCCGCGGGACTGGGCGCCTCGCGGGCGGACTCCATGGGGCAGGTCACCGTGGACGACGCCGCCCTGTTCATCGGCCGGTTGTCGGGCGGGGCGCTGGCCTCGTTCGAGGCCACCCGGTTCGCCTACGGGCGCAAGAACGCGATGCGCATCGAGATCAACGGCTCTCTCGGCAGCCTGGCGTTCGACTTCGAGGCCATGAACGAGCTCTGGTTCAGCTCCGGAGGCGGCGGTTTCGAGCGGATCCTGGTCACCGAGCCCGACCACCCGTACGTGGGCGCCTGGTGGCCGCCCGGCCACGGGCTCGGCTACGAGCACACCTTCACCCACGAGATCAGGGACTTCCTGGAGGCCGTCGCCACCGGGACCGACCCGTCGCCGTCGTTCGCGGACGGGCTGCGGGTGCAGCGGGTGCTGGAGGCGGTCGAGCAGAGCGCGGCTGAGGGCAGCCGCTACACGAAGGTGGAGGACTGACGCATGCGACCTGTCACCCTGTTCACGGGGCAGTGGGCCGACCTGCCGTTCGAGGAGGTGTGCAGGCTGGCGGCCGAATGGGGCTACGACGGCCTGGAGATCGCCTGCTCGGGCGACCACTTCGACGTGGCCCAGGCCGTGGCGGACCCGTCGTACGTGGAGCAGAAGCGCGCCCAGCTCGACAAGCACGGGCTCAAGGTCTGGACCATCTCCAACCACCTCGTCGGCCAGGCCGTCTGCGACCTCATCGACGAGCGCCACAAGTCCATCCTGCCCGCCCGTATCTGGGGCTCCGGCGACCCCGAGTCGGTACGCCAGGCGGCGGCGGAGGACATGAAGAACACGGCCCGGGCTGCCTCGCTGCTGGGCGTGGACACGGTGGTGGGCTTCACCGGGTCGTCGATCTGGCACACGGTGGCCATGTTCCCGCCGGTGCCCGCGTCGATGGTGGAGGCCGGCTACCAGGACTTCGCGGACCGCTGGAACCCGATCCTCGACGTCTTCGACGAGGTCGGGGTGCGCTTCGCCCACGAGGTCCACCCGAGCGAGATCGCCTACGACTACTACACGACCCAGCGGGCGCTGGAGGCGATCGGCCACCGTCCCGCGTTCGGCCTGAACTGGGACCCGTCGCACATGGTCTGGCAGGACCTGGACCCGGTCGGGTTCATCCTGGACTTCAAGGACCGGATCTACCACGTGGACTGCAAGGACACGCGCGTGCGCGTCGGGGACGGCCGCAAGGGCCGCCTCTCCTCGCACCTGCCCTGGGCGGACATGCGCCGCGGCTGGGACTTCGTCTCGACGGGACGGGGCGACGTGCCGTGGGAGGACTGTTTCCGTGCCCTGAACTCGATCGGTTACGACGGGCCGATCTCGATCGAGTGGGAGGACGCGGGGATGGACCGGCTCGACGGGGCCAGGGAGGCGTTGGCGTACATCCGCAAGCTCAACTCCATCACCCCACCGGCCACCGCCTTCGACGCCGCCTTCTCGACGACGTAGGCCGCTTACGGGAGGCGCCGCATGCACGGGGTTGCGGGCAGCGCCTCCCACGGGGCTCCCGCCCCTCGCTCCTCGCGGCCGGTTGGCGACGCGCCCCCAGCCGCCACGGCAACCGGGAAACGCTTGGCCGGCCCGAGGGTCAGTCCATGACGACGATCTGGCGGAGGACCTCGCCGCCCCGCAGCGCCTCCACCGCGTCGTTCAGGTCGGCCAGGCGGATGCGGGCGCTGATCATCGACTCCAGGTCCAGCTTGCCGGCCTTGTGGAGCTTGGCGAAGTAGGGGAAAGCGTGCCGCACGTCGGCCTCCCCGTACAGGCTGGACAGCAGGTTCTTGCCCTCGAACAGCAGGCTGAACGCCGAGATCGACACCATGTCGTCCACCGCGCCCGCCCCGACCACGATGACGTCGCCGCCCTGTCGGGTGATCTGCCAGGCGCTCTGGATCGTGGCCGACTTGCCGACCACCTCGAAGCCGTAGTCGAAGCCGGCGCCGGCGGTGAGCTCGTTGAGGGCCTCTGGGACCTGCTCCGGGGTCACCGCGTGAGTCGCGCCCACCTTCTTGGCCAGCTCGTGCTTGGACTCCAGGGGGTCGACCGCGAGGATCGTCCGGGCGCCGGAGAGGCGGGCGCCCTGGATGACCGACAGGCCGACGCCGCCGCAGCCGATCACCGCGACCGTCGAGCCCGGGCGTACCTTGGCGGTGTTGATCGCGGCGCCCACGCCGGTCGTGATGCCGCAGCCGATCAGGGCCGCCGCCTCCCACGACACGTCCTCGTCGATCTTGATCGCGCCCTGCCACGGCACGACGATCTCCTCGGCCCAGGTGCCGCACCCGGCCATCCCGAACGCCGTCGCCCCGTCGCCGCCGAAGCGGAAGTTGCCCTTGGTGAACGCCTCGACCACGTACTTGATGCACAGGTACGGCTGGCCGCCCAGGCACAGGTCGCACTCCTGGCAGCCCGGCCGCCAGTTGATGACCACATGGTCGCCCGGCTTGAGCGAGGTGACGTGCTCGCCGACCTCGACCACCTCGCCCGCGCCCTCGTGCCCGAGCACCAGCGGCACGGGTTGCGGCAGGACGCCGGTCATGGCCGACAGGTCCGAGTGGCAGACGCCCGTGGCCTTGATCCGTACGCGTACGTCCGCCGGCCCGACGGGGGCCAGGGTGACGTCGTCGCGGATGTCCAGCTTGTCGTTGCCTACGGCGTGCAGGATCGCGGCGCGCATGGGGTTCCTCCTCGAACTCAGGCGTAGGGCTGGCTATTCCTCGAGGGACAGTGCGGCTTTGGGGCAGGACCTGACCGCGTGGCGGACGCGGTCCTGGAACTCGGGGGGTGGTTCCGGGAGCAGGACGTGGAGCTGGTCGTCGTCGTCCACCTCGAACACCTCCGGCGCGAGCCCCATGCACACGGCGTTGGCCTCGCAGACCAGGTAGTCGACCTTGATTTTCATGAGAGCCTCCTGTGATCCCATGAGACCACTTTGCTCGGCTCGACGACGTACGCAACCCGCTTGCGTCCGGTCTGTTCCACGTAAGGGCGCAGCAGTTCGTCCGGTACGCCCGGAGTCATCCGGCGGGCGACCAGCAGGCCGACCTCCATGACGCGATCGCGGTCGTCCACCCGCTCGGCCTTCCCGTACACCAGGACGCCGCGCAGTTCGCCGTAATCGTCGCCGCTCTCGACCAGGCAGCTCACCCGGGGGTCGCGCGCGAGGTTGCGGGCCTTCTGGGATTTCGCGTAGGTCCAGAAGGTGATGCGCCCCTCGTCGAGCCCGTAGAACATGGTCACCAGGTGCGGCATGCCGTCCGGGTTGATGGTGGCCAGCTGCAGCTTGCGTGAGCTCTCGAGGAACGCGGTGACGTCGTCGTCCGACATCGCGATGCGAGCGCGCTGATTCACGGTGTAAGTAGAACAGGTTTCAGAACGGCCCGGCAAGGGGCTCCTGGAATGTTGTTCGGTTCGGCTAAGGTGCATCCCTATGTCGATGCCGTCAGAGCTGCGCCACGCAGCCAAGCACGCCAAGGGATTCATGCCGGCCAACGAGGGGCTGGCCCTGTTCGAGGCGGCCTGCCAGTACGGCAAGCTCGGGCCGATCTGCGAGATCGGCACCTACTGCGGCAAGTCGGCCATCTACCTCGGGGCGGCGGCCAGGCAGGCCGGGTCCGTGGTCGTCACCGTGGACCATCACCGGGGTTCGGAGGAGATCCAGCCCGGATGGGCCCATCACGATCCGACGCTGGTGGATCACCGGTTCGGGAAGATGGACTCGTTGCCGACGTTCAGGACGACGATCGCGGCGGCCGGGCTCGAGGACGAGGTGATCGCGGTCGTGGGCCGGTCGGAGCAGGTCGCCGCGCTCTGGAGCGCGCCCCTGGGCCTGCTCTTCATCGACGGCGGGCACTCGGAGGAGCCCGTGACCCGGGACTACGAGGGGTGGGCGCCGCACGTCATGGCGGGCGGGGCGCTGGTGTTCCACGACATCTATCCCGATCCCGCCGACGGTGGGCAGGCGCCGTACCGGATCTACCAGCGGGCGCTGCGGTCGGGGGCGTTCAGGGAGGTGTCGGTGGAGGGCTCGCTGCGCGTGCTGGAACGCGTCGGCGCGGGCATCTGACCCTCCCGCGTCAGCAGCGGTGGCGGCGGGTCCAGGAGCGGCGGGTCTGGGACTGCCAGTGCTGGAAGTCCTCGTGCGTGTGCGCCTCGTGCCCGAGCGCGATGAGGGCCTGGTCCGTCCACGAGCCGGCCTCCTCCGGGTCGGCTCCCGCCAGGATCGGCACGGCCCGCGCCGTGTGCTCCGGCAGCGTCCCCGACCGCAGCCTGGCGGCCACGGCGAACGCGCAGCCCTGCGCCAGATGGGCGCGGAACCCGTCGGCCCCGGCGTGCTCGGTCAGCCACCACAGCTCGTCGGACTCGGCCCCGCCGGTGTACGTGGCGGCGAACCCGATCCCGCTCCACAGGTCGGCCCGCCGCCCCGGCGGGTAGCCGCCGATCCTGGCGGCGACGTCGTCGGGCGCGGCGCAGTCGTGGTACCAGAGCAGCCGTCCCAGCCCCTGGTCGAACACCGCGCAGTGCGCCCTGGTCAGCAAATCGGGCATCGTACGCTCGCCCACCATGCGGTCGGCCCTGGCCAGGCTCCACTGGAAGCCGAATCCGTCCACCGCCAGCCACCGCAGCACCGGGTGCGCCCGCCGCGCTCCCCGCATGGGCCGCAGCCGCACCAGCGCGTACGCGCGACCGGCGCCGAGGTAGGCGGCGTGGCGGTGATGCTGGGCGGGGCCGGTCAGCAGCTCGTGCAGGCGCCGGCCGCGCGTCAGGGTGAGGAGGTCGAGCACGGTGCAGGCGGCCGCTGCCCCTTCGTAGCCGAAGGGACGCTGCTCGGGTGAAAGTTCCTCGATCTTCTCGACTTCCCGGGACATCACCGCGTTGAAGCCGAAAACGTACGAGCTTTCGGCGTCGGTGAATGCCGTCCGGGAGACTCCGCCTCTGACCCGGAATCGTCGCCGGCTCAGATCGGACTCCAGCGGATCCTTGGCCAGGAACCTCCGCAGCCCTGTCGCCGTGGACAATGTCGGCTCGGTCCTGACCTGGTCCAAGAGCAAGGTTGTGCCCGCGTCGCCCACGCTTCCCCCGAAGACGCCTCGTACGAGTCACTCCGAAGCTAGTAAGCCCATTGCGGCGATCCTCGGCGGCGCACCGGATTTCGGGGGCAAAGAACCTGCAAAAGCGCTTGTGCCGGATCGGTCAGGGCAGGTCAGAGGTCTTCGAGGCGTACGAGGCCGGTGCCGGCGCACCCGCAGGTCTCCGGGTCGGCGACCGACGTCCCCGCGATGTCGCGGAACAGCCCCGATCCCGGTGTCAGCTCCAGCAGCGCGTCCGCCGCCAGGACGGCCGCCGCCGCCGTGTACCCGGAGCGCTCGTGGGGGAAGTGCTTGCGGTTGGCGAACTGCCACCCCGTCCAGTACGAGCCGTCCTCGTGCCGCAGATGCTGCACGTCCCCGAAGAGGGTGGCGGCCCGCTCCCGGTCCCCCAGGGCGTCGAGCGCCAGCACCAGCTCGCACGTCTCCGCCCCCGTCACCCACGGCTGGTCGGACACACACCTGATGCCGAGCCCGGGCACCACGAACGTCGCCCACTCCCGTTCCAGCAGCTCGAACGCCTGCCGCCCGCGCACCGCGCCCCCGAGCACCGGGTAGTACCAGTCCATGGAGAAGCGGCTCTTGTCGGTGAACGCCTCGGGATGCGCCGCCAGCACGTGGGCCAGCCGGTCGGCGGCCAGCTCCCAGTGCGGCTGGGGATCGCCCAGGTGGTCGGCGAGCAGCACGCCGCAGCGCAGTCCCTGGTGGATGGAGGAGCACCCGGTGAGCAGCGCGATCGTCGAGGCCCTGCCGTCGGCGTCGCGCTCCCAGACGATCTCGCCCCGCTCGGTCTGCAGCCCCGCCACGTAGTCGAGCGCGGCTTTCACCATGGGCCAGTGCTCCTCGGTGAACGCCCGGTCGCCGGTGACGAGGTGGTGGTGCCAGAGTCCGGCGGCGACGTAGGCGGCGTGGTTGCTCTCGCCGCCCAGCTCCGTGGGCACGCCGTCGACCAGCTTCATCGGCCAGGAGCCGTCGGGGCGCTGGTGGCGGGCCAGCCACGCGTAGCCGCGCCGTACGGGCTCCTCGAGGCCCGCGACGGCCATGGCCATCAGGCACTCGACGTGGTTCCAGGCGTCGACGTGGCCTTCCGGCCACGGCACGCCGCCGTCGTCCTGCTGTATCGCCGCGATGCTCTCGGCCGTCCGCACGACCTCCGCGCGGGAGATCATGGCTTCCTGACGTACAGGACCACGCTCTTGCCGATGATCGGGTTGAGCACGGCTTCGGCGATCCTCGTCGCCGCGGGGCGCTTCATGATGTCCCAGACCAGCAGCTCATGGTACGCCTTGGCGAGCGGGTGGTCGTCGTTGCCGACGCCGACGGCGCACTTGATCCACCAGTACGGCGCGTGCAGCCCGTGGGCGTGGTGGTGCGGCCCGATCTCGAACCCGGTGGCCTTCAGCTTCGCCGACAGCTCGGCCAGCGTGTAGATCCGGACATGTCCGCCGGGGGCCGTGTGGTACGCCTCGTCCAGCGCCCAGCAGATGCGCTCGGGCAGGAAGCTCGGCACCGTCACGGCCGCCGTGCCGCCCGGCTTGAGCACGCGGAAGATCTCGCGCATGGCCGCCATGTCGTCGGGGATGTGCTCCAGCACCTCGGCCGCGATGACCCGGTCGAAGCTGCCGTCCTCGAACGGCATGTCCAGCGCGGTCCCCTGGACGGTCTGCCCGCTCGCGCCCGGCGGCACCTCGCCCTCTTTGTCCATCGCCGCGAACATGGCCGCCACGCCGTCCAGCTCCGACTGGTCCATGTCGAACGCGATCACGTCCGCTCCCCGGCGCAGCACCTCGAAGGCGTGCCTGCCGCCGCCGCAGCCCACGTCGAGCACGCGCACGCCGGGGCCGACGGGGAGCCGGGCGAAGTCCACGGTCAGCACTGGTCAGCCTCTCCTCTTGTGATTCGCGATGGCCTCGCGGTACGCCTCGACGGTCCGCCTGGCCACGACGTGCCAGGTGTAGCGCTCCATGACGCGGTCGTATCCGGCCTGGCCCACCCGTTCGCGCTCCTCGGGGGAGTCGTGCAGGCGGCGCAGCACCGACGCCAGTTCCTCGGGGTCGCCGGGGGTCACCTGGACGGCCGCGTCGCCCACGACCTCGGGCAGCGCCCCGGTACGGCTGGCCACCAGGGGCGTGGCGCAGGCCATGTGCTCGACGGCGGGCAGCGAGAAGCCCTCATAGAGCGAGGGGACGACCGAGATCTCCGAGGTGGCGACCAGCTCGCCCAGCTCCTCGTCGGAGATGCCGTGCACGAAACGTACGCGGTCCTGCAGCGAGAGCTCCTGGACGAGCTGCTCGGTCGGGCCGCCGGGGGTGGGGCGGCTGACGACGGTGAGGTTCACGTCGCGCTCGGTGGCCAGCTTGGCGACCGCCCGCAGCAGCGTCGCGACGCCCTTCATGGGCGAGTCCGCGCTGGCCACCGCCACGATCGAGCCCTTGCGCCGGGGCTTGTCCGGGCGGGGGTGGAAGTAGCGGGTGTCGACGCCGAGGGGGATCAGGCGCATGTTCGCCTGGGGGACGTTGAAGTCGCGGTGGATGTCGGCCAGCGACGACTCGCTGACGGTCAGGATGGGGCTCAGCCGGGGCGCGACGCGTGCCTGCATCTTCACGAACCCGTACCAGCGGCGCAGGCTCAGTCTCTTGCCGCCCGTGGCGGCCTCGAGCTCGATGCGGCGGTCGACGCTGATCGGGTGGTGGATGGTGCCGACCACGGGGAACATCCGCTGGATGCCCAGCAGGCCGTACCCGAGGGTCTGGTTGTCCTGGACGACGTCGAAGTCGCCGACGCGCTTCTTCAGCTCGCGGTAGGCCCGCAGCGTGAACGTCAGCGGCTCGGGGAACCCGGCCGTCCACATCGTCCCGACCTCGAGCAAGTCGATCCAGTCGCGGTATTCGTCACGCTTGGGGGTTCGGAACGGGTCCTCGTCGCGGTAGAGGTCGAGGCTGGGGACCTCGCGCAGGACGACGCCCTCGTCCAGCTCGGGATAGGGCTGTCCGGAGAACACCTCGACGTGGTGGCCGAGCGCGACCAGCTCGCGGCTGAGGTGGCGGAGATAGACGCCCTGACCGCCACAGGTGGGCTTGCTGCGGTAGGACAGCAGCGCGACCCGCAGCCTGCCTTCGTCCTCCTGCACGGACACCCCTTTCCCGCCGGTTCGGCCCAGAGATGGGCGTGTACCGTGAAGATGACCTTAGTCCGAGAAGGCTACCATTCGGTAGGTCACCTGGAATTGTTCACATTGGCCGTCACACGTCGTGCGAACTGCGACGTTACTGTAACCGAGCGTGGTTCGGTGGAACACGTTCTAGGTGCCCTGATGCCCTGTCGGTGCGCTTACCTGTACATTCCCGTGCCAAAGGGATGCGGTACGCAATAGTTGGAGGACCCTTGGCCAGGCGCGCTCTGATTACCGGCATCACCGGCCAGGACGGTTCCTACTTGGCGGAGCACCTGCTCGAACAAGGTTATGAGGTGTGGGGGCTGGTCCGGGGGCAGGCGAACCCGCGGGTCTCCCGGATGCGCAAGCTGCTCTCCGACGTCCAGGTCGTGCGGGGAGACCTGCTGGACCAGGGCTCCCTGATCTCGGCGGTGGAACGGGTTCAGCCGGACGAGGTGTACAACCTGGGGGCGATCTCGTTCGTGCCGATGTCGTGGGAGCAGGCGGAGCTCACGGCCGAGGTGACCGGGATGGGCGTGCTGCGCATGCTGGAGGCGATCCGGGTGTGCTCGGGGGTGTCGCGGGGCTCGGGCTCCTCCGGACAGATCCGCTTTTATCAGGCTTCCTCCTCTGAGATGTTCGGCCAGGTCAGCGAGACGCCGCAGACCGAGCGCACCGCCTTCCACCCGCGCTCGCCGTACGGGGTGGCCAAGGCGTACGGGCACTTCCTCACGCAGAACTACCGCGAGTCGTACGGGATGTTCGCCGTGTCCGGCATCCTGTTCAACCACGAGTCGCCGCGCCGGGGGGCCGAGTTCGTCACCAGGAAGGTGTCGCTGGGCGTGGCCCGGATCAAGCTGGGGCTGGCCACGGAGCTGCGGTTGGGGAACCTGGAGGCCCGCCGGGACTGGGGGTTCGCCGGCGACTACGTCAGGGCCATGCACCTGATGCTGCAGGCGGCCACTCCCGAGGACTACGTGATCGGGACCGGGCGGATGAAGTCGGTCAGGGAGCTGGTGGAGGCGGCGTTCGCGGCCGCCGGGCTGGACTGGGAGCGGTACGTGGTGACGGACCAGGCGCTGCACCGTCCGGCCGAGGTGGACCTGCTCTGCGCGGATCCGAAGAAGGCGCGGGCGCAGCTGGGATGGGAGCCCGGCGTGTCCTTCGACGAGCTGGTCGCGATGATGGTCGAATCCGACCTGCGGCTCCTTTCGGACGGCGCCGACCCGTACGAGGACTCCTGGCCGTGAGCTCACCTGTCGTGGTGATCGCCGCGCGGTAACCGCCTGGGCGGGCCCGCGCGGTGCCGTCGATGATCAGTCATGTGCCCACCCTTCACCTTCTCCGTCGCCATTGACAAAACAGATTTTTACGTAAAGGATTGTTTTTGCGATGAGAGACGTCCTGTACCTGGAAGAGATCGAGCAGGCCGAGGCACTGCTCAAGCCGCAGCGCGTGGAGGTGCTGCGGCAGCTGGCCGAGCCGCGTACGTGCTCAGAGGTCGCCGAACGCCTCGGCCAGACGCCGCAGCGGGTCTACTACCACGTCAAGCGGCTGGTCGAGGCGGGCCTCGTGGACCTGGTGTCGGAGCGCAAAGTGCGCGGGATCCACGAGGGCAGCTACCAGGCCAGTGCGCGCTCGTACTGGCTGTCGCCCCGGCTGGTCGGCCGGATCGGGCTGCGTAAGGCCCGTGACGAGCTGAGCCTCGGCTATCTCCTGGACCTCATGGAGGAGGTTCAGGCGGACATCGCGGCGCTCGACAGGCGCGCGCCCGAGCTCCCGTCGATCGGGCTGTCCGGGGAGATCCACGTGCTGCCCGAGAGGCGTCAGGAGTTCCTGAACGATCTGCAGACGATGCTGCAGGACCTGTTCACGCGGTACGGCGGGGCGGAAGGCGACGCGTTCAAGCTGGCCGTCGCCTGCTATCCCAAGGCCGCTGACCAGCCGGGGACCACGGAAGGCCCCTGACCGTTTTCACAGGAGGAAGTGACCATGACCGAGCCCATGATTCTTCGTGCCCGCGTTCAGGCGCCGCTCAAGGAGGTCCGCCACGCGCTCACCGACCCGGCCGCGCTGCGAGTCTGGCTCGCGGAGCACGCCGAGGTGGAGCTGCCCGACCGGTTCGGGTTCTGGGGGCGCACCACGCCTGAGGGGGACGCGCCCCACCAGCGGCTGCTGCATGCCGACGAGCGTACGGTGCGGTTCGCGTGGCTGCTGGACGGCGAGGAGACGACCGCCGAGTTCCGGTTGGAGGAGGACGGGGAGGCGACCGTCGTGTCGCTGTCGCAGACGCACTTCGACTTCCAGGACGCCATGACCGGCAAGAGCATCCGGGGGGTGCTGCAGACGTACTGGTGCCAGGCCCTCGCCAACCTGGCCGAGCACTTCGAGGGACGCGAGCTCACGCCCAAGCCCGACTACACCTCCGTGGACCTGCGTGCCGAGGTCACGATCGACGCGCCGCCGTCTCAGGTTTTCGACTCGCTGATCGACTCGGAGGCGGTGACGAAGTGGTTCGGGTTCCCGATCGAGATCGAGCCGTACGTGGGCGGCCGGTTCGCGATGGGCGGCCTCGCCAACGACCCGAGCCCGGCCAAGGTGCTCGAGCTCGAGCCCGGACGGAAGTTCTCCCTGGACTGGGGCGGCACCGGGGTCGGGACGTGGGAGCTGGAGGGGTCGGCGGGCAAGACCCGGCTGACGCTGGTGCAGAGCGGGTTCGACACGGAACGGCCTCCGTACGCGGCGTGGGGCGGGATCCTGGCCGGGGTCGCGGAGCTGCGGCGCTACCACGAGGTGGCCGACTGGCAGCCGGTCCTCGCGGCGTAGCGGTACCGCACCAGCGTGCAAGACGGGGCGGGGGCGGGGCGCGGAGACTGGTGGCATGCGTTTCGACACCAAGATCGGCATTGTGGTCCGCGCGGATCTGGCCGCATGGCAGAAGCTCAACGTCACCGCCTTCCTGTCCAGCGCCGTGGCAGGCGGGGTGCCCGGGGTCATGGGGGAGCCGTACGAGGACGGGTCGGGTAATGCGTACCTGTCGATGATCCGGCAGCCCGTGCTGGTCTACGTGGCTGATCTGGAGGGGCTGCGAGGCGTCCGGGAGAAGGCCGTGGGGCGCGGGATGGACGTGGCCGTGTACATCGAGGAGATGTTCAAGACGGGGCACGACGCGGACAACCGGGCGGCCGTGCGGGCGGTGGAGGCCGACGAGCTCGCGCTGGTGGGGGTGGCGATCCATGGGCCGAAGAACGGCGTGGACAAGGTCCTGAAGGGCCTCTCCCTGCACCCCTGACCCTCGGCGGCTGTGGATAAGCGGCCCTCATCCACAGAACTCCATTCGGCCGCCCCGCTCGCCGGCCCGCGTAGCACCCTTGGCGCCATGCCTCACCCCCCGCTCACTCCCACAGACGGTCACCCTCTTCCGGCCCCTCGCCTCTCGTTGACCGAGCGGGCCGGCCAGGTCACCCGGGCGGTTCCGCAGGCCGTCGCCTGCCGCCGGACGGCCGCCTGCATCTGGGGCCTGGACGTCCTGGCTGCCTGCGCGGCCGACTGGCCCATCGAGCTGACCGCCCCCGGCCATCTGGCGCTCCCCGGCTGCGTCACCTACCTGGCGCCCCTTCCGCCCGAGGATGTCACCACGCACAAGGGCGTCCGCCTCACCACCGTCGAGCGCACGGCCCTCGACTGCGCCCGCTGGCTGCCGCGCCTGGAGGCGGTGGCCGTCCTCGACCAGTTCGCGCGCAGGGGCGTCGATCTCGAAGCCCTGTGGCACCGCCCGTTCAACTCCTGGCGGCTGCGCGACACGCTCGCCCTGGCCGACCGGGGCGCCGCCTCTCCCCGAGAGAGCTGGCTCAGGGTCATCCTCGTCGAGGGCGGCCTTCCCATGCCCACCACCCAGATCAGGGTCGAGCTGGACGGCGACCGGTTCGCCTATCTCGATCTGGGCTGGGAGGAGTTCGGGGTCGCCGTGGAGTACGACGGCCGGGAGCACCACACCACGGTCGCCGACCAGCGACGGGACACCGATCGCCGGGACGAGCTCCGGAGGCGGGGCTGGCGCGTGATCGCCGTTCGGAGGGACGTCATCCCCGGCCGGATCGCCGACCTTCTGCAGCACGTGGCCGATGCTCTGATCCAACGCGGCTGGCAGCCGGGGCCGGAACGCACGGACCGCATCCTGCGCCGCATCCGCGCCGCCCGCCGCCGCTCCCGCTTCCGATTACCCACCTCCGCCCGCCGCCCGCCGTCCACCGCCCGCGGTCCACCGCCTCGGTCCGTCGTCTGCCGCCTGCCGTCCTCTGCCCGCCGTCCGTCGTCCGTCGTTCGTCGTTCGTCGTTCGTCGTTCGTCGTTCGCCGTCCGTCGTCCGCTGCCTGCCGCCCGTCGTCGGCGTTGGTGGTGGAGACTCACCGGCTGTCCCGTGGAGCAGGACGAGGACCAGCACGGGGAGCGGAAGGTGTGCTCGATGGGTGGGGCGTCAGCCGACTGCGACGGGGAGTTCCTTGATGCCGTTGATGAAGTTCGAGCGCAACCGGCGGGCGGGGCCTGTCTGGCGGAGGTTGGGGCGGCGGCGGGCCAGTTGCTCGAAGAGGATGCGGAGTTCGAGCTTGGCCAGGTGGTTGCCGAGGCAGAAGTGCGCGCCGCCGCCCCCGAAGCCGATGTGCGGGTTCGGGTCGCGGGCGATGTCGAAGACCTCAGGGTCGGCGAAGACCGAGGGGTCGCGGTTGGCGGAGGCGTAGAAGACGACGACCTTGTCGTCGGCCTTGATCTCCTGCCCGCCCAGCACCTGGTCGGTGGTGGAGGTGCGGCGGAAGAGGTTGACCGGGGAGACCCAGCGGACGATCTCGTCGGCGGCGGTCCTGGCGAGGGTGGGGTCGGCGACCAGGCGGTCCCACTGGTCCGGGTGCTCGAAAAGGGTGAGCATGCCGCCGGAGGCCGCGTTGCGGGTGGTCTCGTTGCCCGCCACGGCCAGGAGAAGGACGAAGAGCTGGAACTCGTCCTCGTCGAGCGTCTCGCCGTGCTCGTCGGGTTGGAGCAGCTTGGTGGCGATGTCGTTCTTCGGGGCGGCCTTGCGCCGCGCCGCGAGTTCGCTGGCGTAGGCGTAGACCTCCATGGCGGCGGCCGAGGCCTGCTCGGGAGTGCTCGAGTAGTCGGGGTCCTGGCTGCCGATCATGCGGTTGGACCAGGAGAAGAGCTTGTCGCGGTCGGCCACGGGCGCGCCGAGCAGCTCGCAGATCACGTACAGAGGGAGCGGCGCGGCGACTTCGGTGACGAAGTCGATCTCGCCGGTGCACTTGTCGAGGAGGTCGTCGCAGATGTCACGGATGTGCTCTTCGAGGCTGCCGATGGTGCGCGGGGTGAAGCCCCGGTTGACCAGGGAGCGCCGTCTCGTGTGCTCGGGCGGGTCCTGGTTGAGCATCATGAGGCGCTGCAGGTCGATCTGCTCCTGGGTCAGCTCTTCGAACAGGGCGAGCTTCCGGTACGAGGAGAACAGGTCCGAGTGCCGCGATACGTGCACCACGTCCTCATATCGGGTGACGGCCCAGAAGCCGGGCTCGCCCTCGTGCCAGTGGACGGGGGAGTTCGCGCGGAGCCAGGCGAGCTGCTCGAGTGGTGGTCCGGTTGTCGCGTAAATGTCCCTGTCGACGAGGTCGATGCGCACGCGATTCACCCTCTTGATCAAGCGCTTGGTTAAGTCCTGTTGAAACGTGTTCTATTACGTCCCTGTACGGTCGTCAAGGAGGAATGTAGGTGCGCGACGGTCGCATGTCGCCGGGCCAATGGGGTCTCGGCGTCGCCAGGGTCCTGTGCGTACGCGGTGGCGTGACATCGGCCGGCCGCTGTGGCGTTCTGCCTGTTCGGGCACATCCGGGACCGGGGGATGGATGTGTCGTTTTGTTTGCGGGTAGGGGTATTGATCGCAGTTGTCACCTGCGCGAAACCGCCTGGGCGAGGGGCTTTGAGGGGCGTTTCACCTCCGATGTTTTGGAGGGCTTACATTCGTGTATGTGAACGTAACCATCGGAGCGGTTAAGTCGATTCACAGGCATCGGCCGGCTCTTGGGGGTGTCTTCCGAGGTCACGGATCGGAGGTATCCCTCTCCACGCCCTTGACACGCTCCCGCTGGTCGCACGAGCATCGTGAAACGAGACATCCGATGTATATGTGAAGGATGCGGTGTGAAGCTGCTGCGAGTAGGACCTGTCGGTCAGGAGCGCCCGGTGGTCATGGATGACGCCGGTAACCTGCGCGACATCGGAGAGCCCGAGATTGATGGGGCTTTCCTCGCTTCCGGGGGAGTGGCGCGCGTCCGGGACGCGCTCGAGCGCGATGCCCTGCCCGTCGTCGACGCCGAGGGGCTGCGCGTCGGCGCTCCGATCGCGCGTCCAGGCAAGATCGTCTGTATCGGCCTGAACTACAGCGACCACGCCGCCGAGTCCGGCCTGGACGTGCCGGCCGAGCCTGTCGTGTTCATGAAGGCGCCCAACACCGTGATCGGTCCGTATGACGAGGTGCTCGTCCCACGGGGCAGCGTGAAGACCGACTGGGAGGTGGAGCTGGCGATTGTCATCGGCCAGGAGGCCCGCTACCTCGGGAGCCGGGAGGAGGCGCTCGGCGTGATCGCCGGATATGCGATCTCCAACGACGTCTCCGAGCGCGAGTTCCAGCTCGAACGCGGCGGCCAGTGGGACAAGGGCAAGTCGTGCGAGACGTTCAACCCGCTCGGCCCCTGGCTGGTGACGGCGGACGAGGTGGCCGACCCGCAGAGCCTGGCCCTGCGCCTCTGGGTGAACGGCGAGGCGCGCCAGGACGGCGATACGAAGAACATGATCTTCGATGTGGCCGAGATCGTGCGCTACCTGAGCCAGTTCATGGTCCTGGAGCCGGGCGATGTGATCAACACGGGCACGCCGGCCGGCGTGGCGATGGGCATGCCGGGGCAGCCGTATTTGCGTGCGGGTGACGTCATGGAGCTGGAGATAGCCGGGCTCGGCCGGCAGCGGCAGACGGTGGGGCAGGCATGACGACTTCAGGCGCGTACCGGATCATTGGGATGGAGACGCACGACGTGCGCTTCCCGACCTCGCGCGAGCTCGACGGCTCGGATGCGATGAATCCCGATCCCGACTACTCCGCGGCCTATGTCGTGCTCAAGACCGATGACGGGTTCGAGGGGCACGGGTTCGCGTTCACGATCGGGCGCGGCAACGACATCCAGACCACGGCCATCAGCGCGCTCGAGCCGTACGTGATCGGCAAGGACGTCGAAGACCTCGGCGCGCTCTACAAGGACATGGTCAACGACTCGCAGCTGCGCTGGCTGGGCCCCGAGAAGGGGGTCATGCACATGGCGATCTCCGCCGTGGTCAACGCCCTGTGGGACCTCAAGGCCAAGCGGGCGGGCAAGCCGTTGTGGCGGCTGCTGTCCGAGATGTCCTCCGAGGAGATCGTCGACCTCATCGACTTCCGCTACCTGAGCGACGCGCTCACGCGCGACGAAGCCCTGCAGATCCTGAGGAACGCCGAGAAGGGGAAGGAAGAGCGGATAAGCCAGATCGTCGAGGACGGCTACCCCGCCTACACGACCTCCCCCGGGTGGCTGGGCTACGACGACGAGAAGCTGCGCAGGCTCTGCAAGGAGGCGCTCGAGCAGGGCTTCAAGCAGATCAAGCTCAAGGTCGGCGCCGATCTCGACGACGACCGGCGCCGCTTCCGGGTGGCCCGCGAGGTCTGCGGCCCCGAGTTCCCGATCGCGATCGACGCCAACCAGCGCTGGGACGTCGGCTCGGCCATCGAGTGGGTCAACGCGCTGCGCGAGTTCCACCCCCACTGGGTGGAGGAGCCGACCAGCCCCGACGACGTGCTCGGCCACGCCGCCATCGCCAGGGGGATCGAGCCCATCCGGGTGGCCACCGGCGAGCACGTCCAGAACCGCATCGTGTTCAAGCAGCTCCTGCAGGCCAACGCCATCTCCTACCTGCAGATCGACTCGGCCAGGGTCGGCGGCGTCAACGAGAACCTGGCGATCCTGCTGCTGGCGGCCAAGTTCGGCGTGCCGGTGTGCCCGCACGCGGGCGGTGTCGGGCTGTGCGAGCTGGTGCAGCACCTGTCGATGTTCGACTACGTGAGGGTCACGGGCTCCATGGAGAACCGCGTGATCGAGTACGTCGACCACCTCCACGAGCACTTCGTGGACCCTGTCGTCATCCGCAACGGCAGGTACGTCGCACCGTCCGCACCCGGCTTCAGCGCGGAGATGCACGCAGAATCGATCGCCGCCCACACATTCCCCGGCGGCGAGGTCTGGAGGGACGCGTGAGCCTGAAAGCGATCGTGACCGGCGGCGGCTCCGGCATCGGCCTGGCCGCCGCCACCCTGCTCGCCGAGCGCGGCATGAAGGTCGCCTGCCTCGACATCAACCCCCCGGGCGAGCCGTTCATCGGGATCAAGGTGGACGTGACGGACGACGCCGGGGTACGCGCGGCAGTGGCGGAGGCCGCCGACCGCCTCGGCGGCATCGACGTGCTCGTCAACAACGCCGGCATCGGCGCGCAGGGCACCATCGAGGACAACCCGGACAGCGAGTGGCAGAAGGTGTTCGACGTCAACGTGTTCGGCATGGTCCGGGTCGCGCGGGCGGCGCTGCCGTACCTCAGGAGGTCCGAGCATGCCGCGATCGTCAACACCTGCTCGATCGCGGCCACCGCGGGGCTGCCGCAGCGGGCCCTCTACAGCGCGACCAAGGGCGCGGTGCTGTCGCTGACGCTCGCGATGGCGGCGGACCACATCCGTGAGGGCATCCGGGTCAACTGCGTCAACCCGGGCACCGCGGACACGCCCTGGGTCGGCAGGCTGCTCGACTCCGCCGACGACCCCGAGGCGGAGCGTGCCGCACTCAACGCCAGGCAGCCGATGGGCCGCCTGGTCAGCGCGGAGGAGGTCGCCGCGGCGATCGCCTACCTCGCCAGCCCAGAAGCCGGCGCGACCACCGGGACCGCGATCGCGGTCGACGGCGGGATGCAGGGACTCCGGCTCAGGGTAACCAACTAAGGAAGGTAACCCCCCAATGAAGTTCGGATCGGCGGTCGCGGCAGCGGCCCTCTTGGCGGTCGTCACCGCGTGTGGTTCAGGCGCAACGTCGGGAGGAGGAGGGGGCGGCGGAAAGATCGGCATCGATCACCCGCGCGCCGACTCCGACTTCTGGAATTCCTACATCAAGTACGTCCCTCAGATGGCCGGCGAGCTCAAGGTGGACCTCATGCCGCCCACGAACTCGCAGAACGACGTGGCCAAGCTGGTCAACAACGTGCAGGCGCTGGTCGGCCAGGGCGCCAAGGCGATCGTCATGGCCCCGCAGGACACCGGCGCGGTCGCCAATCTCCTGCAGCAGCTGGAGAACAAGAAGATCCCCGTCGTGACCGTCGACACCCGTCCGGACAAGGGCAAGGTCTACATGGTCGTACGCGCCGACAACCGCGCGTACGGGACGAAGGCCTGCGAGTTCCTCGGCGAGAAGCTGGGGGGCAAGGGCAAGGTCGTGCAGCTCCAGGGCGCGCTCACCTCGATCAACGGCCGTGACCGGTCGGAGGCGTTCCTGGACTGCATGAAGAGCAAGTTCCCCGGCATCACGGTCTTCAGCGAGCCGACCGAGTGGGAGGGCAGCAAGGCCGCGTCCATGCTCCAGACCCGTCTCGAGCAGAACCCCGACATCAAGGGCATCTACATGCACGCCGGCGGCGCCCACCTGGCCCCGACCCTGCAGACGCTGAAGCAGAAGGGGCTGATCTTCCCGCCGAGCGACCCCAAGCACATCTTCGTGGTCTCGAACGACGGCATCCCGCAGGAGTACGAGGCGATCCGCAAGGGCGACATCGACGCCACGGTGTCGCAGCCGGCCGACCTGTACGCCAAGTACGCGCTCTTCTACGCCAAGGCCGCGCTGGAGGGCAAGACGTTCAAGCCCGGCCCGACCGACCACGGCAGCACGATCATCCAGCTCCCGAACGGCCTGGAGGATCAGCTCCCCGCGCCGCTCGTGACGAAGGAGAACGTGGACGACAAGAGCCTTTGGGGTAATCAGGTCAAGTGATGAAAAATCACGTTGAAGCCCGAAATGTCGTTAAGCGCTTCGGCCCGACCGTGGCACTCAACGGCGCGGAGATCGCGATCGCCGAGGGTGAGACCCACGCGCTCGTCGGCCGGAACGGCGCGGGTAAGTCCACCCTGGTGTCGATCCTCACCGGGCTCCAGCCGGCCGATGAGGGCGAGGTGCTGTTCTCGGGAGAGCCGGCGCCCGCCCTCGCCGACCGCGACGCGTGGCGGCAGCGCGTGGCCTGCGTCTACCAGAAGTCCACGATCATTCCGACGCTCACGGTCGCGGAGAACCTCTTCCTCAACCGCCAGGCGGCCAAGGGCGCCACGATCAACTGGCGGGCGCTGCGGGCCAGGGCGCGCGAGCTGCTGGAGACGTACGAGGTGGACGTCGACGCGCAGGCGCTGGCCGGTGACCTGACCGTCGAGCAGCGCCAGCTCGTGGAGATCGCCCGCGCGCTGTCGTTCGGCGCCAGGTTCATCATCCTCGACGAGCCGACGGCCAGGCTCGACGGGCCGGCTATCGAGCGGCTGTTCGCCCGCATGCGCTCGCTGCGCGAGCAGGGCGTCACGATGATGTACATCTCCCACCACCTCGACGAGGTCTACGAAATCTGCCAGAGCGTCACGGTCTTCCGCGACGCGCGGCACATCGTGACCAGGCCGGTCGCCGGCTTCCCGCACGACGAGCTGGTCGCCGCGATGACGGGGGAGGCCACGGCGGCGTACGAGTCGCGTCCCCGCACGCCCGGCGACACGGTGGTGCTGTCGGGCGAGGGCCTCTCGCTCGACGGCCGCTACTCAGATGTTGATATTTCCGTTAAGTCGGGCGAGGTCGTCGGCCTGGCCGGATCCGCGAGCAGCGGCAAGGTCGGCCTGGCGGAGACCCTGGTCGGGCTCCGCAAGGCCGACTCCGGCACGGTCACGGTCAACGGCACCCGGGTCAGGCCGGGTGACGTGCCGGCCGCGATGCGGGCGGGCCTCGGGTTCGTGCCGGAGGACCGCCACCACGAGGGGTTCGTCCCGCTGCTCTCGGTGGGGGAGAACGCCACGTTCCCGATCGCCCGCAAGCTGGGCCGGTACGGGTTCGTGTCGCCGGCGCGCCGCCGGGCCAAGGCCGGCCAGCTGATCCGGGAGCTCGACATCAAGACGGAAGGACCTGACCAGCCCGTCGGAGACCTGTCCGGGGGCAACGCGCAGAAAGTGGTGTTCGCGCGGGCACTCGTGGACGATCCGAGCGTGCTGGTCGTGATCAACCCGACCGCCGGGGTCGACGTCAAGGCCAAACAGGCCCTGCTCGGCGCCGTCGAGGACGCGGTCGAGCGCGGAGCCGGGGCCGTGGTGGTCTCCGACGAGCTCGACGACCTGCGCATCTGCGACAGGGTGCTGGTGATGTTCCACGGAAGGGTCGTGAAGGACCTGCCGCGTGGCTGGACGGACCACGAGCTCGTGGCCGTGATGGAAGGCATAGAAGATTGACCACTTTGACTGCGCCGCCCCCACGGATGCGCCTCGCCAGGTTCCGTGACCTGACGCTGGTGCCGGTGATCGTGATCCTGCTCGTCGTGGGCGCGTTCCTCGACCCGACCTTCCTGACGGCGGGCAACCTCACGAACGTGCTCCAGCAGCAGGCGGCGATCTCGCTCCTCGTGCTGGCCGAGGCGATGATCCTCATCGCCGGCAAGTTCGACCTCTCGCTGGAGTCGACGGTCGGCACCGCGCCGGCCATCGCGGTGATGCTGGTGATCCCGGTGTCGGCAGGCGGGTTCGGCATCGGGCTCCCGGCCGCGCTGGTGATCCCGCTGGCGCTGCTGCTCGGCGCGGCCATCGGGGCGTTCAACGGCTTTCTGATCATCAGGTTCCAGCTGTCGGCGTTCATCGTCACGCTGGCGATGCTGATCATCGTGCACGGCTTCCTGCAGGGGCCGACGGAGGGCAAGACGCTCTTCCAGCTCCCCGACTCGATCCTCTACCTGGGCAGCGCCGTGTGGCTCGGCCTGCCCGCCGCCATCTGGATCGCGGGGGTGCTGTTCGCGGCAGGCATCTTCGGCCTGGCCTACCTGAGGCTCGGCCGCGCGCTCTACGCGATCGGCGGCAACGCCGACGCCGCCCGCGCGGCCGGCATCCGGGTGGATCGGGTGCTGTACGGGGTATTCATCCTGGGCGGAACGCTGGCGGCGCTGGCCGGGGTCCTGGAGACGGGCCGCCTCGGGGCGATCGGCAACAACCAGGGTGTCGGGTGGATCTTCATGGTGTTCGCGGCGGCGGTCATCGGCGGCGTGAGCATGGACGGCGGCAAGGGCACGATCCTGGGCGCGCTCACCGGCGTGCTGGTGATCGGCCTGGTCCAGAACATCCTGACGCTCATCGGCGTCTCGGGCTTCTGGCAGCCGGTGATCTACGGCGCCATCATTCTCGTCGCCCTGATGAT
This sequence comes from Nonomuraea sp. NPDC050786, assembly GCF_040654115.1. Classification (NCBI taxonomy): domain Bacteria; kingdom Bacillati; phylum Actinomycetota; class Actinomycetes; order Streptosporangiales; family Streptosporangiaceae; genus Nonomuraea; species Nonomuraea sp. NPDC050786. The sequence goes on from NZ_JBFAHJ010000005.1 coordinate 98,018, forward strand.
CAGCCGGATCGCGGGCGGAAAGGCACAAGATTGAGCGAGATCGAGGAGCCTCGTACCGGCGGGCTTGAGTTGTCGCGGCACGGCTTCGGCGGGGCGCCGATCGGCAACCTGTTCCAGGAGGTGACGGAGGACCAGGCGCGCGCCACGATCGACGCGGCGTGGGACAGCGGCGTGCGCCTGTTCGACACCGCGCCCCACTACGGGCTCGGCCTCTCGGAGCGCCGCCTCGGCGCCGCGCTCAAAGGCCGCTCGGGCTACGTCCTGTCCACGAAGGTCGGCCGCCTGCTGGTGCCGGCGTCCGCGCCGGGCGGCCGCGACGACGAGGGCTTCGACGTGTCCGCCGAGCTCCGACGGGTGTGGGACTTCTCCGGCGACGGCGTGCGCAGGTCTCTGGAGGAGTCCCTGGACCGCCTCGGGCTTCCGTCCGTCGACATCGCTCTCATCCACGACCCCGACGACCACCTGGAGCAGGCGCTCGCGGAGGCGTACCCGGCGCTGGCCGAGCTACGGGCGCACGGCGTGGTGAAGGCGATCGGCGTCGGGATGAACCAGTGGCAGGCGCCGCTGCGCTTCGTCCAGGAGACCTCCATCGACGTCGTCATGCTCGCGGGCCGCTACACCCTGCTCGACCAGTCCGGCCTGCCGCTCCTGGAGGAGTGCGTGCGGCGCGGGGTCAGGGTGCTGGCGGCGGGCGTCTTCAACAGCGGCATCCTGGCCACGGCGCGGCCGTCGGGCACGTACAACTACCAGCCCGCGCCGGCGCCGCTGCTGGAGAGGGCGACGAGGATCGCGGAGGCCTGCGAGCGCCACGGCGTCACGCTGCCCCAGGCGGCCATGGCCTTTCCCCTGCGCCACCCGGCCGTCGCCTCCGTCGTTCTGGGCGCCCGTTCGCCCGAGGAGGTCACCGCCAATGCCGCCCTCTGGTCCCGGCCGGTGCCGGACGCGCTGTGGGAGGAACTGAAGTCGGAGGGCCTGCTGTCGGAAGGGGCTGCCTGAGGCGGGAGGGTCTGCGGCCGGAAGGGGCCGCCTGAGGTAGGAGGGGCTCGACGATCGCCGGACGGTCCGCCGTCGGAAGGGGCCCGCACCTGAGCTGGGCGGGCTCGACGATCGGACGGTGTGCCTGAGCTGGGCGGGCCGAGGGTCAGGACGGGATGAAGAGCCAGGACTTCGACGGGCCCGGTTCGTACGGGGAGTCGAGGCGCTTGGCGACGATCCCGGGCAGCTCCTGTTCGCGGGCCGCCTGGCGCACGGGCCCCGCCTCGCCCGGCCACGACGGCGCGGTCTGCCAGTGGCCGCCCGCCAGCTCCAGCGCCTCCAGCGCCGCCCGCCGGACCTTGTAGGGCCGGTCGAGCAGCGAGTGGCCGTCGTCGTACAGCAGGTCGTAGAAGACCAGGATCTCCGCGCCCCCCAGCGTGGCCAGCTCCCCGTCCAGCACCGCAGTGCGGCTGCCGAACGACCTCGCCAGGGCGCGCAGCCACGGGTGCTCCCGCGCGGCCGTGGTGCGCCCGCCCTCGATGGGCACGAGCAGGCGCCGCCCGCCCCACGCGAACTCGAAGGCGTAGGCCGAGACGTCCTTGGGCGGCTTGGCGCGTTCTGTGGGAAGCATGGGCTCGACCTGCGGGAACGGGTCGCGGGTCAGGGCGTCCATGCGGTGGATCATCCAGTTCTTCCCGCGCGTCTGGAACAGTACGAAACGCCCGGAGGCGCGCTTTCCCTGCAGGACGAACTTGACCTCGCGATCCGACCACTTCTCGATCTCGTACGTGCCGGTGTCCCAGATGGTCATCGTGCCGCCGCCGTACTCACCTTGGGGGATCTCGCCGTGGAACGTGAGGTACTCCATCGGGTGGTCCTCCGTATGCACGGCCAGGTGGTTCGTGCCGGGGTCGGAGGGCAGGCCCTTGGGGACGGCCCAGGAGACGAGTACGCCGTCGCGCTCCAGGCGCAGGTCCCAGTGGAGGGAGCGGGCGTGGTGCTCCTGGATGACGAACGCGTGGCCGTCCCCGGAGGAGGGCGGCGACGCGGGGATGGGCTCGGGGGTGCGGGCGGCGTCGCGTTTACTTCGATATCGCTCCAGTTTGTCGGACACGACAGGGGTACTACCCGCCCGTGCTCTCCCGGATCATCAGCGCGTACGGCACCCGGATCTCGGGTGCCTCCCGGGAGACGTCGGCGATGCGCTCGGCCGGCAGACCCGTGCCTCGGCGACCTCGAGCAGCCGGAGCGCGGCACGTATCCGTGGTGATCCTCAAGGCCGTGGCGGGCCTGATGGTGGCGATGAGCCTCAGTCCAGCTCCAGCGCCTTGCGCAGCCACGACTCCACGCCTGCCACGTGGACGGTCGCCCAGGAGCGGGCGACGTCGGCCTGGCGGGCGGCGATGGCATCGTAGATCGCGGTGTGCTGCTCCCGCGTCTTGTCCATCGCGCCCTCCTGGGTGAGCCCGCGCCAGATCCGGGCCCGAGTGGTCGGACCTGACAGGCTCTCGATGAACGAGCAGAGCACGCTGTTGCCCGATCCCCGCGCGATCCGGTGGTGGAACTCGAGGTCGTTGGCCACCAGCTCCTCGACCGTGGGCTCGGCGGGCAGGGACTCGAGGATGACGCGCAGCTCCGCGATCTCCTCGTCGGTCATGAGCTCGGTCGCCATCGCCGTGGCGGCCGGCTCCAGGATGCGCCTGACCTCGAAGAATTGGATCACCGTGTCGTCGCGGTGCAGGTCGAGCACGAACGACATGGTGTCGAGGAGCAGGCGCGGCTCCAGGCTGGTGACGTACGTGCCGTCGCCCTGACGTACGTCGAGCACGTTGATCAGGGACAGCGCGCGCACGGCCTCACGCAGCGAGTTGCGTGACAGGCCGAGGCGCTCGGCGAGGTCGGCCTCCTTGGGCAGCCGGTCGCCTGGAGCCAGCTCGCCAGAGACGATCATCTCTTTGATCTTGTCGATGGCCGCGTCAGTGACCGCCACGCTTCTCTCCCTAGACATCGGATGTCTAGGAGTCTAGAGCCTGGAACCGGACCGGATCGACATCGGGGACCCGGCTGATCTGACCTCTTGCCTCCAGGGTGCGCAGGTGCGCCGCGGCCTCTCCGGCCGCCATGCCTCTCAGCATGGGGGGCAGGTCGTCCCATGGCCTGTTCCACGTCATCATCGCGGCGATCTCCCAGATGGTCTGCGGCTCCGGCCGCTGGGCCAGGAGGGCGCGCAGCCGTACGAGCTTCTCCTCGTGATGGTGGCGGATCTCGGCGGCTCGCGCGGCCACATCAGGAAATATCCACTCATGCGCGGGAAGCGCGTCGAGGGGGCCCAGCTCGCTGACCCGGTCCAAGGAGTCCAGGAAATCACCCAATGGATCGACATCATCCCGGTCATACGGATAAATCCCGACGTGGGGGGTGATGTCGGGGAGGACGTGGTCGCCGGTGAACAGCCGGTCGGCATCCTCCAGGTGCAGGCAGATGTGCCCGGGGGTGTGGCCGGGCGTGTGCAGGGCCCGCAGCTTGCGCCCCGGCAGGTCCACCAGGTCGCCGTCACGCAGCTCGCGGTCGGGCAGGGCGGGCGGCATCGGCCGGTTCACGGCCTGGCGCACCTCGCCGGGATCGGCGCCCGCCCGCCTGAGCATGTCGGACTGGAAGTTCTCGTGCTCGTCGACCGGATACTCGCGCATGAGCCGGACCAGCGCCGCGTCGTTCTCGTGCATGGCGATCCACGCCCCGGAGCTCTCCTTGACCTGTCCTGCGAGCCCCGCGTGGTCGGGATGGAAATGGGTGACGACCACCCCGCTCACCGTGCCCACGTCGAGCCCGAGCGCCGCGAGGCCGCCGCTGAGCGCCTCCCAGGCGTCCGGATGGTTCCACCCGGCGTCGACCAGCACCGGCCCCTTGGGTGACTCGACGGCGTAGACGAGCGTGTAGCCGAGCGGGTTGCCCGGGATCGGCACCGGCACGCTCCACACCCCGCCGCCGAGGTCCTGCGGCCGCTGCTCGCTGTACGGCCTGCGTCTGCTCTTCATGCGTCCCATCTCGTAGTTCTAACCGACCCGTTCCAGGACGGTGGCAGTGGCCAGCGCGCCGCCGGCGCACATGGTGACCAGGGCGGTGGCCGAGTCGGAGCGCTCCAGCTCGTGCAGCGCCGTGGTGATCAGCCGCGCGCCCGTGGCGCCGACCGGATGCCCGAGCGCGATGGCGCCCCCGTTGACGTTGACGCGGTCGAAGTCGGGCTCGTGCACGCTCGCCCACGACAGCACGACCGACGCGAACGCCTCGTTCACCTCGAACCGGTCGATGTCGCCGATCGTCATCCCGGCCGCCGCCAGCACCTTGGCCGTCGCCTCCACCGGCCCGTCCAGGTGGTAGCGCGGCTCCGCGCCCACAAGCGCCTGAGCCAGGATCCGCGCCCTGGGCCGCAGCCCGTGCCGCGCGGCGGCCTCCTCGCTCATCACCAGCACGGCCGCGGCGCCGTCGGAGATCTGCGACGAGGTGCCCGCGGTGTGCAGCGCGCCCTCGGCGACGGGCTTGAGCTTGGCCAGCGTCTCGACCGTGGTCTCGCGTAATCCCTGGTCCCTGCGTACGTCCCCGACGAGCACGATCTCCCGCTCGAACCGCCCGTCGGCCCACGCCTTGGCCGCCAGCCGCTGTGAGCGCGCCCCGAACCAGTCGAGCCGCTCCCGCGTCAGCCCGCGCCGCCGCGCGATCCGCTCCGCGGCGGTGAACTGGTCGGGCAGGTCGATGCTCCAGTCGTCCGGCTTGGCCCTGGCGGGCGCCACGTTGCTGCCGAGCGGCGCCCGGCTCATCACCTCGACGCCGCACCCGATGCCCGCCTCGATCGCGCCCGAGCTCACCAGGGCCGCCGCGAGGTGCACCGCCTGCTGCGACGACCCGCACTGCGCGTCCACGGTCGTCACCCCGGCCTGGTACGGCAGCCCGGCATACAGCCACGAGTATCGCCCGACGTGGCCGCCCTGCTCGCCCGCCTGCGTCACGCACCCGGCGAACACCTGCTCGACGGCCGCCGGATCGACGCCCGAGCGCTGGACGAGCCCGTTCAGCGCGATGGCCAGGACCTGTTGCGGCTTGAGCCCGGCCAGCCAGCCCGCCCGCTTGCCGATGGGAGTGCGAACGGCTTCGACGATCACAGGTGTGCCCACAGTCGCCTCCAGAACGTCGCTCTGGCGCTGACTGTAACGCGTTCTACTTTGCCGCGGAAGCCTCCAGCACCTCCGGCAGCCCGAACGTCTCGAACAGCTTCCTCTCGAAGAACATGACGCCGTGGCTGATCCGCTCCCCGGAGAACGTCACCACCATGAGCGAGAACTGCCGGTAGACGCCGTCCTCGCGCAGATACATGGCGAAGGCCGGCTGCCCGTTGGCGGCGGTTGGCACCAGCTTGAGATCGCCGGGGCCCTTGGCGGGGCACTGCGTCCTCATGAGCTCCAGGATCGTCTCCGGCCCCTGGTACCAGCCGACGAAAGGCGGCATCTCCCAGATCGCGTCCTTGGTGAACTGCTCCACCAGGCTCTCGAAGTCATAGTTCTCGAACGCCGCCACGTAGCGCTCGAGCTGGGCCCGCTGCTCGGGTGACAGCGGCTCCACCGGGTCGTCGCGGCTCGGCTGCACCTGGTCGAGCTGGGCGCGGGCCCGCTGCAGGATGCTGTTGACAGCCGCGGTGGACGTCTCCAGCGCCTCGGCCACCTCGGCGGCCCGCCACTTGAGCACGTCGCGCAGCACGAGCACGGCGCGCTGCCGGGGCGGCAGGTGCTGCAGCGCGGCGATGAGCGCGAGCCTGATGCTCTCGCGCGAGGTCACGATCGAGGCGGGGTCGTCGCCGGCCGCCCCCGCCAGCGCGTCGGGCACGGGCTCCAGCCACAGCACCTCTTTGTCCTGCACCAGGGGAGCGGTCGCCTCGGTGCTGGGGGCGCCGAGGCCGGTGGGGAGCGGCCGCCTCGTGCGGCTGTCGAGCGCGGTCAGGCAGGCGTTGGTGGCGATGTGGTAGAGCCAGGTGCGCAGCGAGGAGCGCCCCTCGAAGCCGTCGTAGGCCCGCCACGCGCGCAAGTACGTCTCCTGGACGAGGTCTTCCGCGTCGTGCACCGAGCCCATCATCCGATAGCAGTGCGCCAGCAGTTCGCGCCGCATCGGGTCAGCCTGTCGGAGGAACTCCTCGTTCGTCGGCTTGTCGGTCATACCCCTTGTATAGACGGCGCCACCGACAGACCGATGACTTTTCGCCACCCGGCCGGTCTATAACGGCGAACCTTTTCTGCGGAAGGAATGACGATGAATCCGGAACGTTCGCGCTGGGTGGCGCTGGCCGTCCTCTGCACCGGCATGCTCATGATCGTCCTCGACGTCACCGTGGTGAACGTGGCGCTGCCCGCCATCCAGAACGACCTCGGCTTCACCCAGTCCAGCCTCGCCTGGGTGGTGAACGCGTACCTGATCGCCTTCGGCGGCCTGCTGCTCCTCGCAGGCCGGCTGGGCGACCTGACCTCGCGCAGGGGCGTCTTCCTGGCGGGGCTGGCGGTGTTCGTGCTGGCCTCGCTGGTGTGCGGGCTGGCGGGCAGCCAGGAGGTGCTGATCGCCGCGCGGTTCGTGCAGGGCGTCGGCGGCGCGATGACCTCGGCCGTCATCCTGGGCGTGATCGTCACCATGTTCCCCGAGCCGCGCGAGCGCGCCAAGGCCCTCGGCTTCTACAGCTTCGTCGCCTCCGCGGGCGGCTCGATCGGGCTGCTGGCCGGCGGCGTGCTGACGCAGGGCATCAACTGGCACTGGATCTTCTTCGTGAACATCCCCATCGGGCTGGCCACCGGGGTGGCGGCCCTGCGGCTGCTGCCCAGGGACCGGGGCGCCGGCCTCGGCCGGGGCGCCGACCTGCTGGGCGCCGTGCTGATCACCGCCGCCCTGATGCTGGGCGTCTACACGATCGTCAAGCCCGCCGCCGAGCTGGGCTGGGGCGCGGCCCAGACGCTGACGCTCGGGGGCGGGGCCGTCCTGCTGCTCCTGCTGTTCCTGCTGCGCGAGGCCAAGGCCCGCGAACCGCTGGTCCCGCTGCGGATCTTCCGCTCCGCGAACGTCTCCGGCGCGAACGCCATCCAGGCGCTGACCGTGGCCGGCATGTTCGGGATGTTCTTCCTGGGGACGCTGTATCTGCAGCGGGTCCTCGGGTACGACTCGCTCGCCACGGGACTGGCGTTCCTGCCGCACAGCGTCCTGATGGGCCTGCTGTCGCTGCGCTACTCGGAGCGGCTGGTCACCCGGTTCGGCGCCAGGGCCACGCTGCTGGGCGGGCTGGTGCTGATCGCGGCCGGGCTGGCGCTGTTCGCCCGGGTCCCGGTGGGCGGGAGCTACCTGGTGGACGTGCTGCCCGCGACGCTGCTGCTCGGGGTGGGGATCAGCGGCGCGTTCCCGGCGCTGGCCGCGCTGGCCATGTCGGGCGCCACGCGGGAGGACGCCGGGCTGGCCTCGGGCCTGGTGAACACCACCACGCAGGTGGGCGCGGCGATGGGGCTGGCCGTGCTGGCCACGCTGTCGGCCACCCGGACCGCCGGGCTCGCCGCCGCGGGCCGGCCCGAGGCGGAGGCGCTGACCGGCGGGTACCAGCTCGCTTTCCTGATCGGGACGGCCCTCGTCGCCGTGTCCTTCGTCATCGCGCTCACGGTGCTCAAGCCCGAACGCTCTGAACAGACTGAAGAGGCCCACGACGAGCTTCCGCTCCACGCGGGCCTCTGACCCCGGACGTCAGTGGGCGACGGTGAGGACGATTTTGCCGGTGGTGCGGTTGGTCTCGCCGAGCTCGTTGGCCTTGGCCGCCTCTGCCAGCGGAAGAGCGGCGGCGATCTCCACCCGCAGCTTGCCGGCCTCGACCAGGGCCGTGAGCGCGCGCGGTAGTCGCCGCCGATGGTGTCGAGCACCACGTCCACGTCCGGCACGACCTCGGCGAAGGCGCCGTGCGCGTCCGGGCCGCCCAGGGCATGCGTGGTGCCACTCGTACCGGGTGCTGACCGCACGGGTGCCGTTCAGCGCCGGACCTGCTCCAGCCAGGCTCCGGGGTCCGTGCCTGCGAGTTCGGAGGCCTCGCGGGCGCCGAGGGCCATGAACGTCTCGATCGCCTCCTGCCAGTGGCGCTTCGCGGAGACGGGGTCAGACACCGCTTCGATGGCGGCGAGGTCTCGCAGCGTACGACCCTGCCAGATCGCCAGCCCGAGTTCGGTCCACTGGCCGAGCGCGACGGTGAGGAGTTCGCGCGCCCGCTCGCTGTCACCGCGGGCCAGCGCCAGCTCGCCCGCCGTCCTGGTGACGAGCGCGACGCCGAAACGGTCACCGTGCCGCAGGAAAAGCCGATTGCTGGAATCCAGGAGAGGCTCCGCTTCAACGGTGCGTCCCTGCCGGATCATGGCCTTGGCGAGCGACTGGCGCGCGTACTCGGCCTTGAGCGGGTCGCCCGCTTCGTCCAGCATCGTCGCTGCCTGTTCGCTCAGCTCGACGGCACGTTCCGGCTCGCCGGCGGCCCGATGGCACAGGCTCAGCCCGCGCAACGACAACGCCTCGCCTCGCCTGTCGCCCAGGTCGCGGTACAGTGCCTGGCACTTGCGCAGGGACTCGGCCGCCTTCTCCAAATCGCCACCGTCCCTGTGGATCGTGCTGAGGCCGTAGAGCGCGGCGGCGACCACGGCTGGCTCGCCCAGCCGTTCGGCGATCCGCGCGCCCTCGCCCAACTCTTCCCCGGCCAGGTGGAAATCGCCCAGATAGCGGTGCACGTTGCCGATCCCGACCTTGATGACCGCCTGGACAGCTTCGTCGTTGACGGCTTTCGCGTGATGGAGGGCCTGCTGGAAATAGTCCAACGCGGCCCCGAAATCATCCTTTTCGTAAGAGAGTTCCCCGAGGCTGGTGAGCACGATGGCCTCCGCCCCGCGATCGGCCGCGCCCCGGGCCGTCAGGAGTGCCACGTCCAGCGTTCGCTGCCAGCCGTCGAACTCGTTGCGTGCCGCGAACGGCGACGACAGCAACGAGGCGATCAGCAGGGTGGTCATCTTGTCGATGCCGAGTTCGTGTGCCCGTTCGACGACTCTGACCACCGTCGAGGTCTCCGCCTGCAGCCACCCAGAAGGATCGTCCTCGACCTCGGCGCGTAAGCGCGGGTCGAGATCCGCGATCTCCGTGGCGGACCGCCACAGGCTGAGGGTCGCGTGGGGGAGCCTGCGGGCCCCGGCCTCCACCATCGACCTCCAGGCGGCCAGCATCCGGCCGTACGCCTCGTCCACCTCCTCGTTCGCGGCGTGCTCGGCGCCGAAGAGCTGCACGAGATCGTGGAATCGGTAACGGACCCTGCCGATGGCGTCGACGCCCGCCACGTCAAGCAGCCGCAGGTCCACCAGGTGCTCGACGACGTCCTCCGCTTCCTCGACGGAAACGTCCAGCAGCGGCGCCACGAGCCAGGATCCGAAATCGGGTAAGTCGAGCAGGGTCAGCAGGTGGAACGCCCGCTGGTGCGGTCCGCTCAGCTCCGCATAGTTCAGCTGGAGGCTCGACCTGATCGCCAAGTCTCCCACGGCGAGCTCGTCCAGCCTGCGCCGTTCGTCGGACAAGCGGTCGGCCAGGGCGCGCAGCGGCCAGTGCGGGCGGGCGAGCAGCTTGCCGGCCGCCGCCCGGATCGCGAGCGGGATGCCCCCGCACAGCCGGGCGATGGTCATCGCGGACTTGGGGTCGGTCTCCACCCGTGCGGTGCCGATCATCTTGCTGAGCAGTTCCACCGAGGTGTCGACGGAGAAGAAATCGAGTTCGAGAAGCTCCGACGCCTCGAGCCCGGCCAGCCGCGACCGGCTCGTGATGATCACCAGGCAGCCGGGGGAGCTCGGCAGCAGCTTGCGGACCTGGTGCTCACCGCTGACGTTGTCCAACACGATCACAAGGGTCTTGCCCGACACCTTCCGCCGGTAGAGCTCCACCCGGTCTTCCATCGTGTCTGGCAGTTCGGCCACGGAGACGCCGAGTGCGCCGAGAAAGCGCCCGAGCGCGTCCCGGACGCCCGCGTCCCCTTCCCCGCTTCGCAGGTCGGCGTAGAGCTGGCCATCGGGATGGCTGTCTCTCAATACATATGCGGCGTGTACGGCCAGCGCCGACTTTCCTGATCCGCCGAATCCCGACACCACCGCCACCGTCGGCGTTGCCGTCTGAGCGGCACCGCCGGCGGACCGGCTGCTCAGCCGCCGCAGGCTGTCCAACTGCGCTACGCGGCCGGTGAAGTTGCCGATGTCGGGTGGCAGGTTGCTGGGCGCCTTGCGCTCGACCTCGGTGGTCACCAGCCGGCTGGATGCGACCGGCCTCGCAGAGGCCTCCTCATGGGTGCGGGCGAGAGGCACGAGCGGATCGAGCGTGCCGCTGAGCACCTGGCTGTGCAGATCCTTGAGCTTGGGGCTGGGCTCGATGCCGAGTTCCTCGCGCAGATGCCGGCGGCCGTCACGGTAAGCGGTGAGGGCCTCGGCCTGGCGGCCGCTCTCATACAGCCCGCGCATCAGCAGCCCCCGAGCCTCCTCCCGCAGGGGATACGAGGCGCTCACCCGGGCCATGCGCGAGGCGCACTCCACCGGCCGGCCGCGGGCCAGGTCGCACCGCGCGAGTCCTTCCTCGACGCTCAGCCGGTCCTTTTCCAGCGCCACCGCCGCGGTACGGGCAAAGCTCGCCTCCACGCCTCCGAAGGCAGGACCGCGCCAGAGGCCGAGCGCCTGTTCATAGTGCGTCACGGCCTCGCTGTAGTTGCCCTCGCGCTCCAGCCGTCTGGCCAGGCCGAGGAAGCGCTCGTGGATCTCGAGGTCGTTCTCCGTACGCTGAACGTTCAGGAGGTATCCGGGAGAACGAGTGACAAGCATCGACTGCCGCCCGATCGAGGCCAGTCCTCTGCGCAGGGCGGAGACGTAGGTATGCACCAGCGCGGTCGCGGAGTTCGGTGGCGCCTCGTCCCAGATGAGGGTGACGAGACGCTCGATGGAGACGACTTGCCGCGGTTGTTGCGTCAACGCGGCCAGCAACGCATTCGGCTTGGCACCTCCAAGGTGCACCCGGTTCTCCCCCACGCGGACTTCTACCGGCCCCAGCATCAAAATGCGCATGCGACATACCCCCATAACCCACGCCTGCGGTACCAGCACCCGGGTGCCGCGTCATCGATAACGCAGTCCGGCCGTGAACCCCGCGCGGCCCCGGCTTCAGCGGCTCCGGGAGTACCGGCCCGAGCCGGTCGCCCGTTTCATGACTCAGGACCCCGTTTCATGAAACGTGCCGCCGAGCCTGGGACCGCGCGCACGCGCAGAAGTAGAGCAGGCGGGTCTTTCATGGTGCTGTCGTTCTGCTGTCGTCCCGCTGTCGTCGCACCTGTGTCACGAGCGAAGGCGGACCGCCGGTGCGGCGGTCCGCCTTGATGGGGGAGTGCGGCAGATTAAGCGAAGTGGATGTTGTCCTTGGCGAAGCCGGTGGCGATGATTTTGTCGGCGTTCCAGGGGACGTCGGTGAATCCTGCGCCGTTGTGCCAGGCCTTGACGTCGCCGTTGTCGAGGACGGTCATGAGTTCGGACTTGCCGTCGCCGTCGAGGTCGGCGAAGTGGATGTTGTCCTTGGCGAAGCCGGTGGCGATGATTTTGTCGGCGTTCCAGGGGACGTCGGTGAATCCTGCGCCGTTGTGCCAGGCCTTG
>NZ_JBFAHJ010000005.1:109796-403550 GCF_040654115.1 Nonomuraea sp. NPDC050786
ACCGTTGTCGAGGACGGTCATGAGTTCGGACTTGCCGTCGCCGTCGAGGTCGGCGAAGTGGATGTTGTCCTTGGCGAACTCCGTGGCGACGATCTTGTCGGCGTCCCACGGCACATCGGCGAACCCTGCGGCGTTGCGCCAGGCCTTGACGTCACCGTTGTCCAGGACGGTGACGATCTCCGCCTTGCCGTCACCCGACAAGGACGACCCCGAGCCGGTCGTGCCGTCGACGATGTTGTTGTACCGGATGGGGGTGTAGGTCGCGGCGTACGACTGGGGCCAGGTGCGTTGGATGGTGGGCGCGCCATCGGGTCCTGCCTGCTCGCGTACCACCGGCCTGGTCCGCGCGGCGTCCTCCCAGCCGATGAAGAGCGCCACATGTTCGCCCGGCCGGTTCAGCGCGTCGCCGGGCTGCAGGTCGGACCGGGCGATCTGGTGCGAGACCTGGCCGATAGTGCTTGTGGTGTACGAGTAACGCAGGCCCCACGCCATGGAGACGAAGCCGGAGCAGTCCGTCCGGTAGCTCCCGTACTGGTTCCCGTGACAGGCGGACTGACTGTACGGGACCCGTGCGTCGATCCACGTTCGTGATCGGGTCAGCACCTCGCTGCGCGTGATCGTCATGTTCTGCGCGTAGGTGCCGCAGTTGAACATGACCGAGACGTCGGGCTGCGGGGTGTTCGACGGGAGCGGGGCGGCGCCGGCGGGGATGGCGAACCCGGCGCAACAGGCGAGGGTGGCGGAGGCTGTGACGAGCAGGTGACGGAGCCTGGTGGTGGTGTGCATGATCGTGTCCTAAGTCCGTAGGGGCGGTGTGCCGCTCAGCGACAGAAGCAAGATTCGCTGCGGCCCCTACAGAACGCCTGCAATGCGCCTCCAGAGCGGCCAGAGCGTCTGGAGGTCGGCTGTGTCGCAGGTTGGAGGGCTGTGCCTACCGCCGGCGCGCCGCCACCGCATGGGCTTGCGCGGGGACACGAGCCGGACACGCCTGCCTGTGCGCAGGCGTACAAGATGGTGGTTCTAGATGTCGGCGAGCAGCCGGGCGGCGGCGGTCTCGATGCGACGCTGGATCTGGTCGTAGGTGCGGCGGCCCCGGAGCATCTCCAGCAGCTCCTGGACCCACACGCTGGCCAGGGAGCCCGCGAGGTCGAGCTGCTCCTCGCTCGCCTCCTCGAGGCTCAGGCCGTCGGCCGAGACGCGCAGCAGCAGCCCCGTCATGCGCTCGCCGAACGGCGTCTGCACCTCCGCCATGATCAGCGAGCGGATCAGCGCGTCGGCCAGCTCCGGCTCGCGCATCAGCCCGCGCGTGGCCCTCATCAGCACGTCCACCGCGCGGCTCGACGGGGTGGCGGCCCCGGGCGGCCGGCGCTCGATGCTGCTCTCCAGCAGGTCGATCTCCTCGCCCACCACCGCCACCACCAGGTCCATCTTGGACGGGAAGTAGCGGTAGAGCGTGCCGAGCGCGACGCCCGCGCGCTCGGCCACCGTGCGCATCTGCATGGCCTCGACCCCGCCCCGGGAGGCGAGCGCGGCCGCCGCCTGGACGATGCGCTTGCGGCGTTGGTGCTGGCTACGCGTACGGACGCTGTGCCCGCCCGTCGTGGGGTGGCTCTCCATGGTCCCCTCGGTGTCGCTGGAGGGCGCGGCGATCGTCGCCGGCGTGGTACGCATAAGAACACGTTATCTGATTTCTCGATATCGCGGCTTGTTACTCGCGGGTCACAAACTGACCGTATAGCCCCATGTCTCCGGCGTTACAGGCGTATGTCACGACTTATCGGCACAGACGGGCACTGGACAGATATTAGAATCTGTTCTAGTTTGCGATTCGGCTGACCGAGCGCTTGGTGGAGGCCCTGGATGATCGCGGACACGCTGGCGGCCCTGCTTCTCGCACGGGCGGAGGACGATCGACCTGGGCTGATGTTCGAGGATCTGGCGTGGTCGTGGCGCGAGCACGTGGCCGCCTGCCGCGCCTCCGGCGCCTGGTTGTCCCGGCGCGCCGCCCGGTCGCACGTCGGGGTGCTCAGCGAGAACGTTCCTGAGCTGGTCTTCCTCGTGGGCGGGGCGGCGCTCTCCGGCCACGTGGTCGTCGCGCTCAACCCGACGCGTTCGGTCGACGAGCTGGTCCGCGACGCCCGCGCCACCGATGTGGACCTGCTCCTGGCCGACGGCCCCTACGCGGCGGCGGCCGGGCAGGTGGCCGAGGCGCTGGGGGTGGACGCGCTGCCCCTGTCCGCCGTCGGGCTCGAGCCGCCCGCCGAGCCGGCGGACACGCCGGAGGACCTGGTGATGCTGATCTTCACCTCCGGCACCTCGGGCCGGCCCCGCGCCGTGCGGATCACGCAGCGCAAGCTCGCCCTGCCCGGGTTGAGCCTGGGGGCGCGGCTCACGCCCTCCGACGTCGTGTACTGCTCGATGCCGCTGTTCCACTCCGGCGCGCTGATGGCCGCCTACGCGCCGGCCGTGGCGTCGGGGGCGGCGCTGGTGCTACGGCGGCGGTTCTCGGCGTCGGGCCTGCTGCCGGACGTCAGGCGGTACGGCTGCACGTACCTGCACTATGTCGGCAAGGCGCTCTCCTACGTCCTGGCCACTCCGGAACGCGCGGACGACGCCGACAACCCCCTGCGGATCGCGTTCGGGAACGAGGGCAGCGCGGTCGCCACCAGGAGGTTCGGCGAGCGGTTCGGGTGCCACGTGATCGACGCCTTCGGATCGACGGAGACGGCCATCTCGCTCACCCCCGACCCGTCCGGTCCGCCCGGCTGCCTCGGGAGGCTGCCGGAGGGCGTTCGGATCCTCGATCCGGCGACGGGGCGGCCCTGCCCGCCGGGGCGCATCGAGAACGGCCGCCTGCTCAACGCGGAGGAGGCCGTCGGCGAGCTGGTCAACGTGGCCGGGCTGGGACTGTTCGACGGCTACTACAACGATCCCGAGGCGGACGCCGAGCGCATCAGGGACGGCGCGTTCTGGTCGGGCGACCTGGCGTACGCGGATGGGGACGGTTACGTGTTCTTCGCCGGGCGCGGCACCGAGCGCCTGCGCGTGGACGGCGAGAACCTGGCCGTCGCGCCCGTCGAGGCGGCGCTGCGGGAGTTCGCCGGGGTGGTCGAGGCGGCCGTCTACCCGGTGCCCGATCCGGCGGCCGGCGACCAGGTCATGGCGGCGCTCGTGCTGGAGGGCGGGTTCGACCCGGACGCGTTCACGGCGTTCCTGGCGTCGCGCCGCGACCTGGGTGCCAAGTCTTTACCGCGATTTATCCGCCTTTCTGGGGATCTGCCCCAGACGCCCTCCCACAAGGTCCTCAAACGGGTCCTCGCCCGGGAGGCCTGGCGCACCGCCGACCCGGTCTGGTGGCGCACGGGTTCCGGGCTCCGGCCGCTGACCGACGCGGACGTCAAGGGCATCGAGGAGGAGTTCGTACGGCACGGCAGGCACCACCTCTTGGAGGCTTGAATGGACTTCAACCTGGACGAAACCCAGCAGGACCTGCGGAAACTGGCGGCCGAGGTGCTGGCCAAGGAGGACGGCGAGCGGTTGCGGCAGGCCGGGCTCATGAGCGTGTGCGTGCCGGAGGAGGCGGGCGGAGCCGGGCTCGGGCCGGTCGAGATGGCCGTGGTGCTGCGGGAGGTGGGTGCGCGCGCGGCCCCGGTGCCCGTGCTGCCCACGTTGGTGAGCACCCTCACGCTGGCCCACTACGGCACCCTTGACCAGCAGCGCCGCTTGAGCGATGGGGCCACTGTCGCGCTTCGCGAGCCCGGGAGGGCGCCGGCCGACCCGCCCCTGACGAGCGCCCGGACCGTTGACGGCGGCTGGGCGTTGACCGGGCGCAAGGTCTCCGTGCCCTACCCCGGGGCCTGGGTGCTGGTCAGCGCGGACGAGGGCCTGTTCCTGGTGGAGTCGCCACCCTCGACCCCCGAGTTCACCTCCACCGGCGAGCCCGCCGCCACCATCGTGCTGGACGGCACCCCGGCCGAGCGGGTCGCGGGCCCGGAGGCGGTCACCGGGGCCAGGCGGCTGTTCATGGCGGCCGTGGCCGCCCAGGCCAGTGGCGTACTGGCCGGCGCCCTGGAGCTGACCACCGGCTATGTCAGGTCGAGGAAGCAGTTCGGCCGGGCGCTGGCCGAGTTCCAGGCCGTGACCATGCAGATCGCCGACGTCTACATCGCGGCTCGGGCCCTGGACGTGGCCATGTGGTCGGCCGTGTGGCGCCTGGGGGAGGGCCTGCCGGCCGACCAGGACCTGGCGCTGGCCGCGTACCACGTCAGTGAGGCGGTCAAGGCCCTCTACACCTGCCAGCACCTGCACGGCGGGATGGGGCTGGACGTGACCTATCCGCTGCACCGGTACTTCGCCCAGGCCAAGCACCTGTCCCACCTGCTCGGGGGCGCCGATGCCCAGCTCGACCTGATCGGAGCGCTCGTCTGATGCTGATCGACCTGACCCCCGCCCAGCGCTCCCTCCGGGACGAGCTTCGCGAGTACTTCCAGGGCTGTCTTACCGACGAGGACCGCAGGAAGATCGCGGAGGACCCGTTCGGCGGGGCGTACATGGAGCACTGCCGCCGCCTCGGTCGCGACGGCAAGCTGGGCATCGGCTGGCCCAAGGAGTACGGGGGAGGCGGCTACGGCCCCCTCGAGCAGCAGATCTTCGCCAACGAGATCGCCCGGGCGGGCGTCCCGTACCCGCTCATCACGGTGCAGACCGTGGGGCCGACGCTCATGCAGTACGGCACGCAGGAGCAGAAGGACCTGTTCCTGCCGCGCATCCTCGCGGGCGAGTGCCACTTCGCCATCGGCTACAGCGAGCCCGAGGCCGGCACCGACCTGGCCTCCCTGCGTACGACGGCGGTGCTCGACGGCGGCCACTACGTCGTCAACGGCCAGAAGGTCTTCACCAGCGGCGCGCACTACGCCCAGTACATCTGGCTGGCCGCCCGCACGAACCCCGAGGCCAAGAAGCACAAGGGCATCACCATGATGATCGCCTCCACGGACGACCCCGGCTTCTCGTGGACGCCGATCGTCACCATGGACGGCCGCCACCACACGAACGCCACCTACTACAGCGGCGTCCGCGTCCCCGTGAACATGGTGGTCGGCGAGGTGGACCGGGGCTGGGACCTGATCGTCAACCAGCTCAACCACGAACGCGTCACCCTCGGCCCGGCCGGCAACCTCGGCCAGACGTACGACCGCTTCCTCGCCTGGGCCCGCCGCACGGGGCAGGCGGCGAATCCGGACGTACGGCGGGCGCTGGCCAGGGTGTGGGCGGCCTTCCGCACCAACGAACTGCTGAACTGGCAGGTCGCCGCGAACATGGACCTCGGCTGGCTGGGCGCCCCCGACGCCTCGGCCACCAAGATCTACGGCTCCGAACGCATGCAGGAGGTCGGCAGGCTCGTCGGCGACATCCTGTCCAGGTACGGGGACCCGTCCGACCCGGAGACGGCCGAGCTGCTCGAACGCGTGGACCACGGCGTGAAGGGGGCGGTGGTGCTGACGTTCGGCGGCGGGGTGAACGAGGTGCAGCGGGAGCTGATCGCCATGCTCGGCCTGAGCCTGCCGAGGCCGCCGCGATGACTCCGCCCATGAACGACCAGGAGCTGCACGAGCTGGCGGAGAAGCAGGCGGCGCTTGGGGAAGTGCGCGGGACCCCGGCACGCGATCCCGTGAACGCCCCCATGATCAGGCACTGGCTGGACGCCATGGGGGACGAGAACCCCGCGTACCTGGAGAAAGGGGTCGCGCCGCCTGCGATGGCCCAGGTCTGGACGATGCCGGGCGTGCGGCGGTCAGCCAAGGACCGCTCGCCGGTGGACGACATGATCGCCGCGCTCGACGCGAGCGGCTACACGGGCGTGGTGGCGACGAACTGCGAGCAGACCTATCACCGGTACGCGCGGATCGGGGAGCGGCTGACCCCGGCCACGCGGTTCACGGACCTGGCCGGGCCCAAGCGGACGGCTCTGGGGGTGGGGTTCTTCGCCACCTGGACGGTTACCTGGTACAGCGAGGACGACGAGCCGGTCGCCGAGATGCTCTTCCGGGTCCTGAAATTTCGCCCACGCACCGCTTCGGGTAAGGAACAGGCGGCGGCTGGTTCTTATCCGCTCCAACCCGCCGTCAACCAGGACACGGCCTTCTTCTGGGAAGGCGTGAAACAGGGCGAGCTCCGCATCCAGACCTGCGCCGACTGCGGCGAGCTCCGCCACCCGCCCGGCCCGCTCTGCCCCCGCTGCCGCTCGGTCAACCGTGGCCACATGGTGGCGAGCGGGCGCGGAACCCTCTACAGCTACGTCGTCCACCATCATCCCCCGGTGCCGGGCAGGCAGACGCCGTTCGTGGTGGGTGTGGTGGAGCTGCCGGAAGGCGTACGGATCGTGGGAAACGTGGTGGACTGCCCGATTGAGGAGGTGTCGGTCGGCATGTCGTTGCGCGTGACGTACCGGCGGATGGACGACCAGCTCGTCCTCCCCATGTGGACGCCGGAGGAGGCGTGATGGAGATCGGAGCGGCGCTGCCGGAGCTGTCCGTCGACCTCACGCCCACCGTGGTCGTCTCCACGGCCCTGGCCACCATGGACTTCACGCCGGTCCACCACGACGTCGGGCTGGCGCGCGCCCAGGGCTCGAAGGACATCTTCCTCAACATCCTGACCACGATGGGGCTGGTCGAGCGGTACGTCACCGACTGGGCGGGTCCGGAGGCCGTCATCGAGCGCATCGCGGTCAAGCTGGGCGTACCGGCGTACGCGGGGGACCGCCTGTGCTTCAACGGAACGGTCCTGTCGCGCGAGGAGGGCCGGCTCACGGTGGAGGTACGCGGCAAGGTGAGCCTGGGCGACCACGCCACAGGAACCGTCACCCTGGTCGAGGGGGGAACGCGGTGCTGAGCGGCCGTACTGCGATAGCCGGCATCGGCGCGACCGAGTTCAGCAAGCAGTCGGGACGCTCCGAACTGCGGCTCGCCGCCGAGGCCGTGCTGTCGGCGCTGGACGACGCGGGCCTGTCACCCGGCGACGTGGACGGCATGGCCACCTACACCCAGGACTCCAACCAGGAGATCGCCGTGGCGCGGGAGACGGGGATCGGGGACCTGACGTTCTTCTCGCGGGTCGAGTACGGCGGCGGCGCGGCATGCGGGACCGTGGCACACGCGGCCATGGCCGTGGCCACGGGAATGGCGCGGACGGTGGTGTGCTACCGCGCCTTCAACGAACGTTCGGGCCGCCGCTTCGGCCAGCCCAACAGCCGCCTGACCGGCGAGCCCACCTCCCAGGGCTTGGAGATGAGCTGGCACGTGCCGTTCGGCCTGATGACGCCGGCGGCGTGGGTGGCGATGTTCGCCCGCCGCTACATGCACGCGTTCCGAGCCACCTCGGAGGACTTCGGCCGGGTGGCGGTGGCCATGCGCAGGCACGCGGCCACCAACCCGGCCGCCTGGTTCTACCGGCGCCCCATCACGCTGGAGGAGCACCAGGCGTCCAGGTGGATCGTGGAGCCGCTGCACCTGCTCGACTGCTGCCAGGAGAGCGACGGCGCGGTGGCCCTGGTCGTCACGTCGGCAGAACGAGCCCGCGACCTCCGCAGATCCCCCGCCGTGATCACGGCCGCGGCCCAGGGCTCGGGCACCGGCCAGATGATGATGACCAGCTATTACCGTGACGAAATGACAGGTCTCCCGGAGATGTCGCTGGTAGGCCGCCAACTCTGGAACATGTCCGGCTTATCCCCCAAAGACATCCAAACAGCTATCCTGTACGACCACTTCACCCCGTTCGTCCTGGCCCAACTCGAGGAGCTCGGCTTCTGCGCCCGAGGGGAGGCCCCGGCGTTTCTCAGGGACGGAGGCATAGAACTGAACGGCCGGCTGCCGGTCAACCCGCACGGGGGCCAGCTGGGTGAGGCTTACATTCACGGCATGAACGGCATAGCGGAGGCGGTACGCCAGATCAGAGGAACGGCGGCCAACCAGCTCACGAACGTCAGGAACGTGCTGGTCACGGCAGGCACAGGCGTACCGACAAGCGGCCTCATCCTCTCAGCCGAGTAAGCCGGCCTGCTGGACCCCGCCCCGAGCAAAAGGTCTTCGCAAAAGAGGCGCTTCGCGCTCGGGGCTCAGGCGTTCTCATTCAGGCGCCTGCCGGCGCACCCTCCGCGCCTTACGGCGCCATCTGGTCACCGAGCGAACGGACACACAACGGGCGCACGGGGCAACGTTTAAGGAGCGGTCAGTACGAGAAACGGGATAGTCACCCTGATAGGGAGTTCCAGTTCGAGGTCTCCCTGGTGTACCCGATGAAGCCTGTATTCGGAGGCTACGGCATCGAGATGGAACTCCTTCACCTCGAGGATCTCGTACTTCTCGTCGAGGAGGATGAGCAGGTAGAGCGGGATACCGGCGGCGGCATACTGCGTGCGTTTATCGGTGAGGTCTTCACGGACGGTCCCGGGTGAGGAGACCTCGACGACGGCCAGGGTCTGGGACGCATCCGGCTTCTGACCAGGGTCGTCCAAACACTTGTAGACCACCACGTCCGGGCGTCGGAAGGTGAACTTCGGAACCCGCCAGAGCACCACGTCGATGTCGGTCTCGACGCTCAGACACGGCCCGCTGTTCGGACGAGCGGCTTCCAGTGAGCTGGCGAGACGACGGGCTATGCGGTTGTGCTGAGGAGCGGGTGACTCGCACTTGATCACATGCCCGTGGACTACCTCGATGCTCCTGGCGATGTCCTCCGGCAACGCTCGATATTCTGCTTCGCTCATGGCTTCGGGAAGTGAGTCGTACCAGGAAGGGGTTGCCATGCCGGTCTCCCTCGCTTAGGGCTGACATCGAAGATCGGCTAACTGGAAGACGTGGAGCGGGTACGGGAATCGACCGCCGCTGTCAGCTTGGAACCGCACCGATCACGGCCACCGTACCATCGGGAGTCTGACCAGCGGCGACATCGATCCTGGAGCGAGTGGCCCCTCAACCACGGGGCAGCCGCCTTCCGACCTCGTCGTCATGGGTGGCCTGGTAGAGCCGGTTCACGCGGCAGATCTCGTGCCGCAGCCACACGAGGCTCTCGGGGGAGCCTTGGGCGTGCTGGACTCAAGAAGGTGCGATGGACGGCTGGGTCGTGAGCAGGCGGACGAGGGCGCCGGCCGACCAAGCCTACGGTCTGGCGGGGCTGCTGCTCGCTCGGCTGTTCCTCCACCGCGCCGACCGTACCCTGCTGATCTGGTCGGCCATAGGCAGTGCTCTGCTCACATTGGTGACCCTCATCAGCGTGGTGGGCGCCTATCTGGGTGGTCGGCCTGCTGGATCCTCGCCCCGAGCCAAAGGGCTTCGCCTGAAAGCGCTTCGCGCTCGGGGCTCAGGCGTTCTCATTCAGGCGCCTGCCGGCGCACTCCCCGCGCCTTGCGGCGCCATCGCCCACGGATACTCGCAGCAATTTAAGCCGTCGTGCCTGGCTACCGGGCTTGGCCTGAAAGCAGTGCCGCCCATATCACGCGCGCTTCAACGATCGAGCACTGGTGGGTCTCGTGAATCACGTTCCCGGCTTCGGCCTGCAGGGTGCGGCGGATGAGGGTCTGACCGCCGCCCTCGCACAGTTCGTAGAACACGGCCCTACATGTACACGTCCACGCCACGACGCGGACGCGACCCAGGGCGCCACATGGTTCCAGCCACGTGAGCCGGACGTGATCACGTTGGGCCATGGATATGTGCGGGCTCAGGCAGCCTTCGCCAGCCGTCATGACACGCCTGCTGCCCCGTGGTTTGGCGCTCGGCGGAGTTCGGCGTACCGAGCAGCGATCCTGCGAGCGGCCCGCCCTGGCTCGAACACGGAATGATGTGCGACAGCCATCGGCCCGTCCTGGAACGGCGCCCCGTCCACCACCTGTACCAAAAACCGTCCGTCCACACCACGAGCCCGGTCCACACCGACACCAGCGCGAGCCCGCGCCCTTCGTGGACGTCGGCAACGATCTCCATGCGCGCCAAGGCAGCACAGAGTTCGTCAGCGGTTTCCGGCGCCGACAGGGGCCGTACCAGATCGAGGCCGACCTGTTGAGGCGGCTCGGGGCAGCAGGCGCACCGATTCCACGCGTCTCTCTGTTCGTGCCACATGCGACGTTCCCTCCTGTTGGGGGACGTGGCCTCTGGTCACGCCACGCAGGAGGAACCGTAGGTGCGGGTCAACGAGGTAACCCGCACAGTGGTGAAGGTCAAGAAGCCGCACAAAAGTGCGGGTCAGACGATGCCCGCCCGGTGAGCCAGCCCGCGAAGCTGCGGAGTGCTGGCACGGTGCTCCCGCTTGAGCAGTTGAGTCAGCAGCTCTCGGGGACGCCCGCCATAGCGAACGAGTTCAGGTGAGAGCCGTTCGGCTTCAAGGAGCAGGTTGACCGACGCGGCGTCCTTGCGCTGCAACGCATAGGCGCGGGCGAGGTCCAGATGCACCTGGGCACGGCGTCCGACCAGACCGTCAGAGAGCTGCGCCAGATTGAGGGTTTCACCCCTGCGGATCGCTTGCCGGGTGTCACCGAACTCGACGGCCGCCCACACTTCGTGAATGGTCACGTTGGTCCTGCCGAACGCGGTCCAGAAGTCGTTGCGGTCTTCGCCGAGCGTGTCAGCGATCTGCCGGGCCTGCGTAAGGAAGGTGCGCACTGCGGCTTGGTCGTACGCGGCAGCGGCGGCGGTGACGGCGACCAGATAGAGTGCACCGACAATGGGCAGGCTGCGCGGAGTGGGGCGGCTGGTGGCGCGCTGCAACGCGTCGGCCGCCTGAAGCACCAGGTGCAGTGCGCGTTCCGTCTCACGAAGCCGTACCAGGACGTAACCGAGCCGATAGGCGCTCACGGCGGCGAGGAGCGGCCTGTCCGCTTCTTGGGCGGCGGCCAGCGAGCGGTCGGCGGCCACCCAGGCGAGTTCCGCCTCTCCCACGCGACGCAGGGTCGTGGTGGCGCAGTGGTAGGTCAGCGAGCGAAGGGTCTGGTACGCCCGGCGCTGGGCGGCGGGGGCATGGCGGCTCCCCAGTTCGGTGGCCATGATCAGGCGAGGCAACCGCCTGCCGACCTCGTCGTCATGGGTGGCCTGGTAGAGCCGGTTCACGCGGCAGATCTCGTGCCGCAGCCACACGAGGCTCTCGGGGGAGCCTTGGGCGTGCTGGGGGTCGATGAGGGAGGAGAGGCCGTCGTAGCCCATCATCGCCTGCCGGATGGCCGATGCTGCCTGGTAGCGCGTCATCGCGTTCGTCTTCTTCACGGTGAGTTCGTCCACGGGCAGGCCGAGGATGTCAGCGAGGGCGTTGAGCACGGTGTGGTTGTCCACGGCACGTTGCCCGCGCTCCACCTGGCTCAGCCAGCTCTCGGAACGGCCGACGAGACCGGACAGGACCGCTTGGGACAGTCCACGGCGGCGGCGTGCCCGAGCGATCCGCCGGCCGATCTCCCTGCGGGCGTCCATGCCATCACCCCTGCGTCTGTCGCTCCCCCACAACGGCGTGTAGTTCCTGCATGATGCGTTCCCAGGATGGCATGCGGGACTTCGGCGGAGCGGCCGGATCGAACAGGACTCGCACGCCCATCTCTCGAAGCATGTCGAGGCTCCGCTGGAACGCGAGGTGCTGTGCGAGCGCTTCCTTGAGCAGCGGCACGGCCAGGATCGGAACGCCGAACCCCATCACCTCGCACAGCAGCCCGACGGCGAAGGTGTCGGCGATGCCGTTCGCCCACTTGTTGATCGTGTTGAACGTGGCCGGAGCGACGATCACGGCGTCGGCGGGAGGGAGGCCCTTGGGGTCCTGCGGCATGCGATACGTGCTGCGGACCAGGTCACCG
Source organism: Nonomuraea sp. NPDC050786 (assembly GCF_040654115.1). NCBI lineage: Bacteria > Bacillati > Actinomycetota > Actinomycetes > Streptosporangiales > Streptosporangiaceae > Nonomuraea > Nonomuraea sp. NPDC050786. Next base: position 121,630 of record NZ_JBFAHJ010000005.1, read on the forward strand.
GTCAGGCGCTCAAGTCCTGCGACATCAACGAAGCGTTCACCCATGGGTGTGGTGACCACATGCACCTGCCATCCGGCTGCCTGGGCAAGGGGCACCAGGTGATGGACTTCTCTGGCGGCAGGCGCGGCGCACGCGATCACGTAGACGATGCCGCGGGTCCCTTGCAGGGGTTCCATGTCCCGTAATCCAAGTGAGAAGCCGCTTTCCGTCCCGGCGACTGCTGGTCAAGGTCCACGCTCTGAGCGCCGTCCGCATCTGGAGCATCCCGCGCGCACTAGAGACAGCCGGGATCGTCACCCTGGCCGACAAGGCGTATCAGGAAGCCGAAGGGCCGGTCATCACCCCGTACAAGGGCAAGAACAAAGCCGAGTCCCAGAAGCGGGCCAATCGAGCCCACGCCGAGCTCAGAGGCCCCCGCGAACGAGCGCACGCCCAGCTGAAGAGCTGGACCCTCCGCAAGCTACGATGTGGCACCTCCGAAGACGGCCCACCCCTGCAAGGCCATCGCCGTCCTTCAGAACCACCGCATCGCCTCCCAGGCTGCCTGGGGACGGAACGGCTCACTGGTGCGCGTCGTCCCGGAACTTGTACCAAGGCCCCATCACATGCCGGACATCGCCCGGCCGGCTCGAGGGGCTCCAGACATAGCCGTAGCCGTCCCCTCCCCAGTCCTTGCCTCGGTAGAAATAGACCTGTTCGTTCTCCCGACGGACGAACTCGAACGAGAGGCTTCCGATGCTTTGATCCCTGAGTTCGACGCCCTCCCCCAGCGTGCGGGCGACCGCCTCCATGTTCCCTGACGAGTGGATGAAACGCAGGTCCTCAGCCCTGATCAGGGCCACGATAAGGACGGCAGCCAAGAGCGCCGCACCCAAGTACGCCGCTCTTCGTGACGCAGGCCTTCTCTCGCGGCTCGTCTTGATCATGTGGTCATCTTTACATGTGTCCGGGCAGAACTACGAGATCGCGCCAGGATGAAAAGTGCAATGAGCCCGGCAGTGGGGCCAGGAACGCGCCCAACATGCTGAGCAAGAGGGGCGCCAGCAGCAATTCCGTCGCAAACTGGAGCTGTTCCTCCCACTCCTGCGTCGGCAAGTGGAGCAGGAGCACAAATGAGACGGCCACCCCCAGCCCCGCAAGAGCCGACCTGAATAAGAAGCGGGCGCTGGTCTGCTCGGCTCGTCTCGGGTCGATGGCGGGTGTAGTGATCAAGATTGCACCTCAAGCATCTACCTACTACGGACTGGCACAAGGCACGGCGATCGTCACGGAGCCGGAGAGCCCTCGCCAGGAGGCGGGGGTCGAAACTCCACATGTAGACCGATATGATCCATACCCGCCATAGTCATAAGAAAGAGCGAGTATGAGGCTTGTTTTCGCTGGTCTGAGCGTATTGTCAGGTCTCGCAATCACCGTAGGCTGTGCCGATATCCACGAGAGCGCACAGCAAGGAACGGTACGGGGGCCTTGAGCGTTTTAGGGCAGGGTGCTATTGAGGATGCTGCCCGAGTGAAGCTCACGGGTGTACTCGATTGTGTGGTCGATCCGTTGTCGGACGGTAGTTATCCGGTTGATTGCTCGGGCCGAACTCAGGACGGCAAGGAGGCATCTGTCAAGGGAACTGTGACCGCGGTCGATGCCGACAAGGGTGTGGCCCACGGCAAGCTGTTGCTTACCTTTGACGGCAAAAGCCTAGGTGAGAAGGACTGTGTCGGCGTCTGCTGATCGTGAGTAGCTATCGCATCGCGAGCGGAGCGGCAGACGCCAATCCGAACTGGGGATAGGTCGTCGCCGCGATCTGCTTCATTCGTCGCCGTCCCGGAAGCAGAGCCAGTAACCTTCGTTTGTAAGGAGAGCGCTCAGGTCTCGCCGGTGCGCAGACCACCGAAGGCGGCCCTCGACGCTGACAAAGCGGTCACGACACCGCAGGGGATTCGATCGCGTGACCCGTTCTCCCGCTGCTCCCGGCGGCACCCTTGCCCTGGACAGCGAGGGACTGGCCAACACTGTCATCAAGGTCTGAGTCGTGCTCCTAGCTCACCGATTCCGCTTCGGCCGGTCGGGAAGCGGCCGGAGGGCGAGGGTGGTCAGGGCGCGGTCCGGTTCTCGTAAGCGGCCCTGCTGGCCTCGATGTCCGCGATGTGGTCAATGGCCCAACCGGCAAGCGCCAGCGCCGGCGGAATGAGACTCCGCCCAGTGGCGGTCAGCGCGTACTCGACCCGCGGCGGAACCTCCGCGTACGCCGTCCGGGAGACCAGCCCGTCCCGTTCCAGGTTCCGGAGCGTCAGCGTCAGCATCCGCTGGGAGATCCCGGGGATCTGCCGATGCAGATCGGTGAAGCGCAGCCGCTGCTGGTCGAGGGTGGCCACGACCAGCAGGGTCCACTTGTCGCAGATCCGGTCGAGGATCGTGCGGATCGTCCGGCCGCCGTCTCCGCGGATCATGCAGGTGTGCTCGTACTGCGACATGACAGTCCCTTGTGCCTAACGCACACGCATGTGCCTTTTGTAAGGCTCTCAATAGTGACGCATCATGGGGCAACTTACGAACGGTAACCATCAGCCGTGGAGCTCACATGTACATCGCTTACTGGATCGTCGCCGCCCTTCTGGCGGTGTTCTACCTCTACGCCGGAGGCAAGAAGGTCGTACAGAGTCAGGAACAGCTCCGGCCCATGATGGGCTGGGTCGACCGCGTTCCCATGCCGCTCGTCCGACTCATCGGCGTGCTCGAACTCCTCGGCGCCGCCGGCCTCATCCTGCCGCCGCTCACCGGAATCGCGCCATGGCTCGCCATCGCCGCGGCGATCGGGCTCGTCCTGATCCAGGTCGGCGGTATCGCGCTCCACCTCTCCCGCGGCGAGGCCCGGCTGATCGGACTCAACATCGCCCTCCTGGCCGCCGCGGCCGCGACCGCCTGGCTGGGCAGCACCTGGCTCTGAAACACGCGATAGCACCGGGCCCTGAAACACGTGTTAGCGCTGGGCTCTGAAACACGTGCACTCTTGGCGCCGATGCTCGCGAGCGGACTCCCGGCCTCTCGTAACGGCGGGGACCTCCCCTTGACAATCGGCGCGCGCAGCCCGACAGTTGGGGGCGTCTGACTACGTAGTCAGACGCAAGGAGCTGCAATGACCGAGCCCCGACGCAGGCCGCCAGGCAGTACGGACGTCGCCCGCCTGGCGGGTGTGTCGCAGAAGACGGTCTCCCGTGTGATGAACGGCGAGCAGTACGTCAGCGACGAGGTCCGCGAGCGGGTGCTCGCGGCGGCCCGCGAGCTCGGCTACCGGCGCAACACCGCGGCCCGGGCGCTCAACCTGGGCCGCTTCCACCGCATCGGGGTGGCCTCCCTCGGCACCTCGCTCTTCGGCCCGTCCTCGCTGCTGATCGCGCTCGAGCGGCGGGTCAGGGAGATCGGGTACGCCTTCACCGTCGTCAACACCCTGGAGGGCGAGGAAGGCGGCATCATGAAGGCCGTCGAATCCCTGCTGGAGCAGGGCGTGGACGGGATCGTGCTCTCCGAGCCGATCGACGAGGGCCAGACGCTGCGCATCGAGGCGGACGTCCCGGTGCTCAGCTTCGGGGAGCTGGCGGGCCTCGACGGCCCGCGGGTGATGGTCACCGGCGGGTCCGGCGTGGGCGCGGGCCGTACGGCGACCGAGCACCTGCTCGGCCTGGGACACGCCACGGTCTGGCACGTCGCGGGCCCGAGCCGGTGGTTCGCGGCGCGGGACCGCGCCCAGGGCTGGCGGGAGGCGCTGGCCGCGGCGGGCGCTCCCGAGCCGCCGATGCTGGAGGGCGACTGGTCGCCCGCGTCCGGGTACGCGGCGGGGCGGATCCTTGCGGCCGATCCGGAGGTCACGGCAGTGTTCGTGGCCAATGACGACATGGCGATCGGCCTGCTGCGTGCCTTGACCGAGGCAGGACGCGCGGTGCCCGAGCAGGTGAGCGTGGTGGGGATGGACGACATCCCCTCCGCGGCGTACCTGTCACCGCCCCTGACCACCATCCGCCAGGACTTCGAGGCGACCGCCGCGCACGGTCTGGAGCTGCTCGTCGAACGGATCGAGAGCGGCCCCGGCCAGGCGATCCGCGATGACCTGCCCATGGAGCTCGTGGTTCGCCGGTCCACCGCACCCCCCAAGGAGTGAACGTGATGCTGCAGTGGTACCGGCCGAGCGGGTGGCTGGCCGCGGGCTCGGTCGAACAATGAACCCCGATCAGAGAACAGAAGGAGTGTCCGTGCCGCGAGTGCTCTTTGGCGCCGCCTACTATCCCGAATACCATCCCGCCGACCTGCTCAAGACCGACCTGGAGCTGATGGCCGAGGCCCGATTCTCGGTGATCAGGGTCGGGGAGTCCGTCTGGTCCACCTGGGAGCCGGAGAACGGCCGCTTCAACCTGGACTGGCTGCAGCCTGCCCTGGACGGCGCGCACGAGCGGGGCATCGCCGTCATCCTGGGCACTCCGACGTACGCGGTACCGCCGTGGCTCGCCCGGCTATATCCGGAAATAGCCGGTGAGCATCGCACCGGGCAGCGCATGGGCTGGGGCGCCCGCCAGGAGATGGACTTCACCCACCCGGCCTACCGCTTCCACGCCGAGCGGATCACCCGGCGCGTCGTCGAACGCTACGCCGGCCACCCTGCGGTCATCGGCTACCAGGTCGACAACGAGCCCGGGCCGCAGCTGCTCCACAACCACGGCGTCTTCCAGCGGTTCGTCGACCACCTGCGGAACACCTACGGCGACGTGGAGACGCTGAACCGGGAGTGGGGGCTGGTCTACTGGTCGCACCGGCTGTCGGACTGGGCCGACCTGTGGACCCCGGACGGCAACGTCCAGCCTCAGTACGAGCAGGCGTGGCGGCGCTTCCAGGCCGAACAGGTCACCGAGTTCATCGAGTGGCAGGCCGACATCGTACGCGAGTACGCCAGACCCGAGCAGTTCGTCACCACGTGCATCTCCTACGAGCGGCCCGGGGTGGACGACGAGAACCTGACGCGGCGGCTGGACGTCACGGCCGGGAACCCGTACTACGGGATGCAGGACGGGCTCGCGCTGCCCGCCCCGCCCGACTCACCGCAGCACTGGACCACGCAGGACACTTGGGCGCTGTATCTGAGCGCCGATCGGATGTTCTCGTCGCGGCAGGAGCCGTTCCTGGTCACCGAGACGAACGCGCAGGCCATCGGGCCGTCGTGGGTCAACCAGCCGGCTTATGACGGGCAGTGGCGGCAGGCCGCGTGGGCGCTCGTGTCGCGGGGCGCCTCCATGGTCGAGTACTGGCAGTGGCGGACGCTGGTGTTCGGCGCGGAGACGTACTGGGGTGGCGTGCTGCCGCACAGCGGGCGGCCGGGGCGCACGTACCGGGAGATCGCCCGCGTCGGCGCCGAGCTGGAGACCGCCGGAGAGCTGGTCGCCGGCCTCACGCCCGACGCGGACGTCGCGATGATCTATTCGATGCCGAGCAAGTGGGGGCTGGCCGCACAGCCCGCGCTCGCGCGGCCGGACGGCGGGCCTGACGAGCGGTCCTACCTGAGCATCTTCGAGCCGTTCTACCGGGCGGCGTTCGAGGCGGGACAGCAGGTGCGGGTGCTGCACGCCGGGCAGGCGGTGGCGGAGGAGCCGGGCGCGGTGGCGGCGCGGCATCCGGTGCTCGTGGCCGCGGGGCTCTACGTGGCCGACGACGCCACCCTGGACTGGCTGAGGGCGTACGCGGAGGCGGGCGGGCACCTGGTGCTCGGGCCGCGTACCGCCTATGCCGACGAGGAGGCCCGCGCCCGCCGCGAGGTCCAGCCCGCCCGGCTCGCCGACGCGGCGGGGGTCTGGTACGACGAGTTCAGCAACCTGGCCGCCGACCTGCCTGTGCACGGCGTGGAGGGATCGCCCCTGGAGCTGCCGGAGGGGGCGGCGGGCACCCGCTGGGCGGACGGCCTGCACGCCGAGGGCGCGCAGGTGCTGGCCGCCTACGTCCACCCCCACTTCGGCCAGTTCGCCGCCGCCACCACCCAGCCGCACGGCCGCGGCCGGATCACCTATGTCGGCACCATCCCGAACCCCGAGCTGGGCGAGGCCCTGTTCCGCTGGCTGGCCCCGTACGCCGGACCGTGGTCGTCGATGCCACCGGGCATCACCTCGACCGGCGCGACCACCGCCGACGGCCGGCGACTGCGCTTCCTGCACAACTGGACGTGGAACCAGACCACGGTCCCGGCGCCGCTGCCGGTACGTGACGTCCTCGACGGCACCGACCACGAGACGGGCGCGGAGCTCACCCTCGGCCCGTGGGACGTCCGGGTCCTCCTGGAAACGCCCTAGATCCTTTGGCGTTGCCGGCGGCTGTTGACAGGATCGGCCCGCCTGGAGGAATCCGTCGCCGGTGACTCATAGGCGGTGGTCATCGCGAGCCGCTGATCGTGGCGGGCCTACGACCTGGGCGGCCTCGTTGGGGACGGTGTCCGCAACGAGGCCGGTGGGTGGCGGTGTCCGCAACGAGGCCGGTGGGTGGTCCGTACGGCGCGCTCAGCGATGCCGCACAGGTGCTGGTCAGAATCCGATGGCCTCGCGCAGCAGCAGGACGGTGCCGCGCCCGGGGTGGGGTTCCGCGTTGAGGATGAGCACGCGGTTGAGGGCACTGGGCTGCCCGTAGGTCTTCATGCAGCGCTCGTTCTCCAGCGGGACGCAGTGGTCTTCGATGCGGCGCAGCGCGGTGCTCAGATCGGGCACCACCTTCTGCGCTCCGACGATCCAGATCGCTCGACCCGCGGCGCCCGAGTAGCCGGCCAGCTGGCTGCCGCTGGCCGAGGCGGCCACCAGGGAGCCGGTCTCGGTGACCGCGGCGACGCTGCCCACAATGACGTCGGGGCAGGCGATCGCCTGCCAGATCTCGGTCAATTGGGTGGCGCGGTCCATGGTCCTGCTGCGTGCCTTGACGGACGCGTATCGCCCGCTGCCGTTGATGTCCTCATCGATGCCGGACAGGCGGAGGGTCTCGCTGGCCCCGGTGAACACGGTGGCGCCCTCGGGGATCAGCTCCTTGACGCGGGTACGCGCGGCGGCGGCGTCGTCGAGGATCTCCACGGTGAAACCGTGTGCGGTCAGCGCGGCGGCCACCCGCTCCAGGCGCTGCGCGGGCGCCGGGTCGGCGAACGGTGCTGTCGGCGTTGAGGTGGTCATGATGTCTCTGAGCTCCCTGTTCGTCGAACGACATGTTGGTCTCAGCGGTTCGACAAGGCAGCGGCCCGGAATGTGAGGCGACGCACCGGCCTCACATTCCGGCGCGCTGTCTTGTCGAAAACCGGTGAGGACAGACACGACCAAGGGAGCCGTCGGCACCATGACCACTCCATCCCGGCCAGGACACGGCCGGCCCGATTCCGCGGCCTGGACGCGATCATGAGCGAGCGGCGCCAGCTGATCAACATCGCCTACCGGCTCCTGGGCTCCCTGGCCGAGGCCGAGGACGCCGTCCAGGAGACCTACGCCCGCTGGTACGCCATGTCTCCGCAGCAGCAGGCCGCCATCGAATCCCCGGGCGCCTGGCTGACGACGGTGGCCAGCCGCATCTGCCTCAACCTGCTCGGCTCCGCCCGGGCCCGGCGAGAGACCTACGTGGGCGAATGGATCCCCGAGCCGCTACCCGAACGTACGGAGCGGAGCACCGGGCAGCCGGTCACCACCGTCGACCCGGCCGACCGCATCACCTTGGACGAGTCGGTCAACCTGGCCTTCCTGGTCGTGCTCGAATCGATGACCCCGGCCGAACGCGTCGCGTTCATCCTGCACGATGTCTTCTGCCACTCCTTCGCCGAAGTGGCCGAGATCGTCGGCCGTACCCCGGCGGCCTGCCGCCAGCTGGCCTCCTCGGCCCGCCGCCGCATCCGGGCCGCGCAGCCTTCCGCGACTCCGTCAGCCCAGCGCGCCGGCGTCGTCAGGGAGTTCAAGCAGGCATGGGAGGCCAAGGACATCGACGCCCTGATCGGCCTGCTCGACCCCGGCGCCACGGCGATCGCCGACGGCGGCGGCCTCACCACGACCTTCCTGCACCCCATCGAAGGCGGAGAGCAGATCGCGCACGCCTGGATGGAGATCGCCCGCCGCAGGCCCGGGAACATGACCTTCCTGGAGCGCACGGTCAACGGTCAGCCCGGCCTGGTGGCTCAGCAGGACGGCGTCACCGTGACGGTGTTCGCGTTCGAGGTAGCGGGCGACCGGATCAAGCACATCTGGGTGGTACGCAACCCCGACAAGCTCCGTCGCTGGACGACGAGCTGAGGCGCGCATCGGGTCCGCTCACAGCGCGGGGTCGCCCCGGGGCCCGGCATGCGGTCACACGGCGAGGGCACCGCCGACGAAGGTCCGTTCCGGCGGGGACGCCACGAGTTCGACCATGGTGCCGGTGCGGAACTCCTCGCCGAGGACGTGCGTGATCGCGTCGGTGAGGGCGGTGCCGAGACGTTCGGTGATCTCGGCGGCGTCGGGACGGTCGAAGACGCCGGCGCGGACGCCCAGAATCACCGAGGCGTTCGTCTCCACGGCCTTGCCGCCCTGCGCGAAGCGGCCAGCGGAGACCCCGGCCAGGCGGATGCTCACGTGGTCGCGGGCCCATGCGCCGTAGACGCCGACGATTGCCTCGGTCAGAGCGGTGACGAGCTCGGGTTCGTTGCCGGCCAGCCTGTTCTCTGGAACGTGCACGGTCAGATGCGGCACAGTGGACTCCGTTCTCTTTGCCTACAAAGGCTTTGAACACAAAGGTATATGGGAGTTGCCGCCGATGTCCACGGAAAAGGACGGCCCGGCCGTTGATGAGGCCGTCCGCACGCTGCTGCTGCTCATGCCACGGCTCGTCGGCCGCGCCAAACGCCTGCCGGTTCCCCAGGCGCTTCAGGGCCTTGACCTGGCGCCGCGCCATCTCGCGCTGCTGGCCCATTTGGAGTACGACGGCCCCGCCAGCGTCAACGAGCTCGCCGCCCGGCTGGAGGTGGCCCCGACGACCGTCAGCCTCATGGTCAGCGAGCTGTCGCGGCTGGGCGTCCTGCAACGCACAGCCGATCCCGCCGACCGCCGCCGCCGCATCATCGCCATCGCCCCCGCCTACCTCGGGCCGATCGGCGAATGGCTCTCCGGCAGCGCCTCGGCGTGGGAACGCGTCATGCGCGACCTCAACCCCGCCGAACGCGCCACGGTCATCGGAGCCCTGCGTGCTTACGAGGCCGCCTTGGAGTCGGTGGCGAGTCCCGAGCCACCGGCCTGACGAGGTGTCCTACGGATGCGTGAACATGGGCATCGAGAAGAAGACGATCATCGCTATCGCCACGCAGATCAGGAACCCGACGGCCTCCCAGGCCCAGTCGAAGTGCCGGTCCTTGCGCCGCCGCACCTTCTCGGGCCGGGCCCGGTACTCCGGCCGCTTCTTGGGCGTCGGGCGGGCGCGGACCGGGCGCGGGGCCAGGAGGGAGGACTCCGCGGCGGACGGAGCGGGCGATGGCGTGGGCGATGGTGCGGGGGTGCTCCGGGGAGCGGGAGCCTTCTGACCCGAGGAGCGGGCGGCCGAGGGGCTCTCCCGCGAGGTGCGGGCCTTCGAGGGCTTCTGGCGGGAAGCGGCGGGAGCCGGCGCGGGCTCTGCGCGCAGGATCGAGGGCTCTTCGCGCGGGAGCGCGGGCTCCTCGTCGTGCGCAGGCAGTCGGTAGATCGGCTCAGCCGGTCTGGCCGGGGCAGTGGGCGCGGCCGGCTCGGGGCGTCTGGAGGACTTCGCGCGAGGGCGGAACAGGGGGGCCGCATCGCGGCTGGGCTCGTCGGCCCGCTGCGGCTGCGGCTGCGGTTGCGGGAGCGGACGGGCCGGGCCCTTGTGCACCAGGACGTCTCGGGGGGCGAGGATGTCGCCGTCGTCCGCGAACGGCTTCGGGAGGTTGCCGGGTAAGAGCACGTCGCCGGTCGCGAAGGGCTCAGGGGCGTCCTTGGGTAAGATCACGTCGCCGGTGGCGAACGGCTCGAGGCCCCCCGCGAACTCGGGCGGGGCCAGGAAGAACGGGCGCTCGTCGGACGGGCCGGAGGTCCCGGTCTGCAGGCTCCCGGTCACGTACGGCCGCGCGCCGTCCACGGCTTCCAGAGGATCCCGGAGCGGCGGCAGAGAGCCCAACGGGTCCCTGAGCGGGAAGTACTCGGTGGAGGTCAGCGGATCCCTGCGGGGCAGGGAGGAGTCCGCGGACTCACCCAGCTTGGGCATGGGGGCCGTGGTGGCGTCATGCGCGGGGGTCCGCGAGTTCGGCGGCGGCGTCAGGAGCTCGGCGGGGAAGATGACCGTGCTGGTCGCCGGGTCCGCGTCGGCCAAGGGCTGGGGCCAGTTCGGCGGGCTGGGCCAGCGGGGCTTCACGAACAGCGGGCCGGGGGCGGCCGTACGGGAGCCGACGAAATGGAAGCGGAGCGCGCCCGGCGGCTGGGGCCAGGGGAGGCGGCCGAGGACGTCGCGGAGCGGGGCGACGCTCAGCGCGCCGTACACGTCGGCCACCGGCTTGGGGACGCGGGCGCCGGTCGAAGCCAGTGCCGCCCCCAGGGCCTGCCTGAAGTGGTGGTCGGCTCCCACCGCCAGCTCCTCGGCGGTGTCCGGCGCGACGTCGAGCACCCACGCCAGCTCCGCCATGCTCAGCCCGCACACCGCGCGCAGCACCAGCACCTCGCGCTGGTGCGGGCGCAGCTCGCGCAGGACGCGCTCGACGAGCGCGGTGGCCGGGTCGATCAGCGGGTCGACGGCAGACGGCGCGTAGACGATGTCCCGCCGGTGGATCTCGCGGCGGGCGAACGCATAGAGAGAGGCGCGGGGCGGCTTCTCGAGGGAGGGGAACCCGGCGACGCTGGAGAACAGGGAGACCAGGACGTCGGACGCGGAGCCGAGGTCGCCGAGCTGGTCGGCGCAGTACGCGAACAGCCCGGCGGCATGGCGGTCGTAGAGCTCTGCGATCAACTCGGCGCGTTGACGCTGATCGGTGAGCGGCTGGGACACGGGCCGGTTCCTCTTGTTGCTTTGAGCGGGACGCTGCGGGTGAGGGCGCTGATGGCTTGGTCTTGGTGCGGAGTCTGAGGGACTACGGAGGGTGAGGGAGCTGGGGGATGCGCGTCAGAAGTTCGTGGAGGTAATCATGCAACAGACCATGGTCCGGCGCACTACCAGATGCGGATTTAAGGTAAATATCCAGGTCAACTGAAGCGTTTCAGGAGGTACTGGGGGGGACACGGCACTTCACGCCGCCGTAGTCTGTGGTCCACAGAGATCATGCGGCGGTCGTGGCAGGGGGCTGCGACCCTGCCCCAGAAGCCTGAAGCGAGAGTTCGCGCGTGATCACATTTGACGCTGTCACCAAACGCTATCCGGACGGAACGGTCGCCGTGGACCGCCTCGACCTCGAGGCTCCCACGGGCGAGATCACCGTGCTCGTCGGCCCCTCGGGCTGCGGGAAAACCACGTCACTCCGGATGATCAATCGCATGATCGACGCCTCGGAGGGGCAGATCCTCCTCGACGGCACGCCGGTGCAGGGCATCGACCCGCCGACCCTGCGGCGCGGCATCGGGTACGTCATCCAGCAGGCCGGGCTGTTCCCGCACCGGAAGATCGTCGACAACATCGCCACCGTCCCCTACCTGCTCGGCTGGGAGAAGAAGAAGGCCCGGGACAGGGCCATGGAGCTGCTCGAGCGCGTCGGCCTCGACCCCGGCCTCGCCGGGCGCTACCCGTTCCAGCTCTCGGGCGGTCAGCAGCAGCGCGTGGGTGTGGCCAGGGCGCTGGCCGCGGACCCGCCCGTGCTGCTCATGGACGAGCCGTTCAGCGCGGTGGACCCGGTGGTGCGCACGAGCCTGCAGGACGAGCTGCTCAGGCTCCAGTCCGAGCTGAACAAGACCATCGTGTTCGTCACCCACGACATCGACGAGGCCATCAAGCTGGGCGACCGCGTGGCGGTGCTGCGGGTGGGCGGCAGGCTGGCGCAGATCGCCGACCCCAAGACGCTGCTGTCCGACCCGGCCGACGACTTCGTGCAGGAGTTCCTCGGGCATGACAGGGGGATCAGGCGGTTGCAGTTCGTCTCGACGGAGGGGCTGCGGTTGCGTACCGACCTGACCGGCGCCGCGGACGAGCCGTGGCGGCTCGTCGTGGACGCGGACGGTCGGCCGAGCGGGTGGGTCTCCGCGTCGCGGCCCGACGAGCTGGAGCCGTACGGGACGTTCGTGCACGGGCGGGACTCCCTGCGCACGGCGCTCGACGCGGCGCTGCTGTCGCCGTCCGGCTGCGCCGTGGCCGTGGACGAGCAGGGCAAGGTCGTCGGCGTGGCCACCAGGGAGGCGCTCGACCAGGCGCTCGCGGAGGCGGCAGATGGCTGACGGCCCCCCTTCCATCTGGGAGTGGATCGGGCGTAACTGGGACACCGGCCGGGTCGACAGCATCAAGAACCTGCTCATCGACCACCTGACCATGTCCCTGGTGCCGATCCTGGTCGCGCTCGTGATCGCGCTGCCGCTCGGGCTCGCCTGCGTGCGCTGGCGCTGGCTCTACCAGCCCACCTCGGGCTTGATGAACGTCGTCTACGCGCTGCCGTCGCTCCCCGTCTTCATGCTGCTGATCTCGGTGACCGGACTCTCGCAGGCCACCGTGATCATCCCGCTGACCTTCTACGGCATGGCCGTGCTGATCCCGGCCGTCGTGGACGGGCTGGGCTCGGTGCCGGACCACGTGCGGCAGTCGGCCGTCGCGATGGGGTTCACGCCGCTGCGCAGGCTGATCGCGGTGGAGCTCCCGATCGCCGTCCCCGTGGTGCTGGCGGGGCTGCGGGTGGTGGCCGTCTCCAGCATCAGCCTGGTCAGCGTGGGTGCGCTGATCGGGCAGGGCGGGCTCGGCGGGCTGTTCACGCGGGCGTACCAGAACCCGTTCATGCCACCGGTGATCGTGGGCATCGTGCTGATCGTGGCGCTGGCGCTGATCGCCGACGGGCTGCTGGTGCTGGCGCAGCGGCTGCTCACTCCATGGGTACGGGCGCGAAAGGGGACGGGTTCGTGAGCTGGCTGACCGCGTTCTTCGGCTGGCTGGCCGACTTCTTCGGGAACGGCGAGAACTGGTCGGGCTCGTCCGGCATCCCCATGCGCCTGCTGGAGCATTTCGAGTTCTCGGCCCTGGCGCTGGTGCTCGCCGTGCTGATCGCGGTGCCGCTGGGGCTGCTGATCGGCCACACCGGCCGGGGCGAGGTGATCGTCGTCGTCTCCGCGAACCTGGCCAGGGCGCTGCCCACGCTCGGACTGCTGGTGATGTTCGTGCTGCTGCTGGGCACGGCCTCGATCTGGCCGGTGATCATCCCGCTCGTGCTGCTGTCGATCCCGCCGATCCTGGTCAACACGTTCGAGGGCATCAAGGGGGTTGACCCCGAGCTGCGCGACGCCGCGTACGGGATGGGGCTGCGCGGCGGGCAGGTGCTCGGACGGGTGCTCGTACCGGTCGCGCTGCCGCTGATCCTGCTGGGCTGCCGCCTGTCGGCGATCCAGGTCGTGGCCACCACCACCGTCGCCGCCTACACCGGGCTCGGCGGTCTCGGACGGTACGTGATCGACGGTTTCGCGACGAAGGATTACGCGAGTGTTGTCGGGGGTTCAGTGCTGATTGTGCTGTTCGCCCTCGTGGTGCAAATACTGTTCACCCTCGCCCAGAGGGTGACGGTCTCCCCAGGGGTGAGCCGGAGGGTGAAGGTTCGGTAGTCTCCCCTATTACCTCCCGCTTAGAAGGGAAAATCGAAATGGGACGCAAGTACGGCATCGCCGCGGTGCTCATGTCGGCGATGCTCGGGATGGCCGCCTGCGGTGGTGGTGGCGGTAGCACTGGGGGCAACCCGCTCGACACCTCGAGCGCTGCCCCCAGCGGTTCGGCTTCGGGTGGGAGCGGGGGCAAGGCCGTCATCGGGTCGTTCGACTTCGACGAGAGCGTGCTGCTCGGGTCCATCTACGCGCAGGCGCTTGAGGCCAAGGGCGTGCAGGTCACGGAGAAACCGCGCATCGGCAGCCGCGAGGCCGTGTACGACCAGGTCAAGAGCGGCGGCCTGACGATCGTGCCCGAGTACAACGGCAACCTGCTGGCCTTCGTCGACCTGAAGAACACGGCCGCGACCACCGACGAGGTCAACGCCGCGCTGAAGGAGAAGCTGCCGGCCGAGCTGGAGGTCCTCGACTCCTCGCCGGCCGAGGACAAGGACAGCCTGTCGATCAGCAAGGACACCCAGGCCAAGCAGTCGCTGAACACGATGGAGGACCTGGCCAAGGTCTCCAAGAGCTTTGTCGTGGGCGGGCCGCCCGAGTTCAAGAAGCGGTGGGAGGCGCGGTTCAAGGAGGTCTACGGGATCGAGTTCAAGGAGTGGAAGCCCACGGGCCCGACCACCGCTGACGCGATCAAGGACGGCACGATCCAGGTCGGCAACGTGTTCACCACCGATCCCAAGATGACGGCGAACAACCTCGTGCCGCTGCAGGACCCCAAGAACATCTTCCCGGCCCAGAACGTGACGCCGCTGCTCTACAAGGCGGGCGCGACCGACACGATCAAGACCACGCTGAACGCCGTCTCGGCGAAGCTGAGCACGCAGTCCCTCCTGGACATGATGCAGAAGATCTCCGTCAACAAGGACGAGCCCGCCACGGTGGCCAAGGAATGGCTGACCTCCAACGGCCTCGGCTGACTCCGGTGAGGGTCCCCGCTCGCCGGGGGCCCTCACGTTCCGGTTGCGCCGCGACTTCCCGGAGACTGTCTCTGTGAGCGAGTTCACGGAGGCGATGGCGCAGCTGGCGGCCGGGGTGGCGGTGGTGACCGTACGCGACGGGCGCGACGACCTGGGCGTCACGGTGTCGGCGCTGATGTCGGTCTCGCTGGAGCCCCCGCTCGTGCTGGTGAGCCTGGCGAGCGGCGGCTACCTCAACGAGGTCCTGCTCCGCCAGGACCGCTGGGCGGCCTCCCTCCTGTCGTCCGGCCAGGCGGCCATCGCCAGCCGCTTCGCCACCGCGGGCCGGCCCAGCGCCAGGCTGCTGCTGGCCGGCACGCCGCACCACCGGGGCGAGCACACGGGCGCGCTGGTGGTGGAGGGCGGTGTGGCCGCCCTGGAGGCGGAGACCACCAAGGTGGTCCCGGCCGGGGACCACACGCTCTTCATCGCCGCCGTCCTGGCGGTCCCCTACGTCAGCTCCTCACTCCAACCCCTGGTACGGCTCCGCGGCCGCTACCGCGCCGCAGAAGCCTGAGGGTTCCCGGCCAGCGGCGCCGGCAGCGGTCCGGCCGGCGGTGCCGGCTGCGGTCCGGCCAGCGGCGCCGGCAGCGGCGCCGGCTGTGGCCCAGGAGGTAATGCAGGCAGCGGCGCGGGCGCGGCTCAGCGGATCGTGTACCAGGTGGGCAGGAGCAAGGGCCCTGCGGCCGGGAGGCCGAGTTCGGCGGAGAGCCGGGCGAGCGGGCCCCACGCGTCGAGGCGGACCCGCGCCAGCGCCGCGGACTTGTCCTCGCTGGACTCGGGCCCGCGCAGCCGCTCCAGCGGGTTGAGCCGGGGGTAGGTGCGGACGGGGGCGTCGTCGGCGAGGCCGGTGCGCTTCCTGGCCAGGGCGAGCGCGTCCTCCAGGCCGCCCAGTTCGTCCACGAGCCCGCTGGCGTGCGCGTCGGCGCCGGTCCACACGCGGCCGCGGGCCAGCTCGTGCGCGCGGTCACGGGTGAGCTCGCGGCTCTGGGCCACCTTGCCCACGAAGTCGTCGTAGATCCGGTCGAGCCAGGCGTTCACGCGCTCCCACTGCTCGGGGGAGAAGCCGCGGGAGGTGGAGAACATGCCGGCGTTGGCACCCTCGGCGACGAGTTCAGAATTGACGCCGATCTTCTCGAGCATTTCGGCGAGGACCGGCTTGCCGCCGTACACGCCGATCGAGCCCGTCAGCGTGCCGGGCTGGGCCACGATCACGTCGGCGGCCATCGAGACGAAGTAGCCGCCGGACGCCGCCATGTCGCCCATGGAGACGATCACCGGCTTGACCTTGCGCGTCAGGACCACCTCGCGCCACACCGTGTCGGAGGCCACATAGGAGCCGCCGGGGCTGTCCACCCGGAACACGACGGCCTTGACGTGCTCGTCACGCCGGGCCGCGCGGAAGGCGGCGCTGATCGTGTCGGAGCCCATCGCCCCGCCGCCGCCGAGCGGGCTGCGGCCGCTGCGACCGCTCTTGATCATGCCGGTGCCGTGGATGAGCGCGATCCCGTCGGCCATCGGGTTGGGCAGCTTCTTCACGGCCGCGCCCCTGGCGTAGCGGGAGATGAACAGGAGGTGGGCCTCGTCGCCCGCCGCCTGCTTGACCTCGTCGTAGACCTCGTCGCGGTAGGCCAGCCGGTCGACCAGCCCGGCCTCCTCGGCCTCGCGGGCGGTGAACGGGCCGCGGTCGATCAGCTCGCGGACCTTGCCCGGGTCGAGCCGGCGCCCGTCGGCGATGCCCGTGATGAGGCTCTCGGTGACCGACTCGACGATGCGGCTCATGGACTCGCGGTGCGGGTCGGTCATGTGGTCCTGGGTGAAGGTGTTGACGGCGGTCTTGTACTCGTGCCGCTGCCCGGCCTCGTAGCCCACGCCCAGCTTGGTCAGCGCCCCCTTGAGGAAGCGCTGCTCCAGCGCCACCCCGGTGAGCCCGACGTCGCCGCTCGGCTGCAGGTAGACGCGCTCGAACGCGGTGGCCAGGTAATACTGCACCGTGCCGCCGCCGAACTCCCCGAACGTCTCGGCGAACGCGACCGTCAGCTTGCCCGTCGCCCTGAACTGGATCACGGCCTGGCGCAGCTCCTGCACCATGGCCAGGCCCAGCGGGTTGCTGCCGATCTTCACCACCAGCGCCTTGACCCTGGAGTCCTGTCTGGCCCGCTTGAGGCCGGACAGGACGTCGGACAGGCGCGTCTTGCGCATGGACAGCACCGCGGCGAGCGGGTCCGTCGGCGGGCCCTCGGTGATGCCCTCTGTGAGATCGAGTTCGAGCACCAGCGGGGCCGTGCGCCGCTGGCGAAGCTTGTCGACGGTTTCGAAGATCGCCTTGCCTGCGTCCATAGAAGCCACCCTAAGCGACGCTCTGTAAAATCGGCTTGGCTGTTTGCGGACCCTCGCCATAAGTCCGTCATCGGCGGGCGAGGTCCCGATAGTCCCGCAGCGTGATGTTCTCGGCGGTCCTGCGGGCGATCTTGGAGGCCATGTTCTTCCCCGGCAGGTAGGGCATGAGCTTGTAGTAGCGGTTGAGCAGCCCGGCCACGAATCGGCTGCCCGGGACCATGAGGCCGGCGACGCCGTCGCCCATCTTCTGGCAGCCGGCGGCGTACTCCCGCAGCTCCTCCTCGTAGCGGGCGAACGCGACGCGGTGGTCGCCGTGCGCGGCGGCCAACTCTCCCGCCAGCACGTACGCGCCCACCAGGGCGAGCCCCGAGCCCATGCCCGACAGGGAGGAGGGGCAGGAGGCGGCGTCGCCGACCAGGGCGACCCGGCCGCGCGTCCAGGCGTCCATGCGGACCTGGCCGACCGAGTCGAAGTAGAAGTCGGGCGCGTGCCGCATCTCGCTCAGCAGCCGGTCGCTCTGCCAGCCGTTGCCGGTGTACTGCTCGGCGAGGACGGCCTGCTGCCTGGCCACGTCGCGGCGGTCGAGGTCGAGCTCCGGGGCGGCGAAGTAGAAGACGGCCCTGGCCTCGGCGTTGTGGCGGGAGCTGTGCAGCATGACCAGCTTGCCCCCGGTGCGGTAGGCGTGCCCGGTGTGGTCGAGCCCGAGGTAGTTGGAGGTGGTGAAGATCGCGCAGTAGAGGCCCAGATGCCTGACGAACCGCTCCTCCGGCCCGAACGTCAGGCGGCGGGTGTTGGAGTGCAGCCCGTCGGCGCCGATCACCAGGTCGAACCTGCGGGGCGGGGTGCGCTCGAAGGTGACGCTCACGCCGTGGTCGTCCTCGGTGAGCGAGGTGATGGAGTCCCCGAAGATGTACTCGGTGTGCTCCTTGGTGGCGTCGTACAGGATGCGTACGAGGTCGCCCCGGAGGATCTCGATGTCCCCGGCGAAGAGGTCGGCGGGCAGCTTGGCCTGCACCTTGCCGGCGCTGTTGACGTACGCCATGGAGCCCATGCCGGTGCGGGCGCGCTCGAGGTCGGCCAGGACGCCCATGTCGCGCAGGATCGACAGGTGGACCTCGCCGCGGAAGTCGACGGCGTAGCCGCCGTCGCGGAGCGCGGGGGCGCGCTCCACGATCGTGGGGTTGAAGCCGTGCCGGCGAAGCCAGTAGGCGAGCGCGGGGCCGGCGACGGAGGCGCCGGAGATCAGGACGTTGCGGTTCTTCATGACGCAGAGCCTGCTCCGGAGGGCTCACCATCCACTCACCGCGCGCTCACCGCGGCTGTCACATTCGCGCCACCGCTGACTGCCGGAGCCTGTGCTGATCACCCCATGCGGGTGAAGCTCGCGCGGTAGGCCGTGGGGGTGAGCCCGACCCGGCCGGCCAGGTGCTTGCGGAGGGAGTCGGGGCTGCCCAGGCCGCTCTTCTCGGCGACCTGGTCCATGGGCAGCTCGGTGGTCTCCAGCAGCTCCCTGGCCCGGTCGACGCGCCGGTGCAGCAGCCACTGGAGCGGGCTCAGGCCGGTCTCGGCGTGGAAGCGCCTGGTCAGCGTCCGCACGCTCACCCTGGCATGACCGGCCAGGTCCGCCAGGGTGAGCGGGCGGTCGAGGTGCTCGAGCGCCCAGGCCCGGGTGGAGGCGAGCGAGGTGCCGCGCTCGGGAGGCAGCGGGGTCTCGATGAACTGGGCCTGGCCGCCCGGCCGTACGGGGGAGACGACCGCGAGCCGCGCCGCCGCGTTGGCCACCGCCGCCCCGTAGTCGAGCCTGATCAGATGCAGGCAGAGGTCGATGGCGGCCGCGGCGCCCGCCGAGGTGAAGATGCCGCCGTCCTCGACGAACAGGACGTCGGGCCGGACGTCGACCGCCGGGAAGCGGGCGGCGAGGTCGGCGGCCAGCCCCCAGTGGGTGGTGGCGCGGCGCCCGTCGAGCAGGCCCGCCTGAGCCAGCACGAACGCCCCCGTGCACAGCGAGGCGATCCGGACTCCGCCGGCGGCGGCCTTCCGCAAGGCGTCGAGGACCTCCGCAGGAGCCTGCTCGCCGCCGCTTCCGACGGCGAGCACCGTGTCGGCGCCTTCCATCGCGTCCAGGCCCTCCGCCACCAGCACGTCGGGGCCCCCGACGGTCGGCACCGGTCCGGGCCGCGCGGTGCAGACGCGCACGTCGTAGCGGGAGGCGTCGCCGAACACCATGAGGGGGATCGAGACGTCGAAGCTCAGCACGGGAGGCACGATCACGGCGGTGACACGGTGCATGGCCAGATCCTCCGGATAGGTGGCATTCTGGCCCCTAGGCTAAAGGATCAGAGGTCGGCACCGTTGTCATCATGAAATCTCATGTGATCGTGGGACGCGGGGCCGCCGCGTCGAAGACCGCTCTGCTGCTGGCCGAGGAGGGCGAGCGGGTACGGATGATCAGCCGCAGCGGCGGCGGACCCGACCATCCGCTCGTCGAGAAGGTCGCCGCGGACGCGACCGACGCCGATCGGCTCACCGAGCTGGCCGAGGGCGCGGACACGCTGTTCACCACCGCCGTGCCGCCCTACCACGCCTGGCCCGAGCAGCTGCCGATCCTGACGGCCTCGCTGCTCACCGCGGTGCGGCGGACCGGCGCCGCCTACGTGATGCTCGGCAACCTGTACGCCTACGGCCCGGTGGACGGGCCGATCGCGCCCGACTTCCCGCTGGCCGCGACCGGGCCCAAGGGGCGGGCCAGGGCGCGGGCATGGGAGGAGGCCGCGGCCTCAGGCGTGCAGGTCACCGAGGTGCGGGCCGCCCAGTTCTACGGCGCGGGCGCCTTCTCCGTGTTCAGCTTCACGGTGCAGCGGCCCGTGCTGGAAGGCCGGCTCGCCCTGGTGCCGCAGGAGCTCGACGTGCCCCACAGCTACTCGTCGGTCGGCGACACCGCGCGCACGCTGGTCGCCGCGAGCCGCGATGAGCAGGCGTACGGCAGGGCCTGGCACGTACCCACCGCGACCCTGCCGGTGCGGGAGCTGGCCGGGCGGCTCGCGCGGCTCGCGGGGGCGCCCGAGCCGCGGATGGAGCAGATGACCGAACGCGATCTGACCCTGCTCGCCTTCACCGACCCGCTCTGGGGGGAGATGCACGAAGTGCTCATCAAGCCCGGGCAGCCGTTCGTCGTCGACTTCTCCGAAACCGAGAAGGTCCTCGGCGTGAGCGCCACCCCGGTCGACGACGTGCTCCGCGAAGTGATCTAGCGCTGTCCGGGGCAACGGGCGCCCGTTGCCCCGGTTGCGGATTCAGCGGCTGTGCAGGGCCGCGTACACGTTGATGCGGGGCGTCGTGACCTCGGCCCCCGCGCTCGTGTACGTGATCGGCTTGCCCGTGCGCCGCAGCAGGTCGACCAGCTGGTCCACCCCCGCGCGGGGCCGCTTCTGGTGGAGCAGGGCCAGGGCGCCCGTCACGTGCGGCGCGGCCATCGAGGTGCCGTCCAGCGTCGCGTACGCGTTCCCCGCGATGGCCGCCTTGATCGCCACGCCGGGGCCGATCTTGGATTCGGGGTCGGCGAGGGCGGGTCATAGGGCTCAGGCGTGGGCGGCCGCGGTGGCGTGCTCCGCGTCGATCCTGGCCGTGGTCACGAGGGTGCCCGCGGCGGAGTAGCGGATCGCCGCGCCCGTTCCCTGCAGGCGCTGCAGGCTCTGCGCGACCGTGAACCCCGGGTACGCCTGCTTCATCAGCGCGAACATCCCCGACACGTGCGGCGCGGCCATCGAGGTGCCGCTGTGCTCGACGTACGTGTCGTCGGGCACCGATGACCTGATGCTCACGCCCGGCGCGAACAGGTCGAGCATCGGCCCCCGGTTGGTGAAGCGGGCCGGTTGGTCGAAGTCGTCGGTCGCGCCCACCGCGATGGCGCTGGAGAGGCAGGCGGGGGCGACGATGCCGTTCGCGAAGCCGTTGTTCCCCGCCGCCACCACGGGCGCGACGCCCATGCTCACCAGCGTGTCGAACTCCGGCTTGACCGCGGAGGCGGCCGCGTCCGTGTCGCACGCCTGGGCGTACGGGCCGCCGCCACCGAGGCTCATGTTCACCGCGGCGATGTTGTGGGCCCTGACCACCCGCGCGACGTACTCGAGCGCCAGCTTCTCGTCGGAGAGGTAGCTGAGGAAGCACGGCGGGGGAGTGCGGCCGACCTCGCAGGTCATCGCGTTGTCCACGCGGCTGAAGACCTGGATCGGCAGGATGCCCGCGTCGGGGGCGACGCCGTTGGCGGGCGAGCCCGCGGTCATCCGGCCGGCGGCGATGCCCGCCACGTGCGTGCCGTGGGAGCAGGCGTTCGCCCCCCTGACGATGCACTGGGCCGTCTCGGCGTCGGCCGCGCCGGGGCCCGTCTGCGTGGGTTGGTTGTTCGGACAGAGCGAGACCGTGCCGTCGCGAGGGTCTGAGGTGGAGAAGCACGCCTCGTCCACGATCCGGCCGGCGAGGTAGGGATGGTCGCGGTCGATCCCCGTGTCCAGGATGGCGACCGTCGTGCCCTTCCCGGTCCAGCCTGCCTGGTTCGCGTGGTCGGAGCGGATGAGGGCGGTGCTGTTGTCGTCGAGGGTGGTCGTTCGCAGCTCGTCCTTGTAGACGGCCTGGATCCGGGCGTCCTTCTCCAGCCTCGCGAGGGTCACGCGGTCCACCTCGGCGACGAAGAAGTGCGGCGACGACGTGGCGTCCACGACCCGGCTGCTCCCGGAGGTCTGCTCAAGGTCCTTCGCGACGGCTTGGACGCTCTCTCCCGGCTTGAGCTGGATGATGGAGCGGACCCTGGACCTCATCTGGACCTCCGCCACGAGCGCGGGGCTGATGAGCGGCCCGTTGCCCGCGGAGCGGGGCACCGGCGGCCCCGCCGTCGGCCCTGCTGCTGGCAGGGTCTCGGCCAGAAGCGCCGGAGCAGCGCAGAGCACGGCGGACGTCGCGACCAGCGCCAGGGCGCCGCCCAGCAGAGATCGTGGCCTCACGTGTTCCTCCCGGCTTCCGGCTCATCCACAGCCGCATACTTCCCCACCTGCGGCAACAGTGATGTCGGTGGCGTATGTCACGCAGAGAAACGTTGGAGGCGTCTTTACCTTGAGGCGAGGACACGCCTTTGAGGCTGTTGGCCAGCTTGGTCAACGCGATCTTGGGCGAGGAATTCACCAGCAGATGGACGTGGTTAGCTTCGCCGTTGAAAACGCAGTGTCCGTCGGTCCTGATCGCGCAGTCCTCGGCCGTGAACCAACCTAGGATGGAGCTCGTGCAGTTGCGGTATTCCTTCCGCATCGACCCGACGCGGGGGCAGCACAGCGCGTTGGCCAAGGCGTTCGGGTGCGCCCGCGTGGTCTTCAACGACGCGCTCGCACTGCGCAACCACGCTCACGAGCAGGGCCTGCCCTTCATCACCGATGCCGAGTTGTCTCGCACGGTGATCACGTAGGCCAAGCAGACGCCAGGACGGGCCTGGCTGGGCGAGGTGTCGGCGGTGGTGCTGCAGCAGGCCCTGGCCGACTGCACCACCGCGTTCCGCAATTTCTTCGCCTCGCTGTCCGGCAA
This sequence comes from Nonomuraea sp. NPDC050786, assembly GCF_040654115.1. NCBI lineage: Bacteria > Bacillati > Actinomycetota > Actinomycetes > Streptosporangiales > Streptosporangiaceae > Nonomuraea > Nonomuraea sp. NPDC050786. The sequence goes on from NZ_JBFAHJ010000005.1 coordinate 144,284, forward strand.
GCGCAAAGGGCCGAAGGTGGCCCCGCCCCGGATGCGGTCCCGCAAGGACCTTCGGCAGGCGATCCGGTTCACCAAGAACGCCCGCTTCGCCGTCACCCCCTGGGGGAGGCTGCGCCTGCCGAAGATCGGGGATGTACGGGTGCGGTGGTCGCGAAAGCTGCCCGCGCCGCCGTCCTCGGTCACCGTCATCAAGGATGCGGCCGGTCGGTATTTCGCCAGTTTCGTGGTCGAGGTATGCGAGCGGCCGCTGCCCGCCGCGCTGGGCGAGACGGGGATCGATCTGGGGCTCGGCCATTTCGCCGTCCTGGCGGACGGCCGGAAGATCGACTCTCCGCGGTTCCTGCGCCGGGCGGAGAAGAAACTCAAGAAGCTGCAGAAAGCGCTGTCTCGCAAGGAGAAAGGGTCATTCAATCGGGCCAAGGCCCGGGTGAAGGTGGCCCGCCAGCATGCGAAGGTCGCTGCTGCGCGCCGCGAGTTCCATCACCAGACCTCCACACAGATCATCCGTGAGAATCAAGCGGTGTATGTGGAGGACCTGGCGGTGAAGGGGCTGGCGCGCACGAGGCTGGCCAAGAGCGTGCATGACGCGGGCTGGTCGGCGTTCGTGAGCATGCTGGAGTACAAGGCGAAACTCTATGGCCGGCAGTTCTCCAAAATCGGCCGGTTCTTCCCGTCGTCCAAACTCTGCTCGGCCTGCGGGACACTGGCCGAGACCATGCCGTTGAACGTGCGGGAATGGACCTGCCCGTGTGGCGCCGTCCATGATCGGGACGTCAACGCCGCGATCAACATTCTCGCCGCCGGACGGGCGGAGAGACTAAACGCCTGTGGAGGGCCGGTAAGACCACCGCTCGCGGCGGCGCAGCCTGACGAAGCAGGAAGCCACGGAAGTGCCGCCGCATGAACAGCGCGGCACAGGCCAGAATCCCGGCGTTTTCGCCGGGAGCACGTCAATTGACGTTCTTGGCCGCCTTCCTCAGCGTCGCCGCGGACGACTTGGCGCTCAGCCGCACCTTCTCGGCGGCGGTTAGCTTCGTGGTGCCGTTCGTGCCGTGGGCCCAGTTCAGCCAGGCCGTGAGCAGCGCGCTGTCCAGCTTGGCCTTGCTGGTCCTGGTGTTCTTCAGCACCCGGTACGCCTTGCCGAGCGAGGACGCCTTGGTCACCTCGGGGAAGACCTTGCTCGACTTGCCGATCAGCTTCAGGTAGCAGGTGAGCGTGGCGTCCGGGATCGTGCCGCTGCTGCGGTGGATCTCCACGGCCCACTTGGCGGCCGTCAGCCTGGTCGCGGCCGTGCCGCGCGTGCAGACCTGCGCGGTGGTCTTCGGGGTCGGCGTGACCGTCACGGTCACGGTGACCGTGGGCACCGGGACCGGCGTGCTGGAGGTGGAGGGCTGCTCCGGCGCCTGGCCACCCGGGTCCTCGGGCTCGGGGGTGGGGCCGCTGCTGTCCGACGGGCCCGGCTCGGGGTCGGGGTCGGTCGGCATGCTCGGCGGCGACTGCGAGATGGAGGGCTGCGGCGACGCCCCGGTCAGGGCCGCCGCCAGGTCCAGGCGCGGCGTCGTGACCTGCGCGCCGTTGGCCTCGTACACGTACGGCCTGCCGGTCGTCTTCAGCGTGTTGATCAGATCGGTCATCGGCGTGCCCGGCGAGGCCGCCTTCATCAGCGCCAGCGCCCCGGCCACGTGCGGGCTGGCCATCGAGGTGCCGCTGAACACGGCCGTCTGGTTGTCCGGGATGGACGACTCGACGTTCACGCCGGGCGCGAACAGGTCCACGAGGGCCCCGCGGTTGGAGAAGGGCGCGATGGTGTCGTTGTTGTCGGTCGCCCCGACGGCCACCGCGGAGGAGACGCAGGCCGGGTACGAGGTGGCTTCGGAGTACTCGTTCCCCGCGGCCACCACGGTCGCGATGCCCTTGGCCAGCAGGGCGTCGATCTTCGGCTTGAAGATCGCGCCTTCCTCGCTCGCGTCGCAGTCGGTCTCGGAGAGCTCGCCGCCCAGGCTGAGGTTGACGGCGGCGATCGGCTGGTTCAGCGTCGCCACGTAATCCATGGCCTGCCGGAGCGACGACTCGTACGCCAGCAGGCACGAGGACTCGCCGATGCAGACGTCCTCGTCGTCCACCCGGCTGAACACCTGCACCGCCACGATGTTCGCGCCCGGCGCGACCCCTCCGGTGCCGGCCGCGATGCCCGCGACGTGGCTGCCGTGCTCACACAGGTTCACGCCGTTCGCCAGGCACTTCGCCGTCGTGGCGTCCGCCGCGCCCGTGCCCGTCTGCGAGGTCTGGCCGTTGGGGCAGAGCGACTGGACGCCGCTCTCCATGGCGGAGAAGCAGGCCTCGGCCACGACCCGGTTCTGGAACCACGGGTGGTCCCGGTCGATGCCGGTGTCCAGCACGGCCACCGCCTGCCCGGCCCCGGTGTGGCCCTTGGCGTGCGCCTGGTCGGCGCCGATCAGCTTGAGGTTGGGGCCGACGTCCACCGGCGAGTACGTCCTGTCCCGGTGGATGGACGTGACCCGCGGGTCCTCGGCCAGCCTGGCCAGCTCGTCCGCGGTGCCCTCCACGACCATGAACGGCTGGCTCGGCGGCTGGAGCACCACGTCCACGCTCTCGGTCGCCGCCTGGGTCGCCACGGGGGCGTTCTGGGCGGGATCGGTCAGCTCGACGATGGCTCGCACGGCCCCGCCGTCGACGCCTAACCCCTCCTCCACCTTCGCTTCGGTCGGCGAAGCGCTGGGGGTGGGAGTCGGGTCCTCGGCGTAGGCCGGACCAGACAGCGGCAGCAGGGCCAGCACGATCGTGCTCACGATCAGGGGGCGAAGTCGCACGCGTCCTCCGAGGGGGATGATCTCGGAGTTTAGGGTGATTTATCGGACAGGCACAGACCCCCCGGCCGTTTCTCACCGAACTTTCAGCGCACGCACCTCAAATGTTCAGCGTGTCCCCTTCGCGTGTGAGCCACACCGCGCCGAGCGGCGGCACCCGGAGCGTGGCCGAGTGCGGCAGCCCGTGCCAGGGCTCGCCGTCGGCCTCGACCGTCCCGAGGTTGCCCACGCCGCTGCCCCAGTAGTCGTAGGCGTCGGTGTTGACGACCTCCGACCACTGGCCCGCGTACGGGAGGCCGAGCCGGTAGTTCTCGTGCGGCGCGCCGCTGAAGTTGATCACGCACGCCACCGCGGACCCGTCGTTCGCGTAGCGGAGGAACGAGAACGTGTTACCCGAGGCGTCGTCGGCGTCGATCCACCGGAACCCCTCGGGCCTGGCGTCCAGCTCCCACAGCGCCGGGGTCTCGCGGTAGATCCGGTTCAGGTCGCGTACCAGCCGCTGCACGCCCTGGTGCCCGTCGAACTCCAGCACCCACCAGTCGAGCCCGCGCTCCTCCGACCACTCCGACCCCTGGCCGAACTCGCCGCCCATGAAGAGCAGCTGCTTGCCCGGATGCGCCCACATGAACGCCAGCAATGCCCGCAGCTGCGCGAAACGCTGCCACTCGTCGCCCGGCATCTTGCCGAGCAGCGAGCCCTTGCCGTGCACGACCTCGTCGTGGGAGAGCGGCAGCACGTAGTTCTCGGAGTAGGCGTACAGCAGCGAGAACGTCAGCTGGTGGTGGTGGTACTGGCGGAAGATCGGCTCGTGGCGCAGGTATTCGAGCGTGTCGTGCATCCAGCCCATGTTCCACTTGAACCCGAACCCGAGCCCGCCCAGGTGCACCGGGCGCGAGACCCCCGGCCAGGCCGTCGACTCCTCGGCGACGGTCGAGATGCCGGGCGCCTCCCGGTAGACGACGGCGTTCATCTCCTTGAGGAACTCGACCGCGTCGAGGTTCTCCCTGCCGCCGTAGATGTTCGGCGTCCACTCGCCCTCGCGCCGCGAGTAGTCGAGGTAGAGCATCGAGGCCACCGCGTCCACGCGCAGCCCGTCGATGTGGAACTCCTTCAGCCAGAAGAGCGCGTTGGCCACCAGGAAGTTGCGCACCTCCCTGCGGCCGAAGTCGAACACGTACGTGCCCCAGTCAGGATGCTCGCCCCTGGCCGGGTCGGCGTGCTCGTAGAGCGGGGTGCCGTCGAAGCGCGCCAGCGCCCAGTCGTCCATCGGGAAGTGCGCGGGCACCCAGTCCAGCAGCACGCCGATGCCGCGCTGGTGCATCCGGTCCACGAAGTGGCGGAACTCGTCGGGCGTGCCGAACCTGGCCGTCGGCGCGTAGTAGGACGTCACCTGGTAGCCCCACGACCCGCCGAACGGGTGCTCGGCCACCGGCAGCAGCTCCACGTGCGTGAACCCCATGTCGGAGACGTACGAGGAGAGCTGGTCGGCCAGCTCCACGTACGACAGCCCCGGCCGCCACGACCCCAGGTGCACCTCGTAGACGCTCATCGGCTCGTCCAGCGGACGCGTGTCGCGCCGGTCGGCGAGCCAGGCGTCGTCACCCCAGGTGTAGGCCGACTTGTCGACCACGGACGCCGTCAACGGCGGCACCTCGGTGCGCCTGGCCATCGGGTCGGCCTTGTCGCGCCACACGCCGTCGGCGCCCAGGATCTGGTACTTGTACCGCTCGCCCGCCCCGACCCCGGGGACGAACAGCTCCCACACCCCCGAGCGGCCCAGCGAGCGCATCGGGTAGGCGGTGCCGTCCCAGTGGTTGAAGTCGCCGACGACGCGGATGCCGCGCGCGTTGGGCGCCCAGACGGCGAACGCCGTGCCCTCCACGTCCTCGTGCTTCATCACGCGCGCGCCGAGCGCCTCCCACAGCCGCTCGTGCCGTCCTTCGCCGATGAGGTGCAGGTCCACCTCGCCGAGCGTGGGCCAGTGCCGGTACGGGTCGCGCACCTCGTACGGGTCGTGGCCGGCGTACTTGACGCTCAGCGTGTAGTCGGGGACCTTGTCCAGCCCCGGGACCGTGACCTCGAACACCCCGTGGGCCTGGTGTTTCATGTCGTGGGCCGTACCGTCGTCCAGCACCACCCGCACCCGCTCGGCCAGCGGGCGCAAGGTGCGGAAGACCACCCCGCCTGACCCGGGGTGCGCTCCGAGCACGGAGTGCGGATCGTGGTGCGCCCCTCCCGCGAGGCGGTCGAGCTCTGTCCTCATCGGCATGCTCCCAACACTGCCCTATGATGACCGTCCACCTCAGGCACTGCCCGCTTTCACCGAGACAATCACCGAAAGTGCGAAATCCTGGGTTTAAGCTGCACTTAGAAAGGCTTGAGAATGTATCCGCCACCCCCCGCTCACGGATACCCGCCCCCACCGCCCCCGCCGTTACGCCCGGTCCGCGGCCTCGCGGTCTTCGCGGCGGTGATGCTCGTCTGCGACTCGCTCGTCGGCGTCATCGCCGCGGTCATCGATCTCTGGTACGCGGACCTCATCGACCGCATCATGGCCGACGTCGACTCCGTGCCGGAGTCGGAGATCAACACGGGCGACCTCGTCTACGGGCTCTCCGGCATCCTGGAGACCGGCGTGTACGTCGGCACGATCGTGGCGTTCCTGATCTGGCTCTTCAGGGTCAGGGCGAACGCCGAGATCCTCGCGCCTCACGGGCACCGGCGCGCCCAGCCCTGGCTGATCTTCGGCTGGGTGATTCCGATCATCTCGTTCTGGTTCCCGAAGCAGATCGTCGACGACATCTGGGACGCCTCGCGCCGTACTCCGTCGCCCTCCAGAGGTCTCTTCAACGCCTGGTGGGCGGCCTGGCTGGTCGGCAGCCTGGTCTCCAACGTGGGCTCGCGGCTGCTGTTCAGAGCCGATGAGCCGGAGCAGATCGCCGCGGCGGCCCGGTTCGACGTGGTGTGCGTCGGGCTGATGCTCGTGGCGGCCGTGCTCGCGATCCTCGTCATCCAGCGCATCACCGGCGCCCAGGAAGAGCACCGCTCGGCCGCCTTCGCCGCACCCGGCTCTCCCGGGGCGTATCCGGCGTACTAGCCGTACTCGGCCAGGAGGCCGTCCAGCGGCAGGGTCGCGCCCCGGGACATGGCCGCTTCGGCCGCCTCCCGGCCCAGGGCGCTCTCCACCGCCGCCGCGATCCGGTCCACGTCGGCTCGCTCGGCCTCCGGCAGCGGCGCACCCACGGACGCCCGGAGCGCCGCCGCCCGCCCCAGCAGCCGTCCGGCCTCCTCGTGCCGCCCGGCCAGTGCCCGCGCGCCCGCCAGACCCTCCAGCGCCAGCGCGGTGGCCCGCGGGTCGCCGACCTTGCGGGCCACCGCCAGCCCGCGCAGCTGCAGCTCCAGCGCGCCGGCCGCGTCGCCGCGCAGCTCGGCGGTGAACCCCAGCTCGGCCAGGATCAGCGCGGCCCCGGGCTCACCGGCCACGTCCATGACCCAGTCCAGCCACTTGCGCAGCAGCGACTCGGCCTCGTCGAGCCGGCCGCGCCGCCGCGCCACCAGGGCGAGACCGAGCTCGGCGAACTCCTCGGCGGGCCGGTTCGACTGCGTCACCGCCAGCCGCCTGGCCCGCTCGTGATAGTCGTCGGCCGCCGCGTGGTCGCCCGTCAGCATGGCGATCCGGCCCAGCCGCGACAGCGCGTCGGACACCGAGCTCCACAACCCCAGCTCCTCCGCCATGCGCAGGCCCTCCGTGCGCAGCGCGGCGGCCCGTTCGTAGTCGCCGGTGATCTCGGCGAGCGTGCCGAGGTTCTCCGCGGCCCGCATCTCGCCCCACCGGTCGCCGACCTCCCTGAACAGCGCCAGACCCCGCTCCCCGTCGCGCCGCAGCGCGTCCAGGTCGCCCCGCATGGCGGCGTACCTGGCCAGTACGCTCAGCGCCGCGGCCGTCCCCCAGGCGTCGCCCAGCTCGCTGAAGCCCTCCAGCGCGCTCCGCAGCAGCTCCACGCTCGCCGACAGGTCGTCGTACCCGAACAGCGCGAACCCGGTGAACCAGCGCGCTCTGGCCCTGGTGAGCGGGTCCGCGATGGCCTCGAACACGGCGGGGTCCGGCACGCTGGGCCGCCCCGAGAGCATCCGCAGCCCGGCCAGCCACACCTCGGTCTCCGCGGAGCCCCCGGCGAGGGCCTGGGCGCTCTCCAGCGCCCGGCGGCCCTCGCCCAGCTTGCCGCGGAGCACCCAGTACCAGGCCATCGCGTTGACGAGCCGCACCGCCTCGCCCGCCGCGCCCAGCCGCACCGCCGTCTCCAGCGCCAGCCTCAGGTTGGCGCCCTCCGCGTCCAGCAGCGCCAGCGTGCGCCGCTGTTCATGTCCTCTCAGGCGCGGCTCCGCCCGCTCGGCCAGCGCGGTGTAGTAGCGGACGTGCCGGAGCGCGATCAGGTCGTCCTCGCCCGCCTCCCGCAGCCGTTCCTGGCAGTAGGCCGCGACCGACTCCAGCAGCCGGAAACGCGGCCCGGCCACCCGCACCACCAGCGACCGGTCCACCAGCCTGGCCAGCGTGTCGAGCACGTCCACGCCCGGCTCGGCGCACACCTCCTCGGCCGCCTCCAGCGTGCAGCCGTCGGCGTGCACGGCCAGGCGGCGCAGCACGACCCGCTCCGCGTCGCCCAGCAGCTCCCAGCTCCAGTCGATCATCGCCCGCAACGTCCGCTGCCTGGCCGGGGCCTCGCGCACTCCTGAGGTGAGCACCTGGAACCGGTCGTCGAGACGCTCGGCGAGCTGGCGCGGGGTCAGCACCCGCATCCTCGTGGCGGCCAGCTCAAGGGCCAGGGGGATGCCGTCCAGCCGCTCGCAGATCTCCGCCACGTCGGCATCCGGTCGGATGCCCGCCCGCGCCGTGAACAGCTCCACGGCCGGCTCCCGCCCGAGCGGCGGCACCTTCACCAGAGTCTCGCCCTCGATCCGCAGAGCCTCCTGGCTGGTGGCGAGGACGCGCAGCCCGGGGGCCGCCCGCAGCAGCCTGCTCCCGAGCGTCGCCACTTGCTCGACCACGTGCTCGCAGTTGTCCAGCACGAGCAGCGTCCGCTTGGCCGCCAGCGCGGCGGGCAGCCGCTCCAGCATGGAGTCCGGCACGTCATCACGCAGGCCGAGCACGCCCGCGATCAGCTCGGCCACCCCGGCCACCGGCGCTCCGGCACCGAGCGAGGCCAGCTCGACCAGCCACACCCCGCCGTCGAACCCCTCGGCGGACTCCAGGCCGGCCGCGGCCGCCAGAGCCAGCCGCGTCTTGCCGACTCCTCCCGGCCCGGTGAGCGTGACGAGCCGGCCGGCCCGCAGCAGCGAGCGGACCTCGGCCACCGCCTCGTCCCGGCCCACCAGACTCGTCAGAGGCGTGGGCAGGTTGGTGCGGGGGAGCGCGGGCGCCTCCAGGGCCGGGTCCTGCCGCAGGATCGCCTGGTGCAGGTCCACCAGCTCGGGCCCGGGGTCGAGGCCCAGCTCCTCGGAGAGCCGCCGCCGCAACTCGCCGTAGCCGGCCAGCGCCTCGCTCTGCCGCCCGGCCCGGTAGAGGGCCCGCAGGTGTACGGCGCGCAGCCGTTCACGCAGGGGATGCCGGGCCACCAGGTCCGTCAGCTCGGCCGCGAGCAGGGCGTGCTCGCCCAGCCCGAGCCGCGCCTCGGCCAGCTCCTCGAGCGCCACCAGCCGCTGCTCCTCCAGCCGCGCCACCGCGGCCAGGGCGAACTGCTCGCCGGCGAACTCCGCGTACGCCTCCCCGCGCCACAGCCCCAGCGCCTCGCGCAGCAGAGCGGCCCGCGCCCCCGGCCCGGAGGCCCGCTGCGCGCGTCCGACCAGTGACTCGAACAGCCCGGCGTCCACCGACGCCGGCTCCGCCAGCAGCACGTACCCGGGCACCCGATGGGCGACCAGCCCGCCCAGCGCCCTGCGCAGCTGCGACACCTTGACCCGCAGGGCGGCGGGCGCGTTCGCGGGGGGACGGTCGCCCCAGAGGTCCTCGATCAGCCGGTCCGCGGAGACCGGACGGCCGGCGTGGATCAGCAGGTCGGCGAGGAGCGCCCGGACCTTGGCCTCCGGCACCTTGACCGGCTCCCCGTCGGCGGTCCACACCGCGAGCGGGCCCAGCACCCCGAACCGCATCCCGCCCCCATAACCGATCCCGAACAAGACCATAACCGCGCACCGGCAGGGTGAACGCATCACCCCTGACCAGAAGGAACACCGAAATGTCTGAGAATATCTCCGTGCTGGGCCTCGGTCTCATGGGCTCCGCGCTCGCGGCGAGCCTCATCGAGGCCGGCCACCGTGTCACCGTGTGGAACCGCACGGCCGCCAAGGCCGATCCCCTGGTCGCCAGGGGCGCGACCCGCGCGGCCACCGCCGCGGAGGCTGTCGAGGCGAGCCCGCTGGTGATCGTCTGCCTGCTCGACTACCCCTCCGTCCTCGAGGTGCTGAAGGACGTCCCGCTGGAGGGCCGCGTCATCGCCAACCTCACCACCGGCCGCCCCGCCGAGGCCCGTGAGACGGCGGAGTGGGTGGCCGGGCGCGGTGGCGAGTACCTGGACGGCGGCATCATGGCCGTGCCCCAGATGATCGCCACGCCCGGCGCGCTCATCCTCTACAGCGGCTCGCAGCCCGCCTTCGACCGCTATGAGCAGGCGTTCGCGGCCATGGCCGCGCCCCGGTACGTCGGCGCGGACCCGGGCATGGCCCCGCTGCTCGACCTGGCCATGCTGACCGGCATGTACGGCCAGATCGCCGGTTACCTGGAGGCCGCCGCGCTGGTCAGGGCGGCGAAGTACCCGTTGACGGACTTCACCACGGACCTGCTGGTCCCGTGGCTCAACGCGATGGCGGCACAGCAGCCGCACTGGGCCGAGGCCATCGAGGCGGGCGACCACCGGACCGAGGTGTCCAACCTGGAGGTCAACCGGGCGGGCATGGAGAACCTCGTCCGCGCCTTCCAGGAGCAGGGCGTCAAGCTGGACCTGCTGCTGCCCATGAAGACCGTCATCGATCGCCGCGTGGCCAGGGGGCTCGCCCACGAAGGGCTGTCGGGGCTGGTCGAGGAACTCTAGCCGGGGGCTCTAGCAGGGCTCTAGCGGGGCCGGAACGCGGCCAGGGGGATCGAGATCCAGGTGGGCCGGTTGCGGGCCTCGTACACGACCTCGTACACGGCCTTGGAGAGCTCGAACGCCCGCAGCAGCGCCGCGTCCCCCCGCGTGATCACGCCGCCGCCCTCCATGTATCCCTCGAGGAACGCGGCGCGGTTCCGATCGGCCCACTCCGCGGCCCGGGGCTCCAGGCGCTCGGCCTCGGAGCGGCCGGCCAGCAGGTGCCTGGCCGCGTAGTCGAACGAGCGCAGCATCCCGGCCACGTCACGCAGCGGCGAGTACAGCGCCCTGCGCTCGGCCAGCGGCTGTCCCGGCTCGCCCTCGAAGTCCAGCACCACCCAGTCCGTCGGCGTGCGCATGACCTGGCCCAGGTGGTAGTCACCGTGAATCCGCTGCACAGGGATCACGTGGGTGAGCAGCTCCACCTGGTGGTAGGCCTCCTCGATAACGCTCACATGCGCGCGCAGCTCGGGCACCTCCGCCACCGCGCGGCCCAGCTTGCGCCTGAAGGTCTCGGCCATCCGCTTGACCTCGTGCGACTCGATGACGTCCGTGGGGAAGGCCTCGGCCAGCTCGTGGTGCACCCGGGCGGTGGCGACGCCGAGACGCCGCGACTCGGCCGCGAAGTCCCCGCCCGCCTCGGCCGCCGGCAGCTCGGGCAGCGACGCGTACAGGTCGCGCACGCTGGCCAGGGCGAGGTCCCAGCCGTCGTTCGCGTTGCACAGGTACTCCTGCATGATCGCGAGCGTGGTGTCCGTGCCGTCGAGGTCCGTCTCGATCCACCCGTACGGCTGCGCGATGTGCGGCGCGTCCCTGGCGGCCAGGGCGGTGATGATCTCCAGCTCCGGGTTGACGCCGGGGATGAGGCGGCGGAAGAGCTTGCAGATGTACAGGTCCCCGTACACGAGCGAGGTGTTGGACTGCTCGGCCCCCAGCACCAGGCTGCGCTGGCCGGTGTCGATCGTGACGTCGGGCACGTGGCGCATGCGCAGGCCGTTGTCGGTCTCGTCGCGGGCCATGCCGTCGAGGAGCCGGCTCGTGTGGTCGGGGTCGTGTACGGCGTCGTACACGTAGACGTCGCCCAGCATGCCGATGAGCGCGTGCGTCAGGCGGTCGGGGAGCTCGGTGCGCTCCCCGAGGAGGATCTGGTAGCGGTCGCGCGAGCCCTCCTGCCACACGGCCACGACCAGGTGTCGCAGCCCGGGCGCCAGCTCGACGTCCGATTCGATCGACAAGTCGTCGATCGGGCGCCCCTTGCCGCCGAACCAACGTTGGCGTCCGATCCATGCGGCAAGGAGCTCATCAAGCACGTCCTACTCCTCCTGGGTGATCGCCGGCGGGAGAGTGAACCAATAGAACCCATGCCCAGGAAGCGTCAAAAGATACGGAAGTTCGCCAATTGCCGGGAATGGGACCCCTCCCATGGTCTCCACAGGCGAAACCCCGACGAATCTCCGCAGGTCAAGCTCGACCGGCTGCGGGAAGCGTGACAGATTGTTCACGCAGAGCATCCGATCGTCCCCCAGCTCCCGGACGAACGCGAGCACGCTCGGGTTGGAGGAGTTGAGCTCTGCGTAACCGCCCACGCCGAAGACGGGGTGGCGCTTGCGGATCTCGATCATGCGCCTGGTCCAGTGCAGCAGCGAGCCGGCGTTCTTCTGCTGGGCCTCGACGTTGATGCCCTGGTAGCCGTAGATCGGATCCATGATGACCGGCAGGTAGAGCCGGCCGGGGTCGCAGTCGGAGAAGCCGGCGTTGCGGTCGGGGTCCCACTGCATGGGCGTGCGCACGCCGTCGCGGTCGCCGAGCCAGATGTTGTCGCCCATGCCGATCTCGTCGCCGTAGTAGAGCACGGGGGAGCCGGGCAGCGACAGGAGCAGCGCGGTGAACAGCTCGATCTGGTTGCGGTCGTTCTCCAGCAGGGGCGCCAGGCGGCGGCGGATGCCGACGTTCGCCCGCATGCGGGGATCCTTGGCGTACTCGGTGTACATGTAGTCGCGTTCCTCGTCGGTGACCATCTCGAGCGTCAGCTCGTCGTGGTTGCGGAGGAAGATTCCCCACTGGCAGTGCTCCGGAATTTTCGGCGTCTGCGCCATGATTTCGGAGATGGGGTAGCGCGACTCCCGGCGTACGGCCATGAAGATGCGCGGCATCAGCGGGAAGTGGAAGGCCATGTGGCATTCGTCCCCGCCACCCACCGGGTCGCCGAAGTACTCCACCACGTCCGTCGGCCACTGGTTGGCCTCCGCGAGCAGCACCCGGTCCGGGTAGATCCGGTCCACCTCGGCCCTGACCCGCTTGAGGTACTGGTGGGTCTTCGGCAGGTTCTCGCAGTTGGTGCCCTCCTCCTCGAAGAGGTACGGCACCGCGTCCAGCCGGAACCCGTCGATGCCCAGGTCCAGCCAGAAGCGCAGGACCTCCAGCATCGCCTCCTGCACGTCCGGGTTCTCGTAGTTGAGGTCCGGCTGGTGGTGGAAGAAGCGGTGCCAGTAGTACTGGCCGCGCACCGGGTCATAGGTCCAGTTGGACGTCTCGGTGTCGATGAAGATGATCCGGGCGTCCTGGTATTTCTCGTCGGTGTCGGACCACACGTAGAAGTCGCCGAACGGCCCCTCCGGGTCGTGCCGGGACGCCTGGAACCAGGGGTGGGCGTCGCTGGTGTGGTTCATGACGAGGTCGGCTATGACGCGCATGCCGCGTTTGTGGGCCTCGTCGACGAGCTTCACGAAGTCTCCCAGATCCCCGAACTCGGGCAGGATCTTCATGAAGTCCGCGATGTCGTAACCGCCGTCACGCAGCGGCGACTCGTACAGCGGCAACAGCCAGAGGCAGTCGACACCCAGCCACTGCAGGTAGTCGAGCTTGCTGATGAGCCCTCTGATGTCGCCGGTGCCGTCGCCGTTGGAGTCGGCGAAGCCCCGGATCAGGACCTCGTAGAAAACCGCGCGCTTGTACCAGTAGGGATCGCGCGGCTTTTCCTCGTCGAAGGTGTTGGGAATGGGTGTGGTGGAGCTCATGAGCCACCCCACGAGGGGCTCATGACGGAGGCGCTTTCACACACGTTGAAGACTCCCCGCTGAATTCAGTTCTACCGTGGCGCGGCTCGGACGGTGAGAATATGGGCAGGCTGGATGTGTGGGTCGAGGCGTACGTAGTTGCTCTGCCGCCAGCGATAGGACTCGCCGGAGAGCTCGTCGTCGACGACGAACTCCGCGTTCCAGTCGAGTCCGAGGGCTGGTAGGTCCAGGTCAACAGTCGCCTCATGGGTGTGGTGCGGATCCAGGTTGATGACCGCCAGAACCACGTCGCCCAGACCGTGCCTGCGTGTGGCCGGGTCATAGGCGCCGGGAAGCCGCTTCGAGAAGCAGACGATGTCCCCTTGGTCGACCCTGTGGAACCGTAGATTACGCAATTCCTGTAGTGCGGGATGAGCTCTTCGGAACAAATTCAGGTGGGTGATGAAGGGCGCCAGACTCCACCCTTCACGCTCGGCCGTAACCCAATCACGAGGTTTGTACTGATATTTCTCGCTATCTAGGTATTCCTCGCTTCCTGGGCGTACCGGAACGTTCTCGATGAGCTCGTACCCCGAGTAGACCCCCCACGTGGGGGAGGCCAGCGCGGCCAGCACCGCCCTGATCTTGAACCCGGGCACGCCGCCGTGCTGCAGGTACTCGTGCAGGATGTCGGGCGTGTTCACGAACAGGTTCGGCCGCAGGTAGGCGGAGGTCTCCTGGGCCAGCTCCGTGAGGTACGTCTCCACCTCCTGCTTCGTGTTCCGCCACGTGAAGTACGTGTACGACTGGTGGAAGCCCACCTTGGCCAGCGAGCGGAGCATCGGCGGCCGGGTGAACGCCTCGGCCAGGAAGATCACGTCCGGGTCGGTCGTGTGGATGTCGGCCAGCAGCCGCTCCCAGAACCCGACCGGCTTCGTGTGCGGGTTGTCCACCCTGAAGATCCGCACCCCGTGGTCCATCCAGTGCCGCAGCACCCGCCTGACCTCGGCGTAGATGCCCTCGGGGTCCTTGTCGAAGTTGATCGGGTAGATGTCCTGGTACTTCTTCGGCGGGTTCTCGGCGTAGGCGATGGAGCCGTCCGCCCGGATCGTGAACCACTCGGGGTGCTCCTTGACCCACGGGTGGTCGGGCGAGCACTGGAGCGCGAAGTCGAGCGCGATCTCCATGCCCAGCTCCTTGGCACGGCCCACGAACTCGTCGAAGTCCGCGAGGGTGCCCAGATCGGGATGGACGGCGTCGTGGCCGCCGTCCTCGGAGCCGATGGCCCAGGGCGAGCCCGGCTCGTCGGGCTCGGGGCTGAGCGTGTTGTTGCGGCCCTTGCGGAACGTCGTGCCGATCGGGTGGATGGGCGGCAGGTAGACGACGTCGAAGCCCATCTTGGCGATGGCGGGCAGCCGCTTGGCAGCAGTCTGGAAATTTCCGGACTTGGAGATGCCCAGCTCGTTGACGACCGACCCTTCCGACCTGGGGAAGAACTCGTACCACGAGCCGTACAGCGCCCTGCGCCGGTCCACCCTGACCTTGTGGGACTTGGACCTGGTCACCAGCTCGCGGAACGGGTGCGACTCCAGCAGCGCGGCCGTCTCCGGCAACTGCGCGATCGAGAGCCGGGCCCTGGGGTCCAGCTCCTCGTCACGCAGGGTGGCGGAGACGGCGAGCAGGGCCGCCCGGTGCCCGCAGGCGCTGTCGCCGTTGCCGTTGGCGCTGCCCTTGCCGTTGGCGTTGGCGTTCTGCGTCGTGGCGCCGTTCCTGGGCTGGCCGTTCGGGCAGTCGGCCGCCCGTACTGCCTTGGCGGCGCGCTCGAACAGCCGGGCGCCCTCCTCGCACATGAGATCGACGTCCATGCCGCGCGGGATCTTGATCTCGGCGTCGTGCAGCCACGTGCTGATCGGGTCGCTCCACGCCTCCACGCGGAACAGCCAGTCACCCTCGGCGGGCAGGCACACATCCACGCCCCAGCGGTCGGTGCCGGGGGCGAGCTCGCGCATTCGTCTCAGACGCCCGCGCTGGCCGTCGGGCGAGGTGAACACCACGCCCGACGCCACGGCGTCATGGCCCTCTCTGAACACGGTCGCGGAGACCTGGAAGGTCTCGCCGGCGACCGCCTTGGCGGGCCACTGCCCGCAGTCGACGACGGGGGAGATGTCCGTGATGGGAATTCGTCCGATCATCGCATTCAAGGGTTTGCGACGGCACGCTCGGTGCCGCCGGAGGCTTTCCGTGTCGATGCAGCTCGGGTGGGCCGCTGGTCGCGTCCCGCCATAGGAACGATCCTTGCATGTAAATTGTGGACAGCAGTGGATAGACCTCCCGAGTGTGCCCGCGGGAGAGCCAACAATGAGGAAAGTTGCCCCAAACGTCCGCCTTCATGCCTTGTCCCGGAAGGGGTTTGAACGGTCTTGATGAGGGTGAAGGACTCAGAGGTCCCTCCTAGCCCGTAGGGTGCAGAAACGTGAGAGCTATCCGCCGGTTTACCGTCCGCACCGTCCTGCCCGCGGAGCTGGCCGCCCTCGGCGAGCTCGTGCACAATCTCCGTTGGTCCTGGCATCCGGAGACCACGGACCTCTTCTCGGAGGTCGATGCCGAGCTCTGGGAGCAGGTCGGGCACGATCCCGTCGCCCTGCTCGGCGCCGTCAGCCCCGCCAGACTGAACGAGCTCGCCTCAGACCGCCGCTTCCTGCGACGCCTCGCCGACGCAGCCGATGACCTGCGCGAATACATGACATCGCCGCGCTGGTACCAGACGCTGCCCGACGCGGCGCGCGCCATCGCCTACTTCTCGCCGGAGTACGGCATCGCCGCCGCGCTGCCGCAGTACTCGGGCGGCCTGGGCATCCTCGCGGGAGACCACCTCAAAGCGGCCAGCGACCTGGGCGTGCCGATCCTCGCGGTCGGCCTCCTCTACCGCCACGGCTACTTCACGCAGTCGCTGTCGCCCGAGGGCTGGCAGCTGGAGCACTATCCGTCGCTCGACGCGGGCGGCCTGCCGCTCAGCCTGCTGAAGGAGCCCGAGGGCGAGCCCGTCAAGGTCCGCATCGCCCTGCCCGACGAGCGCGAGCTGCACGCCCAGGTGTGGGTGGCCCAGGTGGGCCGGGTGCCGCTGCTGCTGCTCGACTCCGACGTGGCCGAGAACGACACCGCCGCTCGCGACGTCACCGACCGCCTCTACGGCGGCGGCACCGACCACCGGCTCATGCAGGAGCTGCTGCTGGGGGTGGGTGGCGTACGCGCGATCCGGGCATACTGCAGGATCACCGGGCACGCCGAGCCCGAGGTGTTCCACACGAACGAGGGCCACGCCGGTTTCCTCGGCCTCGAGCGCATACGCGAGCTGACCGAGGCGCGGCTCTCGTTCGACGAGGCGCTGGAGGCTGTCCGGGCGGGCACGGTGTTCACCACGCACACGCCCGTCCCCGCGGGGATCGACCGGTTCCCCGTGGACATGATCGAGCGCCACTTCGGCGGCTCGAACGCCTGGCCGACCGTGCCTGTCGAGCGGATCCTGGCGCTGGGCGCCGAGGCCGACCCCGGCCGGTTCAACATGGCGGTCATGGGCATGCGGCTGGCGCAGCGCGTCAACGGCGTCTCCGAGCTGCACGGCAAGGTCAGCCGGGAGATGTTCAAGGATCTCTGGCCGGGCTTCGACCGCGACGAGGTGCCGATCGGCTCGATCACCAACGGCGTGCACGCGCCCACCTGGGTCGGCCGGGAGCTCATGGAGCTGGCCGTGCGGGAGGTGCCCTCGCTGCTGGAGCGGGCCCGCGGCTGGGAGGGCATCCAGAAGATCTCCGACGCCGACATCTGGCAGATCAGGAGCACGCTGCGCAAGCGGCTGGTCGAGGGCGCCCGGGTGCGCCTGCGCCGGTCGTGGCGCGAGCGGGGCGCGTCCGACGCCGAGCTCGGCTGGATCGACGACGCCCTCGACCCCGAGGTGCTGACCATCGGCTTCGCCCGGCGGGTGCCGTCGTACAAGCGGCTCACGCTGATGCTGCGCGACCCCAAACGGCTGACCGAGCTGCTGCTCGACCCGGACAAGCCCGTGCAGATCGTGATCGCCGGCAAGGCGCACCCCGCGGACGAGGGCGGGAAGAAGCTGATCCAGCAGATCGTCAAGTTCGCCGATCACCCGACCGTGCGCCACCGCATCGTCTTCCTGCCCGACTACGACATGGCGCTCGGCCAGCTCATGACCCAGGGCTGCGACGTATGGCTGAACAACCCGCTGCGCCCGCTGGAGGCGTCCGGCACCTCGGGGATGAAGTCCGCGCTGAACGGCGGGCTCAACCTGTCGATCCGCGACGGCTGGTGGGACGAGTGGTACGACGGCACCAACGGCTGGGCGATCCCGACCGCCGACGGCGTGACTGACCCGGACCGGCGGGACGAGCTGGAGGCCGCCGCCCTGTACGACCTGATCGAGCACGAGGTGTCCGACCGGTTCTACGACCGGGCCTTCGACGGGCAGCCGCGGCGCTGGATGGAGATGGTCAAGCACACCCTCACCTCGCTGGGGCCGAAGGTGCTGGCCGGCCGGATGCTGCGGGACTACGTGGTCGATCTCTACAGCCCGGCCGCCGCCTCCGCCCGCGCGCTGTCGGCCGAGTCGTACGCGCCGGCGAAGGCGTTCGCGGCCTGGAAGGTCCGGGTCGCCCAGGCCTGGCCGGGGGTGCGCGTCGAGCATGTCGAAGCCTCGGGCGTAGGGGACACGCCGGAGGTGGGCGCCTCCGTCGAGCTGCGTGCCACGGTCGCGCTCGGCGAGCTCGAGCCCGGCGACGTGCTGGTCGAGGTGGCCTACGGCAAGGTCGGGCCGCACGACGAGCTGGTGCGTCCGGCGTACGCGAAGCTCGCCGTCGTGTCGACGGACGACGACGGGCGGGCTCACTACACGGGCGCGGTCCCGCTCGACCGTACGGGAGCTTTCGGATACACCGTGCGGGTGGTGCCGTACCACCCCCTGATGGATACTCCCGCAGAATTGGGACTTATCGCCGTGCCAGAGGAGCCCGTGGGCATGACGAACGGCACATTGCGTTAAACGTGGGGCCAGGGCGACGGCAAATTGCGGTAAACGGACGGCATAATCAGGACGTGGACGACAGCGGCAACGGCCTGCGGGCCGACACTCTGGTGGCCACGGTCCGCGGTGTGCTGCCGTCCCTGACGCCGGCCGCTCAGACCGTCGCCCGGCTCATCCTCGAGGACCCCGCGACGGTGGCCAGGAGCACCATCACGGAGCTCTCCGCCGCCTCCGGCACGAGCGAGGCCACGATCGTGCGCACCGCCAGGCTGCTCGGGTTCGCGGGCTATCCGCAGCTCAGGCTGGCCCTGGCGGCGGCCGCCGCGCAGCCCGACCGGCTCGTGCCCGGTGACCTCGCGCCCGACGATCCGCTGTCGGAGGTCATCCAGAAGGTGGCGCGGGCCGAGTCCGAGGCGATCAACGACACCGTCGCCCAGCTGACCTCCGAGCGGCTGGGGCTGGTCGTGGACGCCATCGTGGGGGCGCGGCGGATCGACGCGTACGGCGTGGGCGCCTCCGGGCTGGTGGCCGAGGACGTCGCCCAGAAGCTGCTGCGCATCGGGCTGTCCAGCCACGCCTTCCAGGACGCGCACCTGGCGCTGACCAGCGCGGTGCTGCTCAGGGAGGGCGACGTGGCGATCGGCATCAGCACCTCGGGGGAGACGCCCGACGTGATCGAGCCGCTGACCCGGGCCAAGGAGGCCGGGGCCACCACGGTCGCGATCACGAACAACCCGCGCTCGTCCATCGCGGAGCTGGCCGAACACGTGCTGATCTCCGCCGGGCGCGAGACGGAGTTCCGTCCCGGCGCCCTGGCCAGCAGGATCAGCCAGCTCCTCGTCGTCGACTGCGTCTTCGTCGGCGTCGCCCAGCGCACGTACGACTCCTCTCAGGAGGCGCTCGCGAGCACCAGGCGCGCCGTCAAGGAGTTCACCCGGAGAACGTCACCTGCACGTCGTCAGCCTTGACGAACATCACGCGGTGGCCGAACTGGATCTGCAGGTACTTCGTCTTGCCCCGGACCACCTTGTGGTCCTGGTCCATGGTGAAGGTGACCGCCCGGTAGTACTCGGCGGGCGCCGCTCCGGCCAGCGTGTACTTCTCGCCTGCCGAGAACGTGTACTGCAGCGGGGTCACCGCCTGGTACGGGATGTCGGCCGGGTACGCCTCCTGCTCGGGGTAGGCCCTGCCGTACACCGGGACCGTGGCCTTGCCCGGCTTCGGCGTGACCACCAGGCCCGCTGACGGGACGGCGGTCGGCGCGCTCGCGGGGTTGTAGAACCAGGCCTTCTGGCCGAGGTACCAGATGGCCGTCCAGTCGCCCTGGCGCTCGGCCACGGCGAAGCGCTGGCCGGTGGTGGCCCGGGCGCTGTGGTCGTACACGCTGTAGAGGGAGTCGCCGGTCGGGTGCTTGCCGATGTCCTTGACCAGCGGCGCGTCCTGCCTCGGCTCGGTGCGGAGCCAGACGGTGCTCGCGGGGAGCGGCGGGCAGTCGGCGTTCGGGTTCTTGCGGTCGCACCCGTAGAAGTACGGCTTATTCGTCGCGAAGTCCGGCTTTATCATGATCGAGCCCGACCTGGGGCCGCCGAACTGGTGCAGCGGGGCGCCGATCAGCTGGAAGTAGTGCGCCCAGTCCCAGAACGGGCCCGGGTCCTCGTGCATCTGCTTCACGGTCGTGGGCAGGGTGCCGGGGACGTTGTCGTGGCCCAGGATGTGGGCGCGGTCGAGCGGGATGCCGTACCTGAGGGCCAGGTAGCGGACCAGCCGCGCGCTCGACCGGTACATCGCCTCGGTGTACCAGGTGCTGCCCTCGGCCAGGAAGCCCTCGTGCTCGATGCCGATGGACTTGGCGTTGACGTACCAGTTGCCGGCCTGCCAGGCGACGTCCTTGCCCTTGACGTGCTGGGCGATGTGGCCGTCGGTGGAGCGGATCGAGTACTGCCAGCTGGCGCCGTACGTGGGGTCCTGGTTCATGCGGATGGAGGGGGCGAAGTATCCCTCCATGTCATGAATGATGATGTATTCGATCTTCTGGCTGAACGGCCGGTTCGCCAGGTCGTAGTGGCCGTAGTCCTTGGGGGGCGGCAACTGCTGGTAGGCGGAGGGGATCCACTCGCAGGAGACGGAGGCCGGGCACTCGACGCCATCTTTCCGCTCGTGGCGCAGGCCGAGCTTCTCGAGCCACTTCTCGATCTTCTCGAGATCCGGTACGGCGGGCAGCGTCACCTGCTCCCCGTCGTCGGTGGTCCGCGCGGCGCCTTCCTTGATCGTCGTGTACACCTCGTCGGCGAAGAACTTGGCCGCGCCGGCCTCCTCCGCCCCGGAGTACTTGGCGACGGCGCCGTACCACTCGCCCGGGTCCTCGCTCAGCGGCGCGCCGAGCGCCTTCTGGTAGTCGGCGAGCAGCGCCGCGCCACCCCGGATGTTGGCGGCATCGTCGGTACGCAGCCGCTCGTGACTCTCCCCGGTCAGCTCCGCGGCCCGCTCCATGGTGCGGAGGGAGGCGGGGATGTCGGCCGGGGCGGAGGAGGGCTCCGGACTGGGCAGGGGCCGGCTCTCGTCCCCTCGCGCGTCCTCGGCGCCGTCACCGTGGTGGTTGGACGTGGCGAAGGCGGCGGCGTCGGTCAGATGCATGGGGCCGAACCCGGCGCTGTTGGAGGGCTGCCCGGCATGGGCGTCCCACCGCGACTCGAGGTACGACACACCGAGAAGGACGCTCTCCGGCACCTTGAACTCTTGGGCGGCGGCCGCGAAGGCCTCCTGGCGGCCGGCCGGCTCTTCGGCGTTGGCCGCTGGGGCGGCGGTTAAGGGCAGGAGGGCGACCACGGAGATCGCCAATAGGCGGCGCATGAACCACTCCTTGGACTGGGGGGCCACGTAAGTGGGATCAGCGTCTCAACATTTTCCTTCTCGCGCGAGATCTTTGCGAAGGTATTCTTCACCCCTTAACACAGTGGCAGCCGGACCAGGACAAACACCACATCCCGTCGCCCGCCGGGCGCGCTTGTCACACCCGACCGGCGATGATCTTCGCGCACACCAGGGACTCGGTCTGCGTGGTATCCACCACCACGTCATAGACCACCCCTTTGTGGACCACCTCCGCCTGCCCCACGGCCATTCCCGGGACCCGGTCCCCCCGAGCCCTCTCGCGCTCGGCGGCGATCGCGCTGTCACACTTGACGCCGACCCACAGGACGTCCAGTCCGCCGAAAACCCGTTGCCACCGCTGTTGGGACGCTCCTCCACCGAGGAAGACATCATCGATGATGACCGGGGCCCCGGCACGGACCATCGCGGCGATCCCCTCCATCCACGCGCTCTGCAGCGCCATGAACTCCGGCCCGACATCGACTCCGCCGTCGGAGGCGAACTCGATGCCTCCGTCCGATGCCTGCATGGACGCAGGCATCGCCTCGATGAGCGAGTCGACCCCGAAGGCGAGCCATGGTCGCGGCAGGACAGCCTGCAGGTGCCGGACGATCGAGGACTTGCCTGCGCTGGAGCCGCCATTGAGCACGATCACCTGAGTCGTCACGGCGTAC
The DNA here is from genome assembly GCF_040654115.1 of Nonomuraea sp. NPDC050786. Lineage (NCBI taxonomy): Bacteria > Bacillati > Actinomycetota > Actinomycetes > Streptosporangiales > Streptosporangiaceae > Nonomuraea > Nonomuraea sp. NPDC050786. The sequence goes on from NZ_JBFAHJ010000005.1 coordinate 165,812, forward strand.
ACGGTAGAGGTTCGGCGTCCGGGAGGTGAAAGCATTATCGGCTGATCGGCCCCCGGCACGCGGTCAAGGGATGAGGACGACCTTGCCGGTGGTCGCCCTGGTCTCGAGCGCCGCGTGGGCGGCTGCCGCCTGCGCGAGCGGGAACGTCTGCACGGCGGGCGCCAGCGTGCCCTCGGTGGCCGCCGCCAGCGCGCGGACCTCGTACTGCGGCCTCGTGTTCGGCCCGCTGAGCAGCAGCATCAGGGCGTTGGTCACGGTGAGGTCCCGCTCCTTGACCGTCTGGGGGTCGGGCAGGAAGTCCTGCTGCGAGGCGTTGCCGATGGTCACGTACCGGCCGCCGTCGGCCAGCAGCTCGAACGCGGCCCGCGCCTTGTCGCCGCCGACCCCGTCGAGCAGCGCCGTGACCGTACGGCCGCCCAGCTCCTTGGCGACGCTCTCCTGCCAGGAGGGCTGGTCGTAGTCGACCGCGAGGTCCGCGCCGAGCTCCCGTACGGCAGCCACCTTGGCGGGACCGCCGGCCGCGCCGACCACCTTGGCGCCGACCCTGCGCGCGTACTGGATGAGCAGGCGCCCGATCCCGCCGGCCGCCGAGGTCACCAGCACGACGTCGGAGGGGGTCAGCTCGGCCACGTCCAGGAACTGCAGCGCCGTCACCCCGGTGACGATCATGGCCACGGCCGTCTCGTAGCCGATGGTGATCGGGTGAACGGACGCTACGTCGGCCACCGCCAGCTCCGCGTAGCCGCCGGGCCGGCCGTACGAGGTCACCACGTCCCGGCCGATCCAGGACGGATCGACCCCCGGACCGACCTCGTCCACGCGTCCTGCCACCTCGCCGCCGAAGATCGTCGGGAGCTCGGGCTGCGGCGGCAGCGACGCACCGGCCCGCCCCGACCGCAGGATCGTCTCGACCAGGTGCACCCCGGCCGCCTTCACGGCGATGCGCACCTGGCCGGGGCCGGGCACGGGATCGGGGACGGTCTCGTAGCGGAGGTTCTCGGCGGGGCCGAAGGCGTGCAGGACGACGGCATGCATGGTGCTCTCCCGAAGACAGAGGTCAACTCGTGCTTCGAGCCTGCAACCTCAACCTTGCTTGATGTCAAACCGCTGAATCTCCGGCGGCGAGGCTGCCCAGCAGCCCCAGCAGCTCGGCGCTCCGGCTGCCGGGCTCGGCGTGGAAGACGACCAGGGTGAGACCGTCGGTGCCGCTGACGGCGAGCTTGTTCGACTGCAGCTCGAGGTCGCCGACCAGCGGATGCCGCAGGCGGCTGAGGCGGGCCGTCTGGAGGTGCACGTCGTGGCGGGCCCACAGCAGCCGGAACCGCTCGCTCCTGAGCGACAGCTCCCCGACGAGCTCCACCAGCCGCGGATCGTCGACGTCCGCCCCCACGCGGGCGCGCAGGCTGGCCACTCCGTCCTCCGTCAGTTCGGCCCAGTCCCGTCTCAGCTCCCGCTCCGAGGGGTCGAGGAACACGGCCCTGAGCATGTTCACCCCTGGGGCGTAGTTCGGCGACAGCGCCGCCGCCAGGGCATTCGCCGCGAGTACGGTGGTGAGCTTGTTCTGCACGTACGCCGGGTTCGTCGTCCAGCCGTCGATGAGCTGCTGAATGCTCGGCGGCACCTGCTCCGGTTTGGGAGGCTTCCGTTTCCGCGTCGCCCGAGCCGGGGAGGAGCGCTCCCGCGCCAGCGCGATCATGTGGGCGGTCGCGTCGGCGTCCAGGCGCAGTACGGCGGCCAGGGCTTCGAGGACCTGGACCGAGGGGTTGCGGTCACGGCCCTGCTCCAGGCGGAGGTAGTAGTCCGAGCTGATGCCGGCGAGCGTCGCGACCTCCTCCCGGCGAAGGCCGGGCACCCGCCGCAGGCCCACGCCCCTGATCCCGACGTCCTCTGGCCGCACCAGCTCCCGCCGGGCGCGCAGGAACTCACCGAGCGCGTTCGTGCCGTTCACCCCATCCACGGTAGCCGCCGTCCTCCCGCAGGTGACTGGCCCTGACACCCCCAGGAACAGCGGGGTACTGCCACCCCGGGGCGGCACGCCGGACACTGTCCGCATGACATCGAACAACGTCCCCGGCGGGGCTCTCCCGCTCGCCGAAGGGCTCACCCTCAACCGCATGGGGTACGGCGCCATGCAACTGGCCGGCCCCGGCGTCTTCGGACCGCCCGCGGACCGCGACCAGGCCGTCGCCGTGCTGCGCGAAGCCGTCGAGCTGGGCGTCAACCACATCGACACCGCCGACTTCTACGGGCCCACCGTGGTCAACGAGATCATCAGGGAGGCCCTGCACCCGTACCCGGAGGGCCTGCACATCGTCACCAAGGTCGGCGCGCGCCGCGGGCCGGACGGCAGCTGGATCCACTCGCTGGCCCCCGACGACCTCAAGGCCCAGGTACGCGAGAACCTCCAGCACCTGGGCGCGGACGTCCTCGACGTCGTGAACCTGCGCCTGGGCTCCCACCTGGGGACCACCGATGACTCCATCGCGGAGCAGTTCGGCACCCTGGCCGAGCTGCGGAAGGAGGGCCTGATCCGCCACCTCGGCCTCAGCGGCGCCTCGGCGGCCCAGCTCGCCGAGGCGCAGGCCATCGCCCCGGTCGTCACCGTGCAGAACCTCTACAACCTGGCCAACCGGGAGGACGACGCGCTCGTCGACCGGTGCGCGGCCGAGAACATCGCCTTCGCCCCGTTCTTCCCGCTCGGCGGGTTCACCCCGCTCCAGTCGGAGACGCTCTCCGCCGTGGCCGACCGCCTGGGCGCCTCGCCGCAGCAGGTCGCCCTGGCCTGGCTGCTGCGGCGCTCGGCCACCATCGTGCTCATCCCGGGGACCTCCTCCGTGGCCCACCTGCGCGAGAACGTCGCGGCCGCCGGCCTCGTCCTGCCCGCGGACGCGGTCGCGGAGCTCGACACCATCGGCGCGTAGCCGGGGAGGGCATCAAAGGACGGAGCCCTGGGGGAGCCGCTTGCGGTAGACGGCCCGGGCGCGCTCGTAGAGGTCCAGGTGGTCGTCGAGCTGTGCGGCGCCGGCGAACGTGCCTTGCTCCCGCAGCAGCACCTCCAGCCGGTCCAGCCAGGCCAGGCACCAGCGCACGTCCGCCTCCCTGGCCACGTGGCCGCCCGCGACGTCCACGTACACCGGGCTGGTGTGCGCGTACGCGCCCGACCCGTGCGTGGCACGTGGATGCGGGCCGCCCGAGGCCACCGCGACCACGTACGTCGGCTCGTCCACCGTCGTCGTCGCGACCAGCCGTCCGGGTGGGCCCTGCGCGAGCACGCCCTCGGCGGTGCGGATCTCCAGCGACTCGACCTCCGGTCCGACGGAGGAGAGCACGATCTCCACGCGCTGCCCCGGCGCCAGCTCCAGCGTGTCGCCTGGGCCGTGGCCGTTCACGGTGAGCTCCAGCCACGGCCCGGTGGTGGCGAAGGTGCGGCCGAGCAGGATCGCCTCGGTGTAGGACTCGGCGGTGAGCGGGCCCGCGACGTTCGCGTACACCCGCGCCCACCCCGGCGGGCTGGAGGCGGTGCCGCGGCGGCAGAAGGAGAGCACGGCGTCGGTGCCCGCGGTGACCGCGAGCCGGTTGCCCGCGCCGATCAGGCGGCGGTAGACGCCGGCGGTGCCGGCGAGCGAGGAGTGGTTGAGCACGTCGAGGGTGTCGATCAGGCCGAGCGCGGCGTCGGCCACGATCTCCCTGGCCGCGCAGCGTCCGCTCTCGAGCACCACGTCGGGCGGGTCATCGTCGGTGAACGCCGTGTGGAACGGGTGCCCGTACCCCGTCACCGCGCCGAGCGCCCGCAGCTCCTCCAGCGCCACCGCGTTGGGCGGCCAGTCGATCGTGCCCTCGAAGCCCGTGTGGTAGCGCCGCGGCGGCCTCCGCACCCCGAACGCGGTCACGTGCCCGATCAGGTCGTTGCGGTACTCCACGCCCATCCTGGCCACGTGCCGGTCGTCGGACCACGGCAGGTCCTCGCCCGCCCAGTGCGCCAGCGCCTCGACGTCGTAGACGCGCTCGCTCGAGACGTTGCCCGCCACCAGGTTGAGCACGTGCAGGTCCTCGCCGTGCTGCGCCGCCGCGGCCAGCGCGGGCGCGGCGGGCTCCTCGCCCATCCAGTTGAGGTGCACGTGCATGTCGCCGCCGTACCAGCCGCGGGCGGCGGCGTCGTACAGCCGCTCGGGCGCCAGCTCCACCAGCGTCTCCGCGCCCGCCTCCGGCGTGACGACCAGCTCGGACGTGGTGTACTCCATGCCCCTGGCCACCGTCACCGTGATCGGCTCGGCGGGCACCGCGACCACGAGGTCGTCGCCGTGGAAGTACGGCCGGCGGTGGGAGTCCACCTTGGGCGGCGCGCCGTCCGGGTACCAGCCCTGCCCGTTCGCGCCCGTCACGCTCCACCGGCACGGGAACCCCGCCCGCACCCTGATCGCGGCCGCCTCGGCCCGCCTGCGCAGCGGCGACAGATCGACAGGCTCACCGCCGACGCTGACGTCCCGCTCCAGCGCCACCACCCTGGCCCCATGGGGCGCCACCTCGTACGGCGTGCCGTCCACGACCACCGTGACGGGCTCGTCCGTGCTGGAGTCCAGCAGCAGCGACGTACGGAAGGGCCGGTCGTCCAGCACCACCCGCGTCTCGGCGGCCAGCGCGAACCCCTCGGGCGTCAGGCGCAGCGCCGCCAGGTTGTCGAGCACGTCGCCCGCGAGCGCGTCGCGCACCGCCCGCTCCACGTCCACCTCGTCGAGGTGCTGCTCGACCTGCTCCGGAGGATGGCGCTCGCCGAGCTGCCGCAGCGCCGCCTTCCAGTAGTCGTAGCGGCCGTCGAGGAAGACGGTGGCCCAGGCCTGGACGACGTACGTGATGGGCGGCTCGCCCCAGCAGGGGCCGTGCGCGTCACGCAGCGCACGGTATTCGGCCAGCGCGCGGGCCACAGGTGCGGGAAGCAGTGGATCGTCGCACATCGGGCACTCCCTGAATCGGACGCCTCGTCATCGTGACACGAATCGCCCTCGGGAGCGCAACTCATTGCGGAAGGACCGGAGGCCGGGCGGGCGACGTGCGCCCGCCCGGAACCGAGTCCGGCTCTGGGGTGACTACCTCCTGTTCAGGCGGAAGTTGGGCTGCCCCGGCACGCCCGGCTGAGCGTCGAGCGACTTGTCGTCGAGGATCTGCACCACGTCCTCCGCGACGAAGACGCGTACGTCCTCCTTCTCGACCACCTGGTCGCCCTGGTGCGGCGTGCTCGCCAGAGACAGCTCGAGCGTCCCCGCCTCATCGGGCTTCGGGGAGATGCGCAGGCCCGCGTCGGCGGGCACGTCCTCTCCGACCATCAGATCACGGATCGCCACGACGGCGTTCTCGGTCAATGTCAGCACAGCGAACTCCTTCGCCATCGACGAACCCTTCGCCTCCCCCACGACCCTCGTCCCAAACCCGGCATGTCACCGCAGGTCACGGGTAGCGGAGCAAGCATGGGTAAGACCGACAAGGCCGTCCTCGACGTCCTGCTCGACCGCTACGGCCGGACGTTCGCCAAAGAGGCCGGCATCAAGCTCGCCGACCAGCCCAAGCCGCTGTACCAGCTGCTCGTCCTGGCCGTCCTGCTCAGTGCCCGCATCTCGGCCGAGATCGCGGTCGCGGCCGCCAAAGAGCTGTTCAAGGCGGGGTACAGCACCCCCAGGGCCATGCGGGAGGCGAGCTGGCAGCAGCGCGTGGACGCGCTGGGCCGCGGCCACTACCGCCGCTACGACGAGCGCACCTCGACCATGCTGGGCAAGGCCGCCGAGCTGCTCCTGGAGCGCTGGAAGGGCGACCTGCGCCGCCTGCGCGACGAGGCCGGCGGCGATGCCCGCAGGATCACGGAGCTGCTGATGGAGTTCCCCGGCATCGGCCCGACGGGCGCCGACATCTTCCTGCGCGAGGTCCAGGCCGTGTGGCCCCAGGTGGCGCCGCACCTGGACAAGCGGGTGCTGGAGGGGGCGGAGAAGCTCGGGCTGCCGCGCCAGGAGCGGCCGCTGGCCCGGCTCGCCCACTCGAACGACGAGTTGGCGCGGCTGTCGGCGGCGCTCGTACGGGTGTCGCGGAGCAAGAAGTCGGTGGACGAGGTGATGGCCGCCGCCCACTGACGTCGTGGGCCTGATGTTAGGTTCGGGTCCATGGGTGAGTTTGTGAGCGTCGAGGTGGCCGACCAGATCGCCACGATCCGTCTTGACCGTCCGAAGATGAACGCCCTCAACAGCCAGGTCCAGCGGGAGATCGCCGAGGCGGCCCGCGAGGTGGACGCCGACCCGCAGGCGCAGGCGGTCATCGTGTACGGCGGGGAGAAGGTCTTCGCCGCGGGCGCCGACATCAAAGAGATGGCCGACATGTCCTACGCCGACATGGCCACCCACTCCCGCACGCTCCAGGCCTGTTTCACGGCGGTCGCCCAGATCGGCAAGCCGGTCATCGCCGCCATCACCGGATACGCCCTGGGCGGCGGTTGCGAGCTCGCCCTCTGCGCCGACTTCCGGGTCGCGGGGGAGTCGGCCAAGCTGGGCCAGCCGGAGATCCTGCTCGGCATCATCCCCGGCGCCGGCGGGACCCAGCGCCTGCCGCGCCTGATCGGCCCGGCGCGGGCCAAGGACCTGATCTTCACGGGCCGCCACGTGCCCGCCCCGGAGGCGCTCGCGATGGGCCTGGTGGACCGGGTGGTGCCCGACGAGCAGGTCTACACGGCCGCCCTGGAGTGGGCCGCCACGTTCGTCGGCGGCCCCACGGTCGCGCTCCGCGCCGCCAAGCAGGCCGTCGACCGGGGCCTGGAGGTCGATCTCGACACCGGTCTCGAGGTCGAGCGCCTGCAGTTCGCCGGCCTCTTCGCCACGGACGACGCCAAGATCGGCATGCGGGCGTTCGCGGAGAAGGCCAAGCCCAAATTCACAGGTCGTTAGCGAGAATTCGACCCATTCAGTTAGCTCGTCCTTTCGGGCGCGGGTTTGCCAGTATGGTGACGTTTCATGATGCGCGTCCTGGTCCCCGTGCGGCTCCGGAAGGCCGTGCGTACGTGGTTCGACTCACGCTACATCTCCATTTCCGATCACCGTCAGGACATCAGGGACGCGCTGTGGGAGGTCCAGACGCTCCGGCGGGAGATGGCCACGCTCCAGAGCGAGGTCGAGCGCCTCAGGAACGCCCGCCCGCCGTTGATCGGCAAGAGCGACAAGGCGAAGATCGACGACGCTCACCGGCTCGCCCAGGAGACGGCGAAGGCGCTGGACGGCGTCCTCCAGAACGAGGTCCTGGTCTGGCAGGCCATCGACGACCTCCGCGCCGGCCGTACCGCTGAGAAATCCGGCGAGCAGCCGTGCGCGTGACCTGGGCCGGCACGGGTCTCACCTTCCGCCTCGACGCGGAGGACGAGATCACGGGCAAGGCCTCGGACGAGCATCCCGTCAAGCTCGCCACCAACTCCTGCTCCGTCGGCGGCGTCCCCGACGACGCCCACCCCGACCTCTTCGCCGTCGCCGCCTGGACGGTCGTGGCGCCGTGGACCAGGAAGCGGATCTCCTTCGACCGCGCCGTCTCCGCCCGGGTGGCCGAGGCGCTGCACGCCGGCTGGGGCGTCGAGGCGGTCCCGGTGGGGGCGGAGCCGCGGCAGGCCGGCGGCAGGCTGGCGATCTCGTACAGCGGCGGCGCGGACTCCGTGGCGGCGGCCACGATCCACCCCGAGGCGCCCTTCGTCCATTTCCGGCGGGTGCCCCATCCGCGCGTCCCCAACCGCTGGTCCCACTACCGGTCGGACGTCCTGGCCAAGCTCGCCGCGAAGACGGGGCGCGAGCTGAGCACGGTCACCTCCGATCTCGAGTTCACCCTGGCCGAACCCCGCCCCGGCTACCCCGAGCACCACGCGGTCGCGGCGGGCGCGCTGCTGCTGGCCGATCAGCTGGACCTCGGCGGCCTGGGCTTCGGCTACGAGCTCGGCTCCCGCTGGCTCGGCGGCGGCCGCTACCTGTGGCGCTACACGCCCGACAATCCCATGTGGTCGCCGCACGGCAGGTGGGGCAGGCTGTTCGCCGCCGCGGGCGTGCACATCGTGCTGCCCGTCGGCGGGGTGAGCGAGGCGACCACGATGCGCCTGGCCCTGGGCTCCGACCTCAAGGACTACGTGCGCTGGTGCCTGCGCGGCGCCGACGGCCCCTGCCGTACCTGCGGGAAGTGCCTCTACAAGGAGCTCATCCAGGCCGCCGTCGAGCGCCGCCCGCTCGACACGCCCATCACCGCCGACCGCCCGGTCGCCAGGAAGTGGCTCAGGAAGCCGCCGTACGGGGGGATGGAGATGATCCAGTACGGGCTGGCGCGCGTGCCCGGCATCGAGAACACGCTCTTCGCGGGGGCGCTCGACTACTTCGACGTCACGGAGGAGTCCACGAGCTGGCTGGACCGCTGCTACCCACGGGCACTCGAGGAGATCCCCGCGCAGTGGCGCGGGGAGGCGGCGGCGTTCATGGACGAGCACGTGGGGCTGATGACGCGGGACCAGGTCCGCCAGGTGGAGACATGGGGCCGCTGAGCCATCCCCAGCCCCGGAAAGAGGAGTAAGGACGCGTGAAGGTTTATCTGTCGGTGGACATGGAGGGCGTGACGGGGTTGACCGACCCCGAGGAGATGCACGCCGGCAAGCGCGGTTACGAGCGCGGCTGCGAGCTGATGACCGCCGACGCCAACGCCGCCATCGAGGGGGCGTTCGACGCCGGGGCGGCCGGTGTGCTGGTCAACGATGCCCACGGGTCCACGAAGAACCTGAGGATCGACCTGCTCGACCCCCGGGCGAGCCTCATCCGCGGCCCGGGGAAGGCGCAGCGGATGGCTCAGGGGCTCGACGGGTCGTTCCAGGCCGCGTGCTTCGTGGGCTACCACGCCCGCGCGGGCGTCCCGGACGGCGTCCTGAACCACACCTGGATGGGCAAGGAGATCCAGAACGTCTACCTCAACGGCGACCTGTGCGGCGAGACGCGGCTCGTCGCGGCGTGCGCCGGGTTCCACGGGGTGCCGGTCGTGCTGGTGACCGGGGACCAGGCCGTCGGCGAGGAGGCGCGCGAGCTGCTGGGCGACGTCGAGACGGTGGCGGTCAAGAAGGGGATCGACAAGTTCTCGGCCGAGTTGCTGCCGCCCAGCGTCGCCCAGGCCAGGATCCGTGAGGCCACGGCGCGGGCGCTCGGCAGGTTGACCGACTTCACGCCGTACGTGGTGCCGGCGCCGTACACGCTTGGGGTGGAGTGGAACTCCACCGCCATCGCCGCCGCCGTGGCGCTCGTCCCGGGCGTGAAGACGGTGGGGTCGCGGCACACGGAGTTCACGACCGACGACTTCACCCAGATCATGGCGCTGTTCGGCATCTTCGCCACCATCGGCGGCCAGGTCGCCTGCGGCAGCGGCCCTTACGGGTAGGGAGCGGCTGACGTGGAAGGGGCGGCGCTGACCCGGCGGGGACTGCTCGTCGGGATCGGGGCGGTGGGTGGCGCGGGAGCCATGTACGCCGCCATGGGCGCGCTCGGCCTGGCGCCGTCCGAGCAGGACAAGCAGTTCGTCGCCCCCCAACCCGGCGATTTCCGCCTGCGCGGCAAAGGGGCGGCCAAGGTCGTGATCCTCGGGGCCGGGGTGGCGGCGCTGACGGCCGCGTACGAGCTGGGCAAGGCCGGCTACGACTGCACGCTGCTCGAGGCCAGGGAGAGGGCGGGCGGGCGGAACCTGACCTTACGCGGCGGCGACCGGCTGGCCGAGATCGACGGCCCCGCCCAGGACGTGACGTTCGGGGAGGGCGTCTACTTCAACGCGGGCCCCGCCCGGATCGCCCCCTGGATGGTGACGCTGGACTACTGCCGCGAGCTGGGCATCCCCATCGAGACCTTCGTCAACAACAACGCCGCCGCGTACGTGCACACCAACGGCCGGACGATGCGGGCCCGAACCGCCCGAGCCGATATGTACGGCTATATCGCAGAATTACTGGCAAAAGCGACAAATGTCGGCAAGCTCGACAAGGTCCTCACCAAGGACGACCGGGAAAGGCTGCTGGAGTTTCTCAGAAGGTTCGGCGACCTGGGCCCCAAGCTCGAGTACGAAGGCTCCACGCGACGCGGTTTCACGAAATTTCCGGCAATAGAGGCTGGCGCCCCGCTGGCCGCCCCCGGCTCGCTCCACCAGGTCCTCGCGGCCGGCACCGGCCGGGCCATCACGAACGACTTCGGCTACGAGCAGGCCACCCCCATGTTCCAGCCGGTCGGCGGCATGGACGCCATCGTCACCAGGCTGACGGAGGCGGTGGGCCGGGACCGGATCAGGACCGGCGCCAAGGTCATCAAGATCACCAATCTCCAGGACGGCGTGGAGGTCCGCTATGAGGGCGGCAGCGTCAAGGCCGACTACTGCATCGCCGCCCTCCCGCCCCACCTCCTCGCCAAGATCCCGCACAACCTCGGCGCACAGGTCACCACCGCGCTCAGGACCCCGATCCCGGTGGCCGCCGGCAAGATCGGCCTGGAGTACGGCAGGCGCTGGTGGGAGCTGGAGGAGCGCATCTACGGCGGCGTGACCGAGACCGACCTGGACATCACCCACATCTGGTACCCGTCCTACGGCTACCACTCCGAACGCGGCCTCCTCGTCGGCTACTACAACACCGAGCAGAACGCCGAGCTGTACGGAGCCCTCACCCCGGAGGACAGAAGGCGCAGAGCGCTCACCCAGGGCAAGAAGATCCACGGCGACAAATACCGCCAGAACCTCCTCGCGAGCGTCTCCGTCGCCTGGCACCGCCAGCAGCACATCGAGGGAGGCTGGGTGCGCTGGCCGGACTTTGATTCGTCCTTCACTTTTCTGCAACGCCCCGCCGGAAGGGTTTACTTCGCGGGCGACTGGCTCACCCATCTGATCGCCTGGCAGGCGGGGGCCATGGAGTCGGCCCGCGGCGTCGTCACCCAGCTGCACCAGCGAGTGCTGCAGTCCGCGTGACGCCGCACGCTGCTCCCGTGACCCGGGTTAGGGTCCTGGGAGAAAGCGATCTGTGGAGATGGGATCAGGAGATGGAGCTGCACTGGGTGCCCGCGACCGAACGGACCGACCTGCTGGCCGATCCGGTGGCCCAGGCCGTGGCGGACCTAGGGGGTGCCGAGGTGGCCGAGATCGACCCTGAGCTGGCCGACACGGCCGCGTTCTGCGAGCGGTACGGCGTGACACTCGACGAGTCGGCCAACTGCGTGGTCGTGGCCGCCAAGCGGGGCGGCGAGACGCGATACGCGGCCTGCATGGTGCTCGCGACGATGCGGGTGGACGTCAACGGCGTGGTGCGCAGGCACCTCGAGGCCCGCAAGGCGAGCTTCGCGCCGATGGCCGACGCGGTCGAGCTGACCGGGATGGAGTACGGCGGCATCACCCCGCTCGGCCTGCCGGGCGACTGGCCGATCCTCGTCGACACGCATGTCGCCGAGCACCCGAGGGTGGTGATCGGGAGCGGCCTGCGCAGGTCGAAGCTGGCCGTCCCCGGCGCCGCGCTGGCCGGGCTGAAGACCGCCGAGGTGCTGCCGCTGGCCGGCTGAGAGCAAACTGAAGCCGATTCGAGACCGTGGGATGGGAAACCGATGGGGCCTTTCTGGACGTTGTACGAGTGGGAATGTGGCCTCATGGTTCATCTCGTGGGCGGGGATTAAGCCGGTATGGTGCTTCATGCCATGAACGATGACCGACTAGGCCCTTACCGGCTGCTCAGGCGGCTAGGTGAAGGCGGGATGGGCGTTGTCCACCTCGCTGTCGACCCCCAGGGGCGGCAGGTGGCGGTCAAGGTCCTGCGTGGAGAGGTCGCCGGCGACGAGGTCGCCAGGCGGCGGCTTTCGCGCGAGGTCGAGACGATGCGGCGCGTGCGCAGCGAATACATCGCCGAGGTGCTCGACGCCGACGTCACCGGTCATCGCCCGTACATCGTCACCCGCTACGTCCCCGGCCGTCCCCTCGACGAGATCGTCAAGGACGACGGGCCCCTCGACCTGCCCGCGCTGATCAAGGTCGCGCACGGGGTGGCGTCCGCGCTGGCCGCCGTGCACTCGGTGGGCGTGATCCACCGCGACCTCAAGCCGGGGAACGTGCTGATCCTCGACGGCCGGCCCGTCCTGATCGACTTCGGCATCGCCCAGGCGGTGGACGCGACGCGGCTGACGCAGACCGGCATGTTCATCGGCACGCCCGGTTACCTCGCCCCCGAGATCATCGAGGGGCAGGAGGCGGGGCCCGAGGTCGACGTCCACGCGTGGGCGGGCACGCTGCTCTTCGCGGCCACCGGCGCGCCGCCCTTCGGCAAGGGCACGCTGGAGATGATCTTCTACAACATCACCGCGGGCAAGGCCGACATCAGCGCCGCCCCGGCGCCGTTGCAGCCGCTGCTCAAGGCGGCGTTCCAGCGCAATCCGAACAAGCGCCCCAGCGCCGCCGAGCTGACCGAGAAGATCGCCAGGCTCCGGCCCGAGCCGAAGGCGTTCTCGCCCGACGACATCCTGACCGTCCCCCGCCCCAAGGAGGTCGTGCCCGACCTCGCGCCGGTGCAGGAGAAGCCCTCGTACGACATCTCCACGCCGCCGGTGACGCCGAAGAGCCTGCTGGAGGCGCAGGAGCGGCCGGCCGCGTCGCAGGAGCAGGAGTTCGTCTCGCTGCTGCCCAACCAGCCCGACCCGTGGCCGACCCGCAGGGTGACGCCCGAGGAACTGCGGCGGATCCAGCGCGAGAACGGGATGGCCCCGCCCTGGCAGCAGCCGGTCAACAACCACGGCGTCGCGGCCCCGCCCGGCGAGGGCGACGTGCCCACCAGGCGGGTGCGTCCGGAGTCGCCCGACTACGGCCGGATCCACACGCCGGTGCCGAACGGGCCGGTCCCGAACGTCCAGGGCCCCGAGCTGAGGCCCTCGCCGAGCCCGCTCCAGCCGCCCCCGTACATCCCGCCGCAGTACCCGCAGCACGAGCCGTACGTCCCCGCGGTCCACCCGGGCAACGGGGTGCAGCGTTCCAAGTCGTACGGCGTGGCGAGCGCGATGCTGCTCGTCCTGATGATCGTGGCCGCGGTCTTCGTGCCCGTGCTCGTCGCGGTCCTCGCCATCCCGGTCGCGATTGTGCTGCGCGCGGCCGATCTGGCCCAGCCCCGGCTCGCCGCCCGCAGGGGCGCGGGGCCGGCGGCCGCCGACGTGATCAAGGTGTTCGCCCACCCTCAGGCGCTGGCCAAGTCGGTGGGCATCACGCTGGCGCTGGTGCTCTACGCGCTCATCCTCGGCCTGCCGGTGACCCTGCTGCTCACCGTGGTGGCCAGAATGGACCCGTCCAATGCCCTGGCCTGGGGCGCCGCGGTCGCGCTGTGGACCGTGTGCGCGGGTCCGGGAGTGGAGGGTCCTGGCAAACAGATGCGCAGGACGCTCTCATCGCTCGTACCCTCGAGAACAGCGGCGATGGTGACAGCAGGAGTCCTCGCGGCGGGTGCCGCGCTCTCGCTGGTCCTCGCCGTCGGCACGTTCGGGGAAGAGCCATCAAGGGGGGCCGTATGGACTCCGGTGAACGTCAAACCGTTGGTGAAGCAGCTGGAAGGTCTGAGGGGGAACTCGGGGGGATGACACGGGGAAGGTGGCGATGAACACCCAGGCATCAGAGCGCCTCGGCCCGTACCGGCTGGTCAGGAAGATCGGCGAAGGTGGCATGGGGGTCGTCCACCTCGGTCTCGACGGCGAGGGCCGCGAGGTCGCCATCAAGGTCCTCCACCCGCACGTGGCCGCCGACCTCAAGGCGCGCGACCGGCTGACCCGCGAGGTCGAGACCATGCGCCGGGTGCGCAGCCCGCACGTCGCCGAGGTCATCGACGCCGAGCTCGTGGGCGGCCAGCCGTACGTCGTGACCCGCTTCGCGCCGGGGCGCACGCTGGAGGACACCGTCCTGTCGGAGGGTCCCCTGGAGGCGCGCGAGCTCATCAGGCTCGCTCAGGGGCTCTGCCAGGCGCTGGTGGCCATCCACGCCGCCGACGTGATCCACCGCGACTTCAAGCCGTCCAACGTCATGCTGGTCAACGGCGAGCCGCTGGTCATCGACTTCGGCATCGCCCACCTGGTGAACGCCACCAGGCTGACGCAGACCGGCATGTTCGTGGGCACGCCCGGCTATCTGGCGCCCGAGATCATCCGTGACTCCGACATCACCCAGGCGGCCGACGTGCACGCGCTGGCCTCGACGGTGTTCTTCGCCGCGACGGGCGCGCCGCCGTTCGGCACGGGGACGTTCGAGGCGGTCTGCTTCAACATCATGGAAGGGCGGGCGCAGCTCGACAAGTCGCCCGCGTGGCTGCGCGGCTGGCTGAGCAGGGCGCTCCAGGTGGACCCGGCGAGCCGGCCCAGCGCGCAGGAGCTGCTGCGGATGGCCAGGGCGCTCGATCCCTCGGTGACCACGTTCCACGAGGCCCCCCTCGACGGGGCCTCCGGGCCGACGGGCACCAAGCGCATGGCCGACCGGACGCGGACCATGGACACCTTCTCCGACCTGCTGCCGCCGGTGGAGTACGGCAGGGCCGCGCCGGCCCCGTACAAGGAGGAGCGGCCGCCCCCCAACCGGGAGGAGCGGCCGTACCGGGAGGAGCGGCCGTACCGGGAGGAGCGGCCGTACCGGGAGGAGCGGCCGCCGCCCTACGTGCCCGCGCCGGTCGCGGCCAGGCCGCCGGTGCCGCGCGCCGACCAGCGGGTCGCCGGCTACCCGGCGCCGCAGCCCACGGCGCCGTCGCAGGCCCGGCCGTACGGTGGGCCGCGTTCCAGCGGACCACCGCACGGGTCGGCGAAGCCTGACCCGTACACTCCGCCGCCCCAGTACCAGCCGCCGGCCGAGCGGAAGAAGTACCTGTTCGGCAGCCAGGTCGTCGGCCTGCTCCTGCTGGTCACGCTGGTGGCGCTGACCGTCATGATGCCGGTCATGGTGGGCGTGGTCGCCGTCGCGCTCGCCCTGGTGCTGCGCCTGGGCGAATACCTCTTCGGCGACCTGGTCAAGCGGCGCCAGATGCGCGGGAGCAGCTCGGCCGATCCGCTGCTGGCGGTGGTCGGCACCCCGTGGGCGCTGGTGAAGTCCGCGCTCGTGACGGCCGTGCACGTGCCGCTGTCGCTGCTGTTCGGCATGTGCGTCTGGGGCGCGCTCTACTGGGCGGGCAAGATGAGCGTCAACGAGGCGGCCTCGTTCGCGGCGGGCGCCTTCGCGGCGGGCCTGTTCGTGCTGCCGGGCGGCGGCGCGCCGCGCAAGGCCGTCACCCGCACGCTCACCGGGGTGCTGCGCAGCCCGGGTGCCGCGCTGGTCGCGGTCGTGCTGGTGGGCACGGCGGCGCTGTTCGCGGTGATGTTCGCGCTGGGGCAGGACGCGGTGTGGTACCCGTGGCGGGCGCCGGAGTCGGTGATCAACGACCTGGCGAGCGACGCCAAGCAGAGCACCATCGGGCTGATCACCGGGATGATCGACAGCCTGCTCAGCGACCTCGGGCTGGGGTTCCTGACTCCCTGGTCCTGAGTGTCCCCACGGGCTCTCGGGGGGAGAGATGAGGGTATGAGTGAGCGCCTCGGCCCATACGAGCTCCTTTCCCGGCTCGGGGCGGGCGGGTTCGGCGAGGTGCACCTCGCGCTCGACCCCGAGGGCCGTACGGTCGCGGTCAAGGTGCTCCACCCCCACGTCGCCGCCGACGGCGGGGCGCTGGCCCGGCTGGCACGCGAGGTGGAGACCATGCGCAGGGTCGGCGGGCGGCACGTGGCGGAGGTGCTCGACGCCTCGCTGGAGGGCACCAGACCGTACCTCGTGACCCGCTACGTGCAGGGCCGCCCGCTCAGCGCCGTGCCCGTGCCCGTCGCGGACCTGCGCGGTCTCGCCGCCGGCCTGGCCGACGCCCTGCTCGCCATGCACGAGGCCGGGGTGGTGCACCGCGATCTCAAACCGGCCAACGTGATGATCGCGGAGGGCGAGCCCGTCGTCATCGACTTCGGCATCGCCAGCGCGTTCGACTCGCTGTCGGTCACGGCCTCGGGCGCGGTGGTGGGCACGCCCGGCTACCTGGCGCCTGAGGTGCTGGAGGGCAAGAGCGCGGGGCCCGAGGCCGACGTGTTCTCCTTCGGGGCGACGCTGGCCTACGCGGCGACGGGGCGGCAGCCGTACGGGCAGGGGCCCGCCTCCGCGGTCGCGTACCGGGTGGTGCATCACCAGCCTGACCTGGAGGATGTTCCGGAGTGGCTGGCGTCGCTGTTACGCGAGTGCCTGGCCGCCGACCCGGCCGCGCGGCCGACGGCCGCGCAGCTCTGTGCCAGGCTCGGTGCCGCCCCTGTCACGCATGCCCGGGTGCGTGCCGCCGACCATCTGGCCACCAGGGAGTGGCGGGCGGGCAAGGAGCGGCCTCGCAGGTCGGTCGAGGAGTCGCGGGCCAGGCACCGGGAGAAGGTACGCAGGCGCTGGCTGATCGGCTCGGGACTGTTCGTGTCGCTGCTGGCCGCCGCCGCGCGCGAGCCGCTGCCCGAGGTGGCGCTGTTCCTGCTGGCGGCGTACGCGCTGGGCGCGGTGACCGATGCCGGGGTGGCGCTGTTCTCGCGCAGCCCCTACCGGCGCAGCCGGATGATCGTGGACCTGGCGGGCGTGGCGGGGGCCGTGGGGCTCTGTTTCGGGCTGGCCGCGCTGTTCAGCACGTTCACGCTGGCCCTGTTCGCGGGCACGGCGCTGGTGGTGGGGATCGTCTTCCTGCTCTCCGCCTAGACCGAACAAAGTTCTGTATAGTGGGTAGCTGTAGGTTTGCGGTTAAGCTACTCATGGGTAACATGACTCGCGGAAAACTGAACACACCCTCTGTCGGGGGCCCGCCGGGCACCTGGCAGTCTGGACAGCATTGCATTCGGCGTCCACCGCAGCGAGGCGGTGGCGCACGCGATCACGGGAGGTCGGCCGCCGGCCATGAACATCGTCGTCTGCGTGAAGCAGGTCCCCGACACTGCGACCGAGCGCAAGCTGCGGTCCGATGACAAGACGCTCGACCGAGACGCCGCCGACGGCGTGGTCAACGAGCTTGACGAGTACGCGGTCGAGGAAGCGCTGCGGCTCAAGGAGGCCCACGAGGGTGAGGTGACCGTGCTCACCATGGGTCCCGGCAAGGCCACCGAGACCATCCGCAAGGCGCTGGCCATGGGGGCCGACAAGGCCGTCCACCTCAGCGATGACGCGCTGCACGGCTCCGACGCGCTGTCCACCTCGTACGCGATGGCGCAGGTGCTCAAGAAGATCGGGTTCGACCTGGTCATCCTGGGCTCCGAGTCCACCGACGCGCGCACCGGCGTGCTGGCCGCGATGCTGGCCGAGCGCCTCGGCACGCCGCAGCTCACGCTGGCCAACAAGGTCGACGTCGACGGCACCTCGATCACCGTCCAGCGCATCACCGACTACGGCTTCGACAAGGTCGAGGCCACGCTCCCGGCCGTCGTCTCCGTGGTCGAGAAGATCAACGAGCCGCGTTACCCGTCGTTCAAGGGCATCATGGCGGCCAAGAAGAAGCCGGTCGAGACGCTGGCCATCGGCGACGCGTCCATCGACGCCGACCAGGTGGGCCTGGGCGCCGCCTGGTCCTCCGTCGTCGACTTCGCCGCCGCCCCGCCGCGTGCGGCCGGCACGATCGTCAAGGATGAGGGCGACGGTGGCGCGAAGGCCGCCGAATTCCTCGCGTCCAAGAAGTTCATCTGAGAGCGGGAGAGTTACTGAAATGTCGGAGATTCTCGTTCTCGTCGAGCAGGTCGAAGGCGAGGTCAAGAAGGTCACGCTCGAGCTGCTGACCCTGGCCCGCTCGCTCGGCACCCCCGCCGCCGTCTGGGCCGGCCCCGGCATCACGCCGGAGGCCAAGGCCAGGCTGGCCGAGTACGGCGCTGACAAGATCTACGTCGCTCCGTCGAGCGACATCGTGGAGTACGTGGTCGCGCCCAAGGCCGAACTGCTCGCCCAGCTCGTGGCCGACAAGTCGCCGGCCGCCGTGCTCGTGGCCGCCACGCCCGAGGGCAAGGAGATCGCCGGTCGCCTGGCCATCAAGACCGACTCCGGGGTCATCACCGATGCCGTGGGCCTGGGCGAGGGCTTCGTGGCCGACCAGTCCATCTTCGGCGGCGGCATCAACGTGCAGTCCAAGGTGAGCAAGGGCACGCCGATCGTGGCCGTGCGCCCCAACTCGACCGCCCCCGAGCCCTCGGCCGGGGCCGGGACCGAGGAGGAGGTGTCGGTCACGCTGTCCGACGCCGCCAAGGCGGCCCGCATCGTCGAGCGCGTCAAGCAGGAGAAGGGCGCCCGCCCCGAGCTGACGGAGGCCGCGATCGTGGTCTCCGGCGGCCGTGGCGTGGGCTCGGCCGAGAACTTCTCGATCATCGAGCAGCTGGCCGACTCGCTCGGCGCCGCCGTCGGCGCCTCGCGCGCCGCCACGGACGCCGGGTGGTATCCGCACCAGTTCCAGGTGGGCCAGACGGGCAAGACCGTGTCGCCGCAGCTGTACATCGCGGCCGGCATCTCGGGAGCCATCCAGCACCGGGCCGGGATGCAGACCGCCAAGACGATCGTGGCGATCAACAAGGACCCGGAGGCGCCGATCTTCGAGCTGGCCGACTATGGCGTGGTGGGCGACCTGAACCAGGTGGTGCCGCAGCTCACCGAAGAGGTCAACAAGCGCAAGTAAGCGCGGGGCCTCCAGGGGCAAGGCACGGTCCTCGCGGTCAGCGCTTCGCGCATAGAACTCAGGCTGTGACATTGGGGGGCGCGGCCCCCCAATCCCCGCCTAAAAGCCGCTTCGCCGAGTCGCTCCGCAATTGACCGGCATAAGGAGTGTGGCTCGCTGAGCGGAGTCTTTTAGATCCGGTTGTCTGGTAGACAGAGCGAGGGCCGACACCTACACCCGTAGCCAGTCCACAGGCGGACCATCCCGTAGCTCGGTGGCCGCCGAGCACAGCTTGGGAATGTGGGTGCCGTCGCTGGAGACCACCTTGGCGGCTCTACTTGCGCTGGCGGCCGTCGCCAGCCGTTCGTGCAGCAGGCCAGGGACCTCGGCGTCGAGCGCGTCGTGCTGCTTTCGGGGCGCGGAGTGGACGTGCCCGGCTATGCGGGTGACGACAGCGCGGCAGGCAGGACCCATGTCGACGGCGAGGACGCGGTGCGCTCCTGCGGCCTGGCATGGACGATTCTGCGGCCCGGTTGGTTCGCGCAGAATTTCAGCGAAGGCTTCTTCCGCGACGCGGTGCTCGCCGGCGAGGTGCGCCTGCCGGCCGGTGACGGTGCGGCGAGCTTCGTCGACGCAGAAGACATCGCCGCGGTGGCGGTCGCGGCGCTGACGGAGGAGGGGCATGAGGGGCAGACGTACGAGCTGTCCGGCCCCCGCGCACTGACCATCGCCGAGGCCGTCGAGTTGATCTCTGAGGCCACCGGCCGCACGGTGCGCTACGTGCCGCTGACCGTCGAGGAGTTCATCGCCCGTCTGGAAGGCGAGGGCTGGCCGAAGACCGATGCCGTGGCCTATGCCGACGCGATCACCCCGATCCGGCGTGGCATGGACGAGCACCTGTCCGACGGAGTGCAGCGCGCGCTCGGCCGCCCGCCACGCGAATTCGCCCTATTCGTGAAGGACGCGGCCGCCGCCGGAGCCTGGCGTGACGCACCGCCTCAGTCGGCCTCGGGCCAGTCCCAGCCCAGCTGAAGGAACATGCCCAGCCGGTCGCTGACGGCCCGGATCTCGCTGATCCTGCCGTCCGCCATGGTGAAGATGAAGATCGACTCCATGGTGAAGCCTTTCATGGTCGGCTCCGGCATGCGCGGGTGGTAGCCGGTGTGCTCGCCGGTGACGATCAGGCGGGCCACCACCCGGTCGCCCTCTTCGAGCAGCTCCTCGACCGACAGGTGGAACGGCTCGAACGCGTCCAGCTGCATCTGGAAGCCCTCGAAGGCGGCGCCGGGCTCGTCGCGCTCGCCAAAGATGATCTTGTTGTGGTCGATGACGTCGGCTGCCACGTGCATGGGCAGGTCGTGCAGGCGGCGCTCGTTGACGGCGGTGATGAAGTCGCGGACCACGGTCTTCACGGAAACCCCTCTCTTACGGCGTAAGACGATTATCTTACGGTGTATGAAACGAGTGGGACTGTCAAGAGAGAAGGTCCTTCAGGCCGCGCTCGACCTGGTGGACAGGGAGGGAGTGGCCGCGCTCTCCATGCGCAAACTGGGCCGGGAGCTGGGCGTCGAGGCGATGACGCTCTACTACTACGTGCCGAACAAGGACGCCGTCCTCGACGGCCTCGTCGAGCGGACGCTGGCCGACGTGGAGGTGCGGCCGGAGGGGCCGTGGCGGGAGTGGGCGCGCAGGTTCGCCGGTTCGTTCCGCGCCGCCCTGCTCGCCCATCCCGCCCTGCTGCCGCTGCTCGCCACCCGGCCCGTCAGCACTCCCGGCGGGCTGGACACCCTCGAACGCGCCGCGCAGGCGCTCGTCAAGGAGGGGTTCGACGCCTCGGAAGCGCTGCATGTGATCACGACCGTCGCGACGTTCGTGATCGGCCAGGTGCTGGCCGAAGCGGGACGGACTCCCGGCCACGACGAACCGGAGCCCGTCCCGGACTTCGACGCCGAACGCCACCCCGTGCTGGCCCAGGCACTGGCCGGTGGGCTCGGGACACCTGAAGATCACCGGGATCGCTTCGACTTCGCCCTCGACGCCCTGCTCGCCGGGCTCCGGCCCCGGCAGGGTCCTTGAGGGGGAGGAGCTTGGGGGTCTCTGTGAGTGGCGGCGCCGTTCCACCCGGACGCCGGGAGAACTTTCAGGCGAGCGGCTCCGTACGCCTGGACGTCGAAGAGTACGTGCCTTGCAGGACCCACCCCACGACGATGCCGCCCAGCAGCGCGAACCCGTGGAGGTCCAACCGGGCGACCAGGACGGCGGCCGCGGCGACGGGGACGGCGACGAAGAGCCAGAGCGGGACGCGCTCGCGCCGGCCGACGAGCTGGGTGCCGGCCGCCGCCAGGGCGATCATGGCGACGACGCCCCACGTGCCCAGGCCGGACAGGAGCGAGGCGGCCAGCACGACCGCGTAGAACGCGCCCAGCGAACGGTCCAGCCGCTCCGTGGCGGCCAGTGCGAGGCCGGCGGCCAGGCCGCAGACGGCGATCGAGTTTCCCGCGCCGGGGTCGTTCATGAGATATCCGGAGACCTCCCCGGCCAGCGCGCCGGCCGCGTAGAGGGCGAGCCAGCGCCCCGGACCGAACGACCGCTCCGCGCAGTAGCCGAGCACGGCGAGTGACGCCAGGTTGAACAGGGTTCCCCAGAGGCCGCCGTCCTGCACGACCAGGGCCGTCACCAGCCGCCACCACTCGCCGCCGCGGATCGCGGCCGGATCCCGCATCAGGGCCGGCTCCAAGCCGGGGATCACGAACTGGAGGAGGCTGGGGACCGCCGTGATCGCGAAGGTCGCCGCGGTGACATAGGGCTTGAACATGCGCTCAGCCTCGCACAACCGCTCTACTGGGGGCAGTGCCGGACGTACGAGGCTGAACAGTGACAAATGTCAGGCCGCGAGCTTCGCGGGCTCGGGTTCGACGGCCGGAGCCGGGACGAACGCGGTGGCCTCCCTGCGCGGGAGAAGCCGGGAGGCGAAAGCGATCAACGCGCCGAGGACGACCCCGATGCCGAGCGCGGTACGCAGCGAGGTGGCGTCCGACAGGAAGCCGATCACCACGGGGCCGAGCAGCAGACCGGCGTACCCCATGGCGCCCGCCTGGGCGATCGCCGGACCCGGCGTGTCGGTCGCGGTCCCGGCCAGCGAGAGCGTCAGCGGCGAGATCGTCGCCACGCCGAGCCCGACGAAGAACATCGTGAACACCGCCACCAACGCCGCCGGCGCGAGCAGCACCGCCGCGAAGAACCCCGCCGTCGCCACCCCGGAAACGGTCAGCATGCCCCGGACGCCGAACCTCGTCCGCAACCGGTCACCGGTGAGCCTGGCCACCAGCATGCCCACCTCGAACACGGGGTAGCCGAGGGCCGCCAGCGCCTCGGGGGCGCCCAGCTCGTTCCGCATGTAGAGGCCGTTCCAGTCGGCGACGGTGCCCTCCACCATGAACGCGAAGAACATGATCGCGCCGAGCAGGTAGACGATCGGCGGCATGCGACGGCGGGCCGCCGTCACGGTCCCGGTCGCCGGGGGCTCGGGCAGGTACGTACGGCCGAGCACGACCATGACGGGCAGCGAGACCAGCCCGATCAGCGCCACGTTGGCGGTGAACGGCAGCCCCACGGCGATCGCCAGGCTGCCCAGCGCGCCCGCCGAGATGGCGCCGACGCACCAGCCGGCGTGCATGCCGTTCATCAGCGGCCGCCCGTACGCCTGCTCGACCGTCGAGCCCTGAGCGTTCATGGCCACGTCCACGGTGCCGAACGCCATGCCGAAGAACGCGACGGCCGCCAGGAGCAGCGGGAGGTTCGGCGCGAACGCCACGGCCACGAGGCCCAGCGCGGTGAGCGGCCCACCGATCCGC
This sequence comes from Nonomuraea sp. NPDC050786, assembly GCF_040654115.1. Classification (NCBI taxonomy): domain Bacteria; kingdom Bacillati; phylum Actinomycetota; class Actinomycetes; order Streptosporangiales; family Streptosporangiaceae; genus Nonomuraea; species Nonomuraea sp. NPDC050786. The sequence continues at coordinate 188,348 of NZ_JBFAHJ010000005.1, forward strand.
AGCATGGTCCTGCTGCCCGCGCGGGCCATCACCTTCCGCATGGACTGCATGGTCACCAGCGCGCCCAGGCCCCAGACGAGCAGGATCGTGCCGACCGTCGACTCGGAAAGATGGAGTTTGTCGGTCATCGCGGGGATGCGCACCGTCATGGTGCCCACCATCAGGCCGCCGAGCACGAAGGTCAGGATCGCCCCGTAACGAGCGCTCCTCAGGGCGGGGGACATAACTACACCTCACACAAAGTCACAATTTTTAGCGGTATTTCGCATTACGTCAGCCCCGGCGCCTGACCGCGCCGGCCGCCGCGCCGCCTCGTTCCGGAAGGAGCCCTACTTCACGGCAGGAGAGAACCCGTGGGCGGGAGGCTGGAGCCGAGAGGAAGCGCTGGACGCGGCCGTGCCACGGCACGGCTGATGGGTCGGATCAGGGGGCAAGAGCCGGGGGCGGTCCGCCGGCCAGGCTGGTCGGGGAGCGGCCCAGGGCCCGGTCAGGCCGGCCGGGCTTCAGACCGGCCAGGCCGGTCGGGGGCGCTCCGGGCCCAGGCAGGCTGGTCGGGAGCGGTGGGGAGGCCGCCGGCCGCAGGGGCCGGTGGCGGGCCGGTCAGGAGGGGGGTTTGAGCAGCGTTCTCAGCCGGGCCTCGAGAGCCTGGAGGTCGTCCTCCGTGTTCAGCTCCGGGTCGTGGCTGGCCACGTCCCAGAGCCCCTCACACGCCAGCCGTACGATCTGCGACGCCCGCGGATCCGGCTCCTCGGCCAGCCCCTCACGATGCCAGCGGGCCATCGCGTCACGCAGCGGCGCCAGCAGGAAGAGGTTGCCGGAGGCCCCGGTGACCACGGCCCATCGTCGCAGCCGCCCGGAGCGGACGGCGGCCAGGGTGGCGCCCAGGTAGCGCTCGGTGTAGGTCTCGCCGGGCTGTGCGGCCATGAGCTGGTCGAAGTCCTCGATCAGGCGCTCCACCATGCCCTTGATCAGGGCCTCTTTGGAGCCGTAGTGATAGAGGAGACCGCCCTTGCTGACGCCCGCCCGGTCCGCCACGGCGGCCAGGGTGAGCGCGGCGGAGCCCTGGTCGCAGAGGAGGTCCTCCGCCGCGTCCAAAAGCTCGTCCCTTCGCATGCCCATTACTGTACCGTCCGGACGGTACAGTTGCAAACGAGATACGCTGATCGGGTGACCAGACCGTCGGCCTATCTTGATCATGCGGCGACGACGCCCATGCTGCCCGAGGCGATCGAGGCCATGACGGAGCAGCTCCAACGCGTCGGCAACGCCTCGTCGCTGCACGCCGCGGGCCGCCGTACGCGCAGAGTGGTCGAGGAGTCACGCGAGACGATCGCCGACGCGCTCGGCGCGCGCCCCAGCGAGGTCGTGTTCACCTCGGGCGGCACCGAGGCCGACAACCTCGCGATCAAGGGCCTCTACTGGTCGCGCCGTCCGCGGCGGCGCATCCTGATCAGCTCCGTGGAGCACCACGCCGCGCTCGACCCCGCCCGGTGGCTGGCCGACAGCCAGGGCGCGGAGGTGGAGCTGCTCGACGTGGACGCGTACGGCCGGGTCCAGCCCGACAGTCTACGCGAGGCCATCGAGCGCGATCCCGGCAGCGTGGCCCTGGTCAGCGTCATGTGGGCCAACAACGAGGTCGGCACGGTGCAGCCCGTTCGCGTGCTGGCCGCGATCGCCCACGACCACGGGATCCCGTTCCACACCGACGCGGTCCAGGCGGTGGGGCAGCTGCCTGTGTCGTTCTCCGCCTCGGGGGTCGACGCGCTCACGATGACCGGGCACAAGATCGGCGGCCCGATGGGGGTCGGGGCGCTGCTGCTGGCCAGAGGGCTCACGCCGGTCTCCGTCCAGCACGGCGGGGGTCAGGAACGCGACGTGCGCTCGGGGACGCTCGACGCGCCCGCCATCGCCGGGCTGGCCGCCGCCGTCACCACGGCCGTCAAGGAGCAGGAGGCCCTGAGCCGCCGCCTGACGTCGCTGCGCGACGAGCTCGTCCAGCGGGTCCGCGAGGCCGTCCCCGACGTGGTGCTCAACGGCGACCCGGACGACCGGCTGCCCGGCAACGCCCACTTCTCCTTCCCCGGGTGCGAGGGAGACGCGCTGCTCATGCTGCTCGACGCCAAGGGCGTGGAGTGCTCGACGGGCTCCGCCTGCTCGGCGGGCGTGGCCCAGCCCTCCCACGTGCTGCTGGCCATGGGGGCAGACGCGGCGGCGGCGCGGGGCTCGCTCAGGTTCACGCTGGGGCACACCTCGACCCGCGACGACATCGACCGCCTGATCGAGGTGCTGCCCGCCGCCGTCGAGCGCGCCAGGCGAGCCGGCCTCAGCTGAGTCGAAGAGCGCTCAGGGCTCAGGTGAGGAAGGCCACCACGGCGGTCCAGGCGGGGTCGGCGGCCACGTCCACCCGGGGCTCGCCCTCCTCCCAGCTCACGATCAGCTCCTTGGCGTGGATCGCCGCATCGCCGGTCGGGTCGGCGTACACGTGGATGATCCGGTGCCCCTCGGCGCTCATGTGCGCCGCGAGCACCGCGTCGTCACGCAGCTTGAGCAGCCGCGCGGCCAGGCGCTCCTCGAAGTCGCGCAGCGCCGCCAGCGAGTCGCCGACCGGCAGGCCGTTCTCGTCGCGGTGCGCGTACGGCAGCGTGATCGCGATGTGCTGGTCGAACAGCGGATAGTCCACCGGCCGCAGCGGATGGCGGGCCGTGGCGACCAGCGGCGCGCCGCTCGCCGTCTGCCCCTCCAGCAGCACCCACTCCTCCTCGGTGTAGCCCGAGGCCAGGTCGGCGACCACGGCGGGCAGGTGGGCGGCGGCCACCGAGTCGATCGGCTGGAATGTGGCGGGCGTGATCTCCCCGACCCACCTGGCCACGTCGTCCTCGCCGAGCAGCCAGTCGAGGGCCAGCAGCGTGGCCTCCATCCTGGTGTCCTCGTCGAGCTCGCCGAAGATCGGGTGGTACGCGGTCACGTCCACGCGCGGCTGGTCCCTCGGCACCCGCAGGCCCAGCATCACCTTGTCGAGCGCGAACTCGTGGCCGCCCACATCGAGGGTCAGCTCCATCGCCTGCGGATTGGCCTGCCGCGACGGATGGAACTCCCACAGCAGGTCCGACGGCGGCGCCGCCTTGGCCCAGCGGTGCGCGAGCGAGCGCAGCTCGGGATCGCCCGCGGCGGTGACCACCAGGGCGTGCGCGGCCCCCTTGCCCGGGGCTATCTCCCAGACCAGGCCCGGATGGATCGCGGCGACCGCCGGGGCGAGCCGCTCCTCCAGCCCCTCGGCCGCGCCCTCCGCGACCAGGGAGTCGAGCCCCGGCCTGGCCTCCTCCCACCACGCCCAGAACTCGGCGATCCCGTCGCCGGCCTCTTCTTCGTCCGCGTCCTTGCGCCCGAACAGTCGCATGGGCTGAATCCTCGCAGATCCAGACCATGGTCGCGCACCCCCGGCAGGACAGTACGCTGGAAAGGTCATGGGACTGCGTGTGCTTGCCGCCATGTCGGGCGGCGTCGACTCCGCCGTGGCCGCCGCTCGGATCGCCGAGGCCGGTCACGACGTCACTGGTGTCCACCTTGCGCTGTCGGCCAACCCCCAATCCCATCGCACGGGGGCGAGGGGCTGCTGCACGATCGAGGATTCGCGCGACGCGCGCCGCGCCGCCGACGTGATCGGCATCCCGTTCTACATCTGGGACATGGCCGAGCGCTTCCAGCGTGACGTCGTCGAGGACTTCGTGTCCGAATACGCCGCGGGCCGCACGCCCAACCCGTGCCTGCGGTGCAACGAGAAGATCAAGTTCTCGGCGGTGCTCGACCGGGCGCTGGCCCTGGGCTTCGACGCGGTCGCCACCGGCCACCACGCCAAGCTGGTCGACGGGGTGCTGTCCAGGAGCGTCGACCAGGGCAAGGACCAGTCGTACGTGCTGGGCGTGCTCACCCGCGAGCAGCTCAGCCACGCGATCTTCCCGCTGGGCGGCTCCACCAAGGCCGAGGTGCGCGAGGAGGCCGCCAGGCGCGGCCTGACCGTCGCCGACAAGCCCGACAGCCACGACATCTGCTTCATCGCCGACGGCGACACCCGAGGCTTCCTGGCCAAGCGGCTGGGCTCGGCCGAGGGGCCCATCGTCGACCAGAGCGGCGAGGTCGTCGGCAGCCACCAAGGCGCCCACGGCTTCACGATCGGGCAGCGCAAGGGCCTGCACATCGACCGCCCCGCGCCCGACGGCAGGCCCCGCTACGTGCTCTCGATCGAGCCGGTCTCCAACACGGTCACGGTCGGCCCGCGTGCCGCGCTCGAGGTCACCTCGATCACGTGCGGCAGCCCCGTCTGGAACGGCCCGTCCACGTTCGACGACCTGACCGTGCAGCTGCGCGCCCACGGAGAGGTGTACGGGTGCCGCTTCGAGGAGATCGATGGCGGCCTCCGCGTCGAGCTCGACCGCCCGGCCACCGGGGTGGCGGCGGGCCAGGCGGCGGTGCTCTACTCCGGCGACACGGTGATCGGGTCGGCCACGATCGTCTCCGCTAGCTGATCGTCACCGACTCGCCGACCGCCAGGCGGCGGACGTCGGCCTTCAGCTCTTCGGCCTCGCCTGCCAGCCAGTTGTCCACCAGGCCGAGGCCGATCTCGTTGTAGAGGCCGTCATGGGTGGAGAACGCCCTGGCGGGGCGGACCGTGCGGAGATACGTCACCATGTCCCCGAGCTTCAGCCACGGCCCGCCGGTCGGGACCAGCAGGGTCGGCACCTCCGCCTCCGGGACGGTCAACGCGTCGCCCGGGTAGAAGATCTCGTCGTCGACGAGGAAGCCGATGTTCTGGACGACGGGCACGTCGGGATGGTTCTTGGCGTGCCACTCGCCGAAGGCCCGCACGCGGAAACCGGCCGCCTCCCAGCTGTCGCCGTGCCGTACCACCTGGACCTTCGCCGCGATGTCCGTCAGATCGGCGGCGACGCCCTCACAGGTGTAGATCTCCAGGTCGGGCGAGGCCGCCTTCAGCTTGTCGACGTCCACGTGGTCGAAGTGCTCGTGGGTGATCAGGACGGCGTCGGCGCCGTCGAGCACGGGATCCTTCGTGAACGTCCCCGGGTCGATGACCAGGACCTTGCCGTTCTTCTCCACGCGTACGCAGGCGTGGTCGTACTTCGTCAGCTCCATTGGACAGAGCCTACGCTTGTGCCCATGTCTACGTGGGAAGCAACCGGGGTCGGGTCGCATCCGGGCGAGGATCATCTCGAGGCGATGAGGGTCGTGTTCGGCGAGGTGCCGGGGCTGCCGTACCTGCCGGAGCTGCCGGCCAGGGGCGTCGGCGCCGACATGATCGGCAGGACGGCCGGGATGCTCGTCGAGCTCCCCGTCGAGGTGCAGCCCTCCGGGTGGCGGCTGACCGACCGGCCGGGGCGCGATCACCAGCGGGCCGTCGATCATCTGCGGCGGGATCTCGACGGGCTCGAGGAGGTCGGGCACGACTACGCGGGGCCGCTCAAGCTGCAGGTCTGCGGGCCGTGGACGCTGGCCGCCTCGATCGAGCTGAAGCACGGGGACAAGGTGCTCTCGGACGCGGGGGCCGTACGCGATGTGACGGCCTCGCTGGCGCAGGGGGTGGCCGACCACTGCGCCGAGGTGCGGCGGCGGCTGCCCGGGGTGACGGAGATCGTGCTGCAGCTCGACGAGCCCGGGCTGCCGGGGGTGCTGGCGGGGACGGTGCCGACCGCGTCGGGGTTCGGGCGGCTCGCCGCCGTCGAGGAGTGGCGGGTGGAGGAGTCGCTGCGCTCCTTCGACAGCCCGATCGTGCACTGCTGCGCGCCCGCCGTCCCCTTCGACCTGCTGCGCAGGGCCGGGGTGCGCGGGGTCTCGGTGGACGCCTCGCTGCTGCGGCGCAGGGACGAGGAGGCCCTCGGGGAGTGCGTCGAGGCGGGCCTGACGTTCCTGCTGGGGGTCGTGCCCGGCACGGACACCCGGCTGCCGGACGTCGGGGTGGTCGCCAAGCCGGCGCTGGAGCTGTGGCGGCGGCTCGGGTTCGCCGCCGATCGGCTGGCCGAGCAGGTCGTGCTGACCCCCTCGTGCGGGCTGGCCGGTGCGTCGCCACGGTACGCCCGCGCGGCGCTGGCGGCCTGTCGCAGGGCGGCCCAGGTGCTCAAGGACGATCCTGAAAGTGGGCTGCAAGGCGGCTGAGTATCGTCCGATTCATGATTCTTCGCACTGTGGCGGCGGCCGCCGCCGTACTGATGGCTTCCGCGTCGCCTGCCCTGGCGAACCCGGAGGTGTGGAACTGGGGGTCCATCTACTCCGCCGACCGGGCGGGCAAGGCCAAGGGGAAGGTGGTGCACGACCGCCCGGGGTTCGTGGTCAACGGGAAGCTGTACGACTTCCCGGGCCGTAAGGGGTGCTCCTGGCTGACGTTCCGGTGGGTCAAGGAGGAGGGCGGCAAGGGGTACAAGACGTACCACAACTGCTCGGGAACGAAGCCGCTGGCGTTCTCCTTCCCGACCGGCAACATGCTCTCCATCGAGGGCAAGGTGTGCCGTGGCACGTCCACGAAGGCCACCGGCAAGTGCTCGACCTGGGAAGGAGTCTGGGCCCAGGGGGGCTGAGCTTGTCGGTGCCCGGCGGTAGCGTTTGCTCAGGGGCGTCGGATGAGAGGAGACCCCGGTGAGTGAGCCTGGCGCCGAGGTGGCGGGAGTGCCGGTGGCCGCGCTCAAGCGGCATGCCGAGCTGAGCGAGCTGGTCGAGGACGCCCGCTGGCGCTACTACGTGCTCGACCAGCCCACGGTCAGCGACGCCCAGTTCGACACGTGGTTCAAGGAGCTGCTGGCGCTGGAGGAGGCGCATCCCACGCTCCAGACGCCCGACTCGCCCACCCAGAAGGTGGGCGCGCCGGTGTCGGGCGATTTCGCCAAGGTGCAGCACCTCAACCGGATGGAGAGCCTCGACAACGCCTTCAACGAGGCCGACATGGCCGCCTGGATGCAGCGGGCCGAGCGGCTGGCCGAGGGCGACCCGGGGCCCTACCTCTGCGAGCTGAAGATCGACGGGCTGGCGATCGCGCTGGTCTACCGCGACGGCAAGCTGGAGCGGGGCGCGACCCGTGGCGACGGGCGCACGGGCGACGACGTGACGGCCAACGTCCGCACGATCAAGGGCGTCCCGCACCGGCTCAAGGGTGACGACATCCCCAGCCTGGTCGAGGTGCGCGGCGAGGTCTACATCCCGGTCGAGGACTTCAAGAAGCTCAACGAGCAGCTCGTCGAGCAGGGCAAGCCGCCGTTCGCCAACCCGCGCAACTCCGCGGCCGGCACGCTGCGGCAGAAGGACCCGCGCATCACGGCCCAGCGCCCGCTGCGGATGCTGGTGCACGGCATCGGCATCTGGGAGGGCTCGCCCGTGCCCAAGGCGCAGTCCGAGGTCTACGACCGGCTGCGGGAGTTCGGGCTGCCGGTCAGCGACCTCTACAAGGTGCTGCCGGGGCTGACCGGGATCAACGACTTCATCGAGCACTACCGGGTGCACCGGCACGATCCCGCGTACGAGATCGACGGCGTGGTGGTGAAGGTCGACGACTTCCGCACGCAGCGGGAGCTGGGCTCCACGTCGCGGGCGCCGCGGTGGGCGATCGCGTACAAGTACCCGCCCGAAGAGGTCAACACCAAGCTGCTCGACATCCAGGTGGGCGTCGGCCGCACGGGGCGCGTGACGCCGTACGCGGTGATGGAGCCCGTGGTGGTGGCGGGTTCGACGGTCGAGCGGGCCACGCTCCACAACGCCGCCATCGTCGTCAAGAAGGGCGTGCTCATCGGCGACACCGTGGTGCTGCGCAAAGCGGGCGACGTCATCCCCGAGATCGTCGGGCCGGTGACGGCGCTGCGCGACGGGTCGGAGCGGGAGTTCGTCATGCCCACCCACTGCCCGGAGTGCGGCACCTTGCTGGCGTACGAGAAGGAGGGCGACGCCGACCTGCGCTGCCCCAACGCGCGCGGCTGTCCCGCCCAGATCCGCGAGCGCATCTTCTTCGCGGCCGGGCGGCGCGCGCTCGACATCGACGGGCTCGGCTACGTCGCGGCCACCGCGCTCACCCAGCCGCTGCCGCCCCAGGAGCCCGTGGTGCGCACCGAGGCCGACCTGTTCGACCTGACGCTGGAGCAGTTGCTGCCGATCAAGTCGGTGGTGCGCGACCAGGACACCGGCCTGCCCAAGATCGACCCCAAGACGGGGGCGGAGAAGGTCGTCACCTTCTTCTCCAACATCGACGGCAAGCCCAGCCAGAACGCTCTGCAGCTCATGGAGGAGCTCGAGCGGGCCAAGCAGGTGCCGCTCGCGCAGTTGCTGGTCGCCCTCTCCATCCGCCACATCGGCCCGCCCACCGCGCGGGCGCTTGCAGACGAGATGCGCTCGATCGACCGCATCATGAACGCCTCGGAGGAGGAGCTGGCCGCCGTCGAGGGCATCGGGCCCCGGGTCGCGGCCACGGTCCGGGAGTGGTTCTCGGTCGACTGGCACCGCGAGATCATCGAACGGTGGCGGGCCGCCGGAGTGCGGATGGAGGACGAGCCCGCGCCGGAGAAGGGGCCGCAGACCCTCGCGGGGCTGACGTTCGTGGTGACGGGGACGCTCGAGGGCTACACCCGCGACTCGGCCTCCGACGCGCTCACCAGCCGGGGCGGGAAGGTGTCGGGATCGGTGTCCAAGAAGACGTCGTTCCTGGTGGCGGGGGAGAACGCCGGCTCGAAGTACGACAAGGCGGTGAGCCTCGGGGTGCCGATCCTGGACGGGGCCGGGTTCGAGCTCCTCCTGAAGGACGGCCCGGAGGCGGCGGCCGCGGCCGCGATCACCCCGGAGGCCTGACCCTCGGCCGCCGGCGCCGGCGGCCGAGAATTCCTTGCACAGCGGACGGCGTGGCGGCGCCGGGGCGAAGTGCGGCCGGGGGTGCGGTGCACGGGCCGCGCCATGCCAGCAGCGTGTACGGCTTGCTACTTAGGGTGGTTTTTGGGTATATGTCGGAAAGGAGAAGTGACGGAACGTACGCGCTTGGTTTCGCGAAGTGGGGTGAAGGTCGTACCCTCCCATAGTGACCTAATGGGGGTTCTGTTACCGATGACTGGCCCAACCGACACCCGCGACACCGGACCACGCGTCGGCACGCCGCTGTGGGCGTTCCTCGCGGGCATAACCGTGATCGGCTTCACCGCGCTCGTGGTGGCCACGCTCAGGCTGGACGCAGCCGGGCTGCTGGGGCTTGCCCGCACGTCGCTGTTCTGGATGCTGTCGGTGCTGACGATCCTGGGCGAGCTGAGGCCCGTGATGGTCTCCTCGGCCACCGCCGTGGGCGGCACGTACCCGTCCACGATGTTCACCTTCGCCGTGCTGCTGCATTACGGGCTGCCCGTCGCGGTGCTGATGCAGGCCGTCGCCGTCGCCATGAACGGGGTGGTGACGCGCAAGTCGTGGCATCGGGTCATGTTCAACATCGCGCAATCGACGCTCGCCCTCACCGCGGCGGCCGTGGTGCTGGGGCTGTTCGGCATCGTGCCGAGCCCGGCCCTGCCCTGGGTGCCGGGCGGCGGCGACCTGCCGGCCATCGCGCTGGCCGGGGTCGCGTACTTCGCCACCAGGGCCACCCTCGTGTGCGGCGCGGTCGCGCTGCACGAGCGGCGTTCGATCGCGCGGGTGCTCAAGGCCACGGTGGGCCCGCAGGCCCTCGTGTACGCCGGGCTGCTCGGCCTGGCGCCCCTGGTCGTGGTGGTCATGGAGCACTCGCCCGGACTGGTGCCCCTGTTCGTCGCCCCGCTCACCGCCGTCTACTTCACCGCCACGCTCTCCATGCGCCGCGACCACCAGGCCCTGCACGACGAGCTGACCGGCCTGCCCAACCGCAAGATGCTCATCGTCAGCACGGAGGAGGCGCTGGCCGAGGCCAGGCAGGAGGACCGGGTCGGCCTGTTCCTGCTCGATCTCGACCGGTTCAAGGAGGTCAACGACACGATGGGGCATCCGGTGGGCGACCGGTTGCTGCAGATGGTCGCGCACCGGCTCACCCATTCCGTACGGCCGGGCGACGTCGTGGCGCGGCTGGGCGGCGACGAGTTCGCGGTGCTGCTGCCCTCGATCAGGGACGCCCACGCGGCCAGGGAGGTCGCGGCGCGGCTGCGTGCGGCGCTGACCGAGCCGGTCCGGCTGGAGGGCATGACCTTCGACGTGGACGGCTCCGTGGGGATCGCCCTCTATCCGGATCACGCCCCCGATTTCGAGCTGCTCCTGCAGCGGGCCGACGTGGCCATGTACCTGGCGAAGGAGGGGCGCAGCGGCGTCGAGCTCTACCAGCCCGACAAGGACCGCAACTCGCCGGAGCGCCTCAATCTGCTCGGCGACCTGCGCCGCGCGATCGACAGCCGCGAGCTCCGCCTGCACTTCCAGCCCAAGGTCAGCCTCGAGACGGGCGCCGTCCAGGGGGTCGAGGCCCTGCTGCGCTGGCACCACCCGGTGCACGGGCCGATCCCGCCGTCGGAGTTCGTCCCGCTGGCCGAGCAGTCGTACCTGATGCGGCCGCTCACGGCGTATGTCATCGAGGCGGCGCTCGAGCAGGGCGCCCGCTGGTGGCACACGGGGATGCGGGTGCCGATCTCCGTCAACATCTCGGCCCGCGACCTGCTCGACTCGGCCCTGCCGGAGCGGTTGGAAGAGGGCCTGGCCACCTACGGGCTGCCGCCCGGGGCCATCCAGCTGGAGGTGACGGAGCGCATCCTGACGGGCGACCAGGCGTACACCCAGGAGACGATCAAGGCCCTGGCCACGCTGGGCGTGCCGCTCGCGCTCGATGACTTCGGCACCGGCTACTCCTCGCTCATCAGGCTCCAGCGCCTGGCGGTGTCCGAGGTCAAGATCGACGCCTCGTTCGTACGCCGGATCGCCGAGTCCGAGGACGACGACCGGATCGTCCGCTCGATCGTCGACCTGGTCCGCTCGCTCGGCCTGCGCTCGGTCGCGGAGGGCGTGGAGTCGGACGAGGTGGCGATGAGGCTGGCGGAAATGGGGTGCGACATGGGGCAGGGGTGGCTGTTCGGCCGGCCCATGCCCGCCGCCGACGCCACGGTCTGGCTCAGGGAGCACGCGGGCGCGGGGCCCGGCATCGAGTACAGCTACCGGCCCGAGGTCAGCCGCTCGGCCTGACGCGCTTCCCGCGCTTCCGCAGAGTGCGCCGGAGCAGATGGAAGGGCAGGAGCAGGGCGGCGAGCGAGAGGCCGGCGAGCATCAGCACCCCAGGCCAGTCATAGTGGCCCGGACGGAACACCTTGACCTCATGGCCCGCGTCCAGGGCCGGTACGCGGTCGCCCTCCGCCAGCTCGGCAGGTGTGTATCCGTAGATCCACGCGTCCTGCCGGGTGCGCTCGACGGACTCGAAGACGCCCTGCCAGTGGCAGGGGCCGCGGCCGGAGCAGTCCAGGCGCGTCGCCGTGAAGGCGCCCAGCGTGCCCTCCTCGCGTGCGGCGCGGTACTCCAGGCGCGCTGCGGACACGGTGTAGGCCGCCAGCAGCACGCCGGCGAGGAGCATCAGCGGCATGGTCACCGCGATGAGCACCACCAGGCATCCCGCACCGCAGCCGTTCCGCTCCACGGCCGGCCTCCGTCCATCGAAGGAATCCCCGGTCTGGCAACGAATGGGCGAAGGGCATCGTTCGTTGCAGGGCGGTTAATGGTTCGGGCGCGCTACGTCAAGCCCCCTAGGATGGCAGTGTCCAAAGACTCCATCCACGAAACGGGTTAACCGACTCATGTCCGCCATAACCCGCGACGAGGTCGCACACCTGGCCCGGTTGTCCAGGCTGGCGCTCACCGACGACGAGCTCGACCACTACGCCACCCAACTCGATGCCATCATCGAGGCGGTCGCGAAGGTGGCCGAGGTCGCCGCCGAGGATGTGCCGCCTTCGTCGCACGCGCTTCCGCTGACCAATGTCTTCCGTGCCGACGAGGTGCGACAGTCCCTGACTCCCGACCAGGCGCTCTCCGGCGCGCCCGCCGTCGAGGACGATCGCTTCCGGGTGCCGCGCATCCTCGGGGAGGAGGCATGAGCCTGATCCGTAAGACCGCCGCCGAGCTGGGATCGATGATCGCCGGTGGCGAGGTGTCGGCCGTCGAGGTGGCCGAGGCGCACCTCGACCGCATGGCCGAGGTGGAGCCCAAGATCCAGGCGTTCCTCCACGTCGATCGCGAGACGACGCTGGAGCAGGCGCGGGCCGTCGACGCCAGGCTGCGGGCGGGCGAGAAGCTCGGGCCGCTGGCCGGCGTGCCGATCGCGCACAAGGACATCTTCGCCACGCGCGACATGCCCACGACGGCCGCGTCCAAGATCCTCGAGGGGTGGCGCCCGCCGTACGACGCGACCGTCACCGCGCGGCTGCGCGAGGCCGGGCTGGTCTTCCTCGGCAAGACCAACCTGGACGAGTTCGCCATGGGCTCCTCCACGGAAAACTCCGCCTACCACGTCACCCGCAACCCGTGGGACCTGTCCAAGGTGCCGGGCGGCTCGTCGGGCGGCTCGAGCGCCGCCGTGGCCGCGTACGAGGCGCCGCTGTCCACGGGCACCGACACGGGCGGCTCGATCCGGCAGCCCGCCGCGGTGACCGGGATCGTGGGCATGAAGCCGACGTACGGTGGCTCGTCCCGTTACGGGCTCATCGCGTTCGCCAGCTCGCTCGACACGCCGGGTCCGTTCGCGCGTAACGTGCTCGACGCGGCGCTGCTGCACGAGGCGTTCTCCGGGCACGACCCGATGGACTCCACCTCGGTCGACGCGCCCGTGCCGAGCGTGGTCGAGGCCGCCAAGAACGCCGACATCGCCGGCATGCGGATCGGCGTCGTCAAGGAGTTCGCCGGCGAGGGCTACCAGGCCGGCGTGCTGGCCCGCTACCACGAGGCCGTCCAGCTCCTCGAGTCGCTCGGGGCCAAGGTCGTCGAGGTCTCCTGCCCGTCGTTCACGACCGCGCTGCCCGCCTACTACCTGATCGCGCCGTCGGAGTGCTCGTCCAACCTGGCGCGCTTCGACGCCATGCGCTACGGCCTGCGCGTCGGCGACGACGGCACCCGCAGCGCCGAGGAGGTCATGGCGCTGACCCGGGCCGCCGGGTTGGGTGCCGAGGTCAAGCGGCGCATCATGCTCGGCACGTACGCGCTGTCGAGCGGCTACTACGACGCCTACTACGGCCAGGCGCAGAAGGTCCGCACGGTCATCTCCCGGGAGTTCGAGGCCGCCTACCAGCAGGTGGACGTCCTCGTGTCGCCGACCACGCCGACCACGGCGTTCTCGATCGGCGAGCGCACCGACGACCCGATCGCGATGTACCTCGCCGACCTGTGCACCATCCCGTCCAACCTGGCGGGCAACGCGGCCATGTCGGTGCCGGTCGGCCTGGCCGACGAGGACAACCTGCCGGTCGGCCTGCAGATCATGGCGCCGGTCCTGGCCGACGACCGCTGCTACCGCGTCGGCGCCGCCGTCGAGAAGGCCCTGGAGAGCCGCTGGGGCGGCCCGCTGCTGAAGGAGGCCCCGTCGCTATGACCATGGTCTATGACGAAGCGCTCGACCGGTTCGAGCCGGTGCTCGGCCTGGAGACGCACGTCGAGCTGGGCACCGCGTCGAAGATGTTCTGCGGGTGCAGGACCGCCTTCGGCGCGCCGCCCAACACGCAGGTCTGCCCGACCTGCCTGGCGCTGCCCGGGTCGCTGCCGGTGGCCAACGCCATGGCCATCGAGTCCACCATCCGCATCGGCCTGGCGCTGAACTGCTCGATCGCCGAGTGGTGCCGCTTCGCCCGGAAGAACTACTTCTATCCGGACATGCCGAAGAACTACCAGATCTCGCAGTACGACGAGCCGCTCTGCTTCGACGGCTACCTCGACGTCGAGGTCGAGGGCAAGACCGTGCGGATCGGCATCGAGCGGGTCCACCTGGAGGAGGACACCGGCAAGTCCACCCACGTGGGCGGCGCGACCGGGCGCATCCACGGGGCCGACTACTCGATCGTCGACTACAACCGCGCCGGCATCCCGCTGGTCGAGATCGTGACCAAGCCCATCCCGGGCACCGACCGGCTCGCGCCCGAGGTGGCCAAGGCGTACGTCACCGAGCTGCGCGAGATCATGCGCTCGCTCGGCGTCTCCGACGTGCGCATGGAGGAGGGCTCGCTGCGCTGCGACGTCAACGTGTCGCTCATGCCGCGCGGCTCGTCCGAGTGGGGCACCCGTACGGAGACCAAGAACGTCAACTCGCTGCGCAGCGTCGAGCGGGCCGTGCGGAGCGAGATCGAGCGGCAGGCGGCCGTCCTGGCCGACGGCGGGAAGATCATCCAGGAGACCCGGCACTTCCACGAGGACACCGGCACCACCACGTCCGGCCGGTCCAAGGAGGAGGCGCAGGACTACCGCTACTTCCCCGAGCCCGACCTGGTGCCGATCGAGCCCGACCCCGCCTGGGTGGCCGAGCTGAAGGCGGCGCTGCCCGAGCTGCCGTCGGTCAAGCGCAAGCGGCTGCAGGCCGAGTGGGGCCTGTCCGACCTCGACATGCAGGCCATGCACAACGCCGACGCCATCGAGCTGGTCGAGGCCACGGTCGCGGCGGGCGCCCCGCCGGCGGACGCGCGCAAGTGGTGGATGGGCGAGCTGGCCAGGCGCGCCAACGAGACCGGCACCCCGCTGGCCGACCTGCCCATCACCCCGGCCCAGATCGCCAGGGTGACCGAGCTGGTGGCCTCGGGCGCGCTCAACGACAAGCTGGCGCGCGAGGTGCTCGAAGGCGTGCTGGCCGGTGAGGGCACCCCCGACGAGGTGGTCGAGAAGCGCGGGCTGCAGATCGTCAGCGACGAGGGCGAGCTGCTGGCGATCATCGACCAGGTCCTGGCCGACAACGCCGACGCGGCCGAGAAGGTCAGGTCCGGCAAGATCGCCGCGGCGGGCGCCCTGGTCGGCGGCGTCATGAAGGCGAGCAGGGGCAAGGCCGACGCGGCCCGCGCCCGCCAGCTGATCCTGGAGAAGCTGGGCGTCTCCGAGTAGTCGCCGCTGTCGCAGGAAGGCCCCGCCGCCATGGGTGGCGGGGCCTTCGTGCTGTGCCGGACGGCGGATGAGCCCCCGGAAGGCGGCGGACGCGCTTCGAAGGCGGCGGACGGGCCCCGGCGGTGGCGGTCCTAGGTCCAATTGCCGGTGGCGAAGTACGACCCCCGCTGGATGTGGGCGGGGGCCGGTGGCCGTAGGTTCGCCGCATGACGAGGAGCGCGTTGACGGCGGGCCTGGTGGCATTGGTGTCGCTTGTGGCCTTCGAGTACATGGCGGTCGCCATCGCCATGCCGGTCGTGGCGAAGGATCTCGGCGGGCTGGAGCTGTACGGGCTGGCGTTCAGCGGCGCGATGGCCGCCAGTGTGGTCGGGACCGTGCTCGGCGGCCGGTGGGCCGACGTGCGCGGCCCGCTGGCGCCCCTGTGGACGGGCGTCGCCGGGTTCGTCGGCGGGCTGACGGTGGCGGGGCTGGCGCCGAGCATGGAGGTGCTGATCGCCGGACGGTTCCTGCAGGGGTTCGGCGGCGCGCTGATCAGTGTGGCGATGTACGTGGTGGTGGCCCGGGTCTATCCCGAGAGCCTGCATCCCAAGATCTTTTCGTTGTTCGCGACCGCGTGGGTGGTGCCCTCGATGGTGGGGCCGGCCATCGTGGGCGTGGTCACCGACACGCTCGGCTGGCGCTGGGTGTTCCTGATGGTGCCGATCCTGACCGTGGCCGGCGGCCTGGTGCTGCTGCGCGGGCTGGCCGGGCAGCCGCTGAGCGGCGGGCAGGCCGAGCCAGTGCCCGGCCTGCCCGGCAAGATCGCCTGGGCGGCCGTGACCGCCGTCGGGGCGGGGCTCATGCAGTACGGCAGCGACGGGCGGCTGCCTCTCCTGATCGCGGGCCTGGTCGTGCTGGCCGTGGCCCTGCCCAGGCTGCTGCCCGCCGGCACGCTGCGTGCCGTTCGCGGGTTGCCTGCCGTGGTGGGGCTGCGCGGCCTGGCCGCCGGGGCGTTCTTCGCGGCCGAGGTGATGGTGCCGCTCATGCTCATCGAGGAGCGCGGCCTGTCCGCCCTGACCGCCGGGTTCGCCCTCATGGGCGGCTCCCTGACCTGGTCGTTCGCGTCGTGGCTGCAGGGGCGCGAGACCTTCAGCCAGATGACGAACCTGCGGCTCGGCTCGGCCGCGATCGCGCTCGGCATCCTGCTCATGGGCGCGGTGACGTTCACCGCGGTGCCGGTGGCAGTGGCGTACCCGGCGTGGATCATCACCGGGTTCGGGATCGGGCTCGTGTACCCGACGCTGTCGGTCCTCACGCTGGAGCTGTCGGCCCCCGGCGAGCAGGGGAAGAACAGCTCGGCGCTGCAGGTGGGGGAGTCGGTGTTCTCGGTGGTGGCGGTGGCCGTCACCGGCGCGCTGTTCGCGGCCGCCGGGTCCGGCTACTGGGCGGTGTTCGCCGCCACGCTCGTCATGGCGCTCGCCGGGCTGGCGATCGCCCCGCGCTCCGCGAAGAGCGGTTCCGCCGTGCCGGCGGAACCCTCTCCAGCGTCGCTCACCCGACCGGCGTGACCGCGCGGCGCCGGACCGAGCTCACTCGACCGGCGCGGTCGCGCGGCCGCGGGCCGACAGCTTCCTGAACACCGGCGCGAGCAGGGCCAGGAGCGCCAGGACCAGCAGCCCCACGGCCACGGGGCTCTTCACCAGCACCGTCACGTCGCCCGCCCCGATGGCCAGTGCCCGGCGGAGCTGGATCTCCGCCATCGGCCCCAGGATCATGCCGATCACCGCCGGGGCCACGGGAAGGCCGAAGCGGCGCATGGCGTAGCCCAGGAGGCCCAGGATGTACAGCACGACGAGGTCGACCACGGTGCCGTTCAGGGCGTAGACGCCGAGGGCGGCGAAGAGCACGATCCCGGCGTACAGGTACGGACGCTCGATGCGCAGGACACGGGCCCACAGGGGCGCCAGGGGCAGGTTCAGCACCAGCAGCATCGCGTTGCCGATGAACAGCGACGCGATCATGCCCCACACCAGCGCCGGGTTGTGGTCGAACAGCTGCGGGCCTGGCTGGAGCCCGTACTGCTGGAAGGCGGCCAGCAGGATCGCGGCCGTCGCCGACGTGGGGAGCCCCAGCGTGAGCAGCGGGACGAGGGTGCCCGCCGCCGAGGCGTTGTTGGCCGCCTCGGGCCCGGCCACGCCCTCGATGGCCCCCTTGCCGAACTCCTCCTTGGCGACCCCGCGCGCCAGCCGCCGCTCGGCCGCGTACGACAGGAACGTGGGGATCTCCGCCCCGCCCCCGGGCAGCGCGCCGAACGGGAAGCCCAGCGCGGTGCCGCGCAGCCAGGGCAGCCACGAGCGCCGCCAGTCGGACCGGCCCATCCAGGCGCGGCCGACCGGCACGACCTCGGGCGACCCGTGACGCAGCCGCGAGGCCACGTACAGGGCCTCGCCGAGCGCGAAGAGGCCGACCGCGACGATCACCACGTCGATGCCGTCCAGCAGCTGCGGGATGCCCAGCGTGAGCCGGGCCTGCCCGGTCTGCTGGTCGATCCCGACGAGCCCGATCACCAGCCCGAGCCCCAGGGAGGCCAGGCCGCGCACGACCGAGCGGGACAGCACGGACGACACGGCGGTGAAGGCCAGGATCGCCAGCGCGAAGTAGTCCTCGGGGCCGAACGAGATCGCGAAGCTCACCACCGCCGGCGCGGCCACGACCAGCAGCGCCGTGGCGATCGTGCCGGCCACGAACGACCCGATGGCCGCCGTGGCCAGCGCCTGCGCCGCCCGGCCGCGCCGGGCCATCTTGTTGCCCTCCAGCGCCGTGATCATCGAGGAGGACTCGCCGGGCGTGTTGAGCAGGATGGAGGTGGTCGAACCGCCGTACATGCCGCCGTAGTAGATGCCCGCGAACATGATGAACGCGCTGGCCGGCGGCACCGTGAACGTGATCGGCAGCAGCAGCGCCACGGTCATCGCGGGCCCGATGCCGGGCAGCACGCCGACCAGGGTGCCGAGCGTGACGCCGACGAGCGCGTACACGAGGTTGACGGGGGTGAGGGCGGCGCCGAAGCCGTCGAGCAGGAGCTGCAGCGACTCCACCTAGATCACCCCCGCCAGCGGCCCGCCCGGCAGCGACACGCCGAGGCCCTTGACGAACAGCAGGTACGTGGCGAGCCCCATGACCACCGAGACCACGGCCGCCCGCAGCTTGTGCTCGGCGCCCAGCGCCAGCGACAGGCCGAAGAAGAGCAGGCTCGCGCCGATGATCCAGCCGACCACGTTCAGGAGCGCCGCGAACGCCAGGAAGATGCCGCTGACCAGCCCGACGCTCCGCCAGTCCACGGGCGCGTCCACGTCCACGTCCTCGCTCTCCTCGGGATCGCCGTGGCCGCCGCGGACGACGTCCACCACGTAGAACAGGCCGATGAGGACCATCGCGCCGCCGACCAGCATGGGGAAGAAGCGCGGCCCGATGCCGAGCTGCGAGGCCGCCGCGGAGACGTCGAGCGTGCCGATCACGACGAACACGCCCAGCGCCAGCACCACGACCGCCAGCCCGAGCTCGGGCCGCCACCAGCGCGCCATCAGGAGACGAGCCCCATCTCGGCGATGATGCCCTTGACCCGCGTCTGCTCGGCGTTCAGGAAGTCGGCGAACTGCTGACCGGTCTGGAACGAGTCGATCCAGCCGTTCTTGGCCACCGCGTCCTTCCAGGGCTGCGAGTCGTGCATCTTGGTGACCAGGTCGGTCAGCGCCTTCTTGTCGGCGTCGGAGAGCCCGCCGGGGGCGACGAAGCCGCGCCAGTTGGAGAGCTCGACGTCCAGGCCGCCCTCCTTCAGCGTGGGGGCGTCCAGGCCGGAGACCCGCTGGCCGGCGGTCACGCCGAGGGCGCGCAGCTTGCCGGACTTGACGTGCTCGGCGAACTCGCCCACGCCCGAGATGCCCGCGCTGACCTTGTTGCCGAGCAGCTCGTTGAGCGCCTCGCCGCCGCCCGAGTGGGCGATGTAGTTGACCTGCTTGGGGTCCACGCCCGCGGCCTTGGCCATCAGGCCGGCCACGATGTGGTCGGTGCCGCCCGCGGAGCCGCCCGAGATCGACACCTTCTTGGGGTCGGCCTTCCAGGCCGCCACCAGGTCCGCCAGCGTCTTGTACGGGGACTCGGCCGGGACCACGACGATCTCGTACTCCTCGGTCAGCTTGGCGATGGGCGTGGTCTCGGAGAGCGTGACCTTGGACTTGTTCTGCTCGATGGCTCCCACCATCACCAGGCCCATGGTCATCAGCAGGTTGCCGTTGCCCTTCTCGCCGGCGAGCTGCGCCAGGCCGATGGTGCCGCCCGCGCCGGGCACGTTGTACACCTCGACCTTGCGCTTGGAGTCGGCGGCCTTGATCGCCTGCTCCGCGATGCGGGAGGTCTGGTCCCAGCCGCCGCCGGGCGCGGCAGGAGCCATGATCCGCAGCGGGCCGCCGGCGGAGGCGCCGGTGCCGGATGCGCCGCAGCCGGTCAGCGCGGCGAGGGAGAGTGCCGCGAAGGCGGCGAGTACGCGCAAGCGCATGATCACTCCTGGGGGGGATTTCACGGTTGTAAAACTGGGATCGTGAAGCCCTGGCCCGCTCGCGTCGAGGCTTTGCACGCTTGCCGTCATAGTGGTCGTATTGGTCGCGACCTGCCCGTGACCTGCGTTTGTTTCCATGTGCAAGGTGAGACGGGTACGCGACGCCTCCCTCGGGACCCAGCTGTTCGTGCTCCAGATGGTGATCGTGATCCTCGCCGTCGGGGGCACGGCGGGAGTGTGGGCCGAGCACACGCGCGACCAGCTCGACTCGCTGCACCAGCAGCGCGCGCTGGCCATCGCGCAGTCCGTGGCGGGGCTCCCCGCGGTGCGGGAGGCGTTCAGACTCAGGAACCCGGAGACGGTGCTGCAGCCGCTGGCCATGAGCGTGCAGCACGAGACCGGCGCCGACTACGTCGTGATCGCCAACGACCAGCAGAAGCGCTACGCGCACCCCAACGCCTCACTGATCGGCAAACAGCTCTCCACCGACGGCACCAACGTCCTCACGACGGGCAGGAGCTGGGTCGGCACCGAGACCGGCACGATCGGCACCACGGTCAGGGGCAAGGCTCCGATCCGCGACGAATACGGCGACGTGATCGGCCTCGTCTCGGTCGGCGTGCTGGAGACCACGGTCGTCGGCCAGCTCGGCGCTGCCCTCCCGCCGCTCATCTGGACGGCGCTGGCCGTGCTGCTCGCCGGGGTGACGCTGGCCGCGGTGATCACCGCGCGGGTGCGCAGGCAGACGTTCGGGCTGGAGCCGCGCGAGATCGCCGCACTGCTGGAGCAGCGCGAGGGCGTGCTGCACGGCGTCAAGGAGGGCGTGCTCGCGCTCGACCTCAACGGGCGCGTCACGCTGGTCAACGACGCCGCCCGCGAGCTGCTCGGCGACGTCGGCGAGGACCTGACCCAGATGCCCGTCTCCGAGCGCATGCGCGACGTGCTCGGCGGCGCCGACCCGGGCGAGGACCGCGTCGTGCTGCACGGCGAGCGCGTGCTGGTGCTCAACCGCACCCCGGTCTGGGTACGCGGCCGGCAGCGCGGCTGGGTGGTCACCTTGCGCGACCGCACCGAGCTGACCCGCCTGGCCCGCGAGCTCCACGACACCAGCAGCGCGACGGAGGCGCTGCGGGCCCAGGCGCACGAGTTCGCCAACCGCATGCACACCGTCGTCGGGCTGCTGGAGCTGGGCGAGCACGAGGCGGCCATCGGCTTCATCACCCGGACCACCCGCGGCACGTACATCACCGACCTGCGCGAGCGCGTCCAGGAGCCCACCCTGGCCGCCCTGCTGCTGGCCAAGTCCGCCGAGGCGGCCGAGCGCGGCGCCCGGCTCGTGCTGTCGGACGACTCCTGCGTGCCCGAGGGCACGCTGGGCGACCCGCAGGACGCGGTCCTCGTGGTCGGCAACCTGGTCGCGAACGCCATCGACGCCCTCGACGGCGCGGAGGGCACGATCGAGGTGTCGGTGCAGGCCGACGCCGACGGGCTGCGCGTGCGGGTGGGCGACTCCGGGCCCGGCATCGCGCCCGACCTGGTGGAAGAGGTGTTCAGGGAGGGGTTCACCACCAAGGCCGCCCGCGCGGGCCAGCGCGGGCTCGGGCTGGCGCTGACCCGGCAGGCGTGCCTGCGCAGGGGAGGCTGGGTACGCGTACGCAACTCCGGCGGCGCGGTCTTCACCGCCCTGCTCCCGGCGAAGGCCCCGTCATGATCCGGGTGCTGGTCGTGGACGACGACTTCATGGTGGCCCGCATCCACAGCGGATACGTCTCCCGCATGCCGGGCTTCCAGGTCGTCGCCGTCGCGCACAACGGGGCCGACGCGCTGGCCGCGGTGGCCGAGCAGCGGCCCGATCTCGTGCTGCTCGACATCTACCTGCCCGACATGTCGGGGCTGGAGGTGCTCAAGCAGCTCCACGACGTGGACGTCCTCATGATCAGTGCCGCCCGCGACGTGTCCACCGTCAGGGAGGCCATGCGCGGTGGCGCCGTCAACTACCTCATCAAGCCGTTCACCGCCGCCGCCCTGACCGAGCGCCTCCAGCAGTACGCCGACACCCGCAGGCGCCTGACCGCCATCGGGCCCGAGGCCCGCCAGGACGACGTGGACCGGCTCTTCGGCAGCCCCAAAACCACCGCACCCATGCCGAAAGGGTTGTCCGCGGCTACGTGCGCGCTGGTCGCCGATACCCTGCGGGAAGCGGGCCGCGACCTGTCGGCGACCGAGACGGCCCAGCTCACGGGCCTGTCGCGGGTGAGCGTCCGCCGCTATCTCGAATATCTGTGCGCGGCCGGTCAGGCCGAGCTCCGGCCGCGGTACGGCACGGCCGGCCGACCGGAACATCGCTACCGGTGGCTAGGTTGACACACTTCCGTAGCCATTTCCCGTGACATATGCGGATCCTCGTGCCTTACTGTTGCCTGAGACTTGGCCGCGGACCCGGGAGGAGATTGAGGCGTGCGTAACGCCGGACCGATCGAATCACCGACCGACCCGTTCGCCTCGGTGCCGTTACCGACGTCGGGTGTCTCCAAGAAGCCGCGGATCGAAGGCCTTCCCCCGGGCGTCTCCCGGGACATCTTCGGCCCGCCGGACAGACAGGAGCCCCGGCCGGCCCCAGGCCCCGGGCAGGGCCCGAGCGCCCCGGGCGGTCCCTCGGGCGGCACGCTGCCCCCTGTGGCGCCGCCGGCGCAGCCCTGGCCGATGACCGACAAGCAGCCGCCGGGCTCGTCCTCCCCCGTGTTCGGCACGGCCGGGCCCGCGGAGCGCCCGCCCGCGTACGAGCCCGAGCCGCCCAGGAAGCGCCGCCTGCTGCCGGGCCTGCTGGCGTTCGTCGTGGTCCTGGCGGGACTGGCGTACGTCGTGCCCGCCGTGCTCATGTCGGGCTCCGTGCTGCGCGGCACCCACGTCGCGGGCGTCGACATCGGCGGGCTGACCGTCACCCAGGCGGCCGACAAGCTCCGCACCCAGCTGGCCACCAGGCTGAGCGAGCCGGTCGTGGTCGACATCGGCGGCAAGAAGGAGACCATCCAGCCCGACGAGGCCGGGCTCGAGCTCGACGTGGTGAGCACGATCGGGCAGGCGCCCAGCGGCTTCCCCAGCCCGCAGGAGGTGTGGCGGGGGCTGACCGGCAGGACCGAGCTCCAGCCGAAGGTGAACCTCGACTCCTCCCAGCTCGCCAGGACCGTCGAGGGCCTGGCGGAGGGCGTCGACAAGAAGCCACGCGAGGGCCGGGTGTTCTTCGCCGGGCTGCAGCCGAAGGCCCGCCAACCTGAGGACGGCGTGCTGCTCGACCGGGAGGACGCCGTACGCAGGATCGGTGACGCCTTCCTGCGCGGGGGCGGCAACGTCGCGCTGACGCTGCGCCCCGCCAAGCCCGTCACCACTCCGCAGGCCGTCGAGGCCGCCCTGGCCAAGGCGAAGCAGGCCGTCTCCGCGCCCCTCACGCTGACCCTGGACGGCAAGCAGGCGCAGATCTCCCCGGTCATGATCGCCGCCAACCTGACCTACGCCTCCGACGGCTCCGGCGGGCTCGCGCCCTCGTTCGACGCCAAAGCGGTGCTGGCCACCGTGGAGAGCAGCCTCGTGGACGCCGCCCAGCAGCCGCGCGACGCCACGTACCAGATCGTCGACGGCAAGCCGGTGCTGGTGCCCGCGCGCACGGGCCGGGGCGTCAACGACAAGCTGCTGGCCAGGGATGCCGAGCGGGTGTTCGACCAGGGCGGTAGCCGTACCGTCGCCGTCCGGCTGGGCGCCGTCGCCCCCGCTGTCACGACCTCCCAGGTACGCGGCCTCGGCATCAAGGAGGTCGTGGGCTCGTTCAACACGACGTTCGACTGCTGCCAGCCGCGGGTGAAGAACATCCAGCGGATGGCGCAGGAGCTCGACGGGCGCCTCGTCAAGCCGGGGGAGACGTTCTCGATCAACGAGGCCGTGGGGGAGCGCACCGTCGAGGACGGGTACGTCGAGGCGGGGCAGATCGTCGGCGGCCGGATGGTGAACATCGTGGGCGGCGGCGTGTCGCAGTTCGCCACGGCCATGTACAACGCGGCGTTCTTCGGCGGGTTCGATCTCGTCGAGCACAAGCCGATGGACTACTTCTCGTCCCGCTACCCGGCCGGCCGGGACGTCACGCTGCTGTATCCGGACACGGACCTGAAGTGGCGCAACGACTCCGAGTACGGGGTGCTGATCAAGACGGCCTTCACGGAGACGTCGGTGACGGTCACGTTGTGGAGCACCAAGCGGTACGACGAGGTGGAGGCGGTGGAGTCCGACAAGCGGGACTTCGTGCCGTTCCGGAGCGAGACCAGCTCGGAGCCCGGCTGCGTGGCCACCACGGGGCAGCAGGGGTTCACGATCGACGTCACGCGCGTGTTCCACCAGGACGGCAAGGTGGTCAAGAAGGACAAGAAGGTGACCACCAAGTACCGTGCCCAGCCTCAGACGACCTGCACGGCGACCAACTGATCCCTTGGGAGGACGCGCGCCCGGTCATGAGGGCGTGATCGACAGGATGCGGTCGTCGCCGGGGCGCGGGGAGCCGCGGCCGTCCTTGTTGCTGGTCCCGACCCACAGCGTGCCGTCAGGGGCGGACGTGACGGCGCGCAGGCGGCCGTAGCGGTCGGTGAAGTGGGCGACGGGCCTGCCCGCCGACCCGTCCGGCTTCAGCGGCACCTGCCACAGGCGCTGGCCCCGCAGCGCCGCCACCCACAGCGAGCCCTTCGCGTACGCCATGCCCGAGGGGGACGCCTCGCCGGTGGACCACGTGACGATGGGGTTGACGAAGCGGGGATCGTCGCCCTGCCCCTCGACCTCCGGCCACCCGTAGTTGCCGCCCGCCTTGATGAGGTTGACCTCGTCGTAGGTGCTCTGGCCGAACTCGGTGGCGTACAGCCGACCGGACGGGTCCCAGGCCAGCCCCTGGACGTTGCGGTGCCCGTAGCTGTAGACGAGCGTGCCGAACGGGTTCCCGGGGGCCGGGGCGCCGTCCGCGGTCATGCGCAGGATCTTGCCTCCGAGCGAGTCGCGCTGCTGGGCGAGCCGGTCGTTCCCCGTCTCCCCGGTGGAGGCGTACAGGTAGCCGTCGGGCCCGAACGCCAGCCGTCCGCCGTTGTGGATCCCGCCCCTCGGGATGCCGCGCACCAGGACCCGCTCATCGCTGAGGCGGTCGCCCGAGAGCCGGTAGCGCACGATCCGGTTGTCCTGGTCCGCGCTGTAGTAGAGGAAGACCTGATCGCCCTTGACGGCCACCCCCATCAGCCCGCCCTCCCCCTCGGGGCGCACGCCGGGGATCTTCCCCAGCGACGTCACCTTCCCGTCCGGGCGGACCCGCAGCAGGCGTGCCGAGTCCCGCTCGGTGACCAGCGCGTCCCCTCCGGGGAGGAACGCGATCGCCCACGGCACGGCCAGCCCCGTCACCACGTCCTTCGGCTCCCCGCTGCCGCCCGAGGCGGTGGGGGGCACGTCCCCGTCACTGGCCAGGCCGCTGGAACAGGCTGTCAGCACGGCCATGAGCATGATCGTCCAGAGCTTCCTCATGTGGTTCATACTTCCCGGCGAGCCGTAAGGTTCTCGGCATGAAGACCTGGGTTCCGTCCGCTTCTGTGGCTGATGTTCTTTCTGACCTGCCTGGGGTTGAATGTGCTGTTTACGATGGAACGTCCCCGATGCCGGAAGGGATCGAGGAGGTCGAGGTCTGGGTGCCGCCGCTCGTCACCGTGCCCGACGTGCCAGGGACGCTGGCGAGGATGAGCTCGTTGCGGCTGGTGCAGACCGTCAGCGCCGGTGTGGAGGCGTACCTGCCGCACATGCCGGCGGGCGTGGTGCTGTGCAACGCGCGCGGCGTGCACGACGCCGGCACCGCCGAGTGGGCGGTCGGCGCGATGATCGCGGTGCTGCGGGAGTTCCCCGGGTTCGTGGACGCGCAGCGCAGGGGCGAGTGGACCTACCACCACACCGGGGTGCTGGCCGACTCCACCGTGCTCATCGTCGGCCACGGCTCCATCGGCGCCGCGCTCGAGAGGCGGCTCGAGGGGTTCGAGGTGGAGGTCGTACGCGTGGCCAGAAGCGCCCGCGAGGGCGTGCACGCCATGGAGGAGCTGCCCGCGCTGCTGCCGGAGGCGGACGTCGTGGTGCTGCTCGTGCCCGCCACCGCCGACACCGCGGGCATGGTCGACGCGGCGTTCCTGGCCCGGATGAAGGACGGCGCCGTGCTCGTCAACGCCGCCAGGGGCGGGATCGTCGACACGGACGCGCTGATCGCGGAGCTCAAAACCGGTAGGCTACGCGCCGCGCTGGATGTGACCGCGCCCGAGCCGCTGCCGGAGGGCCACCCCCTTTGGAGCGCTCCGGGCGTACTGATCACCCCGCACATCGCCGGCAGCACTCCGGCGTCGGGGCGGCGCACGCTACGGCTCATCCGTGCCCAGCTCCTGCGTCACCTCGCAGGCGAGCCGCTGGTCAACGTCATAACGGACGCGTACTGAGAGGATCCCGGACCGTGGCTGGTCCGTGACCTTCGGTGCGTACCGTGGCACTTGCAGGGAGTTCCTGACTCGCTGTCAAGGAGCTCTTGGCGGTAATTGGTCTGTGTGGTTATCAGATCGGTGACGACATCGGCGTTGTCACCACCCGCGCACCCACGACCGCACACACTGGCGAAGTGATCGGCCGGGCCTCGGCGGTCACCGGTGCAGAGTTCGAGACGGGATGGGCAACGACTGTGATCCGCTGGCGTGATCCACGGGTGCCGCTTACCGCCGCTGCGGCGGCAGGCGCGGTGGCGTTCGCCGCTGCGCTCGGCGTAGGCGGTCAGGCCTTGGTCACCGGCGCGGTCGCCGGCGGGCTGGCCGCGCTGATCGCCGCCGGCTCCCTGCTGCTGGCCTCGGTGAGGTCGGCGGCGGACCGCTCCATGTCGCTCGGCGCGCGCTGGATGGGCGGCGGAGCCGTCATCTGGGCCGCCGGGGTGGCGCTGCGCCCGTTCGCCGAGAGCTTCGTGGTCAGCTTCGCGGACCTGTTCGTGCTGCTCGGCACCGTGGTCACGGCCGGCGGGGCGCTGATCGCCGCCGACCGCAGGTTCCCGGCCAGGATTGTTTTACGGCATGTGACCGACTCCTACCTGTGCGCCGCCTCGATCTTCCTGATCGGCTGGGTCGTGGCACTGCGCCACGTCTACGACGACGCGGCCGATCCGGCGGCGTTCACGCTGGTCATGCTGCCGCCGATGATCGCGCTGCTGGTGACGTGCGCGGTGATCCCGTCGGTGCTGACCAGCCGGGCCTCCTCCTGGCTGCTGGCGCTGGCCGGCGTCGGCGTGCTCGCCACCATGACCGTGGCGGGCCTGGCGGCGGCGGTGGCCAGGCTCGACGGAGGCAACCCGCAGGTCTGGAGCGTCATGCTGGCGCCCGTCGCGTTCCTGCTGCTCGCCGCCGTGCCCTGGGGGCCGCCCGCGCGCGAGCTGGACAGGTCCGCCGTCGGCAACGTGGTCGCGCTCGTGCCGCTGGCGCTGGTCGCCGTGGCCGCCGTCACGTGGCTGGCACACCTGGCCGGCGAGCGCCCCGAACGGCCCGTGACCGGCGTCGTCGTGGTCGCGGTCTCCGTGGTGCTGCTCCTGCTGGTGCGCCTGTTCGTGGTCTCGGTGGCCAACGTGCGCCTGCGCGGCCGGGTCAAGCTGGGCGAGCGGCAGCTCAGGGACCTGGCCGAGAGCACCGGCGACGTGGTGTTCACCTGCGACTACGAGGGCGTGGTGCGCCAGATCGGCCCAGGGGTCGAGGCCACGTACGGCTACCGCCCCGACGACGTGGTCGGCGGGTCGATCTTCGACTACATCCACCCGGAGGACGTCCCCGGCATCCAGGTCGCGCTCCGCGCCATGCACCTCGACGAGGACAACAGCGCGCCGGGCGCCTGCCTGATCGCCTGCCGGGTGCGCGCGGCCGACGGCACCTGGCGGCCCACCGAGTCCGTCGCCACCCGCCACGTCGGCGGCGACGACCTGATGCTGGTGACCACCAGAGACATCAGCGACGAGGAGGCGCTGCGCAACCAGGTCGCCCACCTGACCTTCCATGACGGCGTGACCGGGCTGCCCAACCGCGCCTACTTCGAGGAGCGCACCCGCGAGGTGCTCTCGGGGCGCGCCTCGGGGCACGTCGCGGTGATCTTCCTTGATCTCGACGGGTTCACCTCGGTCAACGACTCGGTGGGCCACGCCAGCGGCGACTACCTCCTCGGCCAGGCGGCGCGCAGGCTGCGCGGCGCCGTACGCAGCGACGACACGCTGGCCCGCTGGGGCGGCGACGAGTTCGCCGTGCTCGTGGAGACGGGCGGCGAGGCGCAGATCGCGGTTGACCTGGCCGAGCGGCTCGTACGCGCGGTCTCGCAGGAGCCCTTCCGCGTCGCCGACCGCGACGTTGCGCTGACCGCCAGCGTGGGCGTGGCCTTCACCGAGGACGGCATGCCCGCCGGCGACCTGATCCGCAACGCGGACGTCGCCATGGCACGCGCCAAGGAGCTGGGCGGGCGGCGGGTCGAGGTGTTCGCCGCGCAGATGCACGCCGACGTGGTGCGCCGGCTGGAGCTGGCGGCCGACCTGCAGCGGGCGCTGATCGAGCAGCAGTTCGCGATCGAGTACCAGCCGGTGGTCGACCTGGCCACGTCGCGGGTCACCGCGGTCGAGGCGCTGGTGCGCTGGTGGCGCGGGTCGGTGTTCGTGCCGCCGGAGCAGTTCCTCGGCCCGGCCGAGGACACCGGGCTGATCGTGCCGCTGGGCGAGTGGATCCTGCGCGAGGCCTGCCGCGAGGTGGCCGCCTGGCGGGCCTCGTCCTGGGACATCGGGCTGTCGCTCAACCTGTCCGCCCGCCAGATCACCGCGCCCCGCTTCGTGGAGACGGTCGAGGAGGCGCTGACGGAGAGCGGGCTGCCCGCCTCCGCGCTCACCCTCGAGGTGATCGAGGAGATGCTGGTCGAGGATGCCGAGGAGACGATCAAGCGGCTCTCCGAGCTGCGCGCCCTCGGGGTGCGGCTGGCCATCGACGACTTCGGTACGGGCTACGCGTCGCTGGCCTTCCTGCGGCAGCTCCCCGTCGACATGATCAAGATAGATCCGTCGTTCGTGTCGGGGCTCGGCACGGACGACACGCTGACCCTGCTCACCCGGACGATCGTCCGGCTCGGCCACGACCTCGGGCTGGTCGTGGTGGCCGAGGGCATCGAACGTCCCGAGCAGCTCGAGCTGCTGAAGCGGATGGGGTGCACCAAGGGGCAGGGGTTCCTGGTGGCACGGCCGATGGCGGCGCGAGGGGTGGACTCCCTGATGCGTACGAGTCTCACTGTTTGAGACAAGTGTCCACGAAGTTGGCACCAACGCGTTCGGAGCGGCTATGGTGTTTGCCATGCTTCGCAGTGAGATTCTCGTAGTACTTCGCCGGCGCGCAGGCCGATAGCGAAGCACGACGACCTGCGCGCC
This sequence comes from Nonomuraea sp. NPDC050786, assembly GCF_040654115.1. Classification (NCBI taxonomy): domain Bacteria; kingdom Bacillati; phylum Actinomycetota; class Actinomycetes; order Streptosporangiales; family Streptosporangiaceae; genus Nonomuraea; species Nonomuraea sp. NPDC050786. The sequence goes on from NZ_JBFAHJ010000005.1 coordinate 217,384, forward strand.
GCCCCAGGCCCACCCCCCGGTGGGCAGGGGCATTTTTTATGTCCTTAAGCGAGTAGCCACGCAAGGAACGAGCCGATGACCGAACGGATGACAGGTGCACAGGCCCTGGTCAGGGCGCTGGAGCACGTTGGAGTCGACACAGTGTTCGGGATCCCGGGCGGTGCCATTCTGCCGGCCTACGATCCTCTCTACGACTCGACCAAGGTCCGGCACGTGCTCGTACGCCACGAGCAGGGTGCGGGTCACGCGGCCGAGGGCTACGCGCAGGCCACCGGCAAGGTCGGGGTGTGCATGGCGACCAGCGGCCCCGGCGCCACGAACCTGGTGACGCCGATCGCCGACGCGTACATGGACTCGGTGCCGATCGTGGCGATCACCGGCCAGGTGGCCAGCGCGGCCATCGGCACGGACGCGTTCCAGGAAGCCGACATCTCCGGCATCACCATGCCGATCACGAAGCACAACTTCCTGGTCACAGACCCCGGGGACATCGCCCGTACGATCATGGAGGCCTTCCACATCGCCTCCACCGGCCGTCCCGGCCCGGTGCTCGTGGACATCTCGAAGGACGCGCTGCAGTCCGAGACCACCTTCAGCTGGCCGCCGACCATGCAGCTCCCGGGCTACCGCCCGGTCACCAGGCCGCACTCCAAGCAGATCCGCGAGGCCGCCAAGCTGATCGCCGAGTCCAGGCGGCCGGTCCTGTACGTCGGCGGCGGCGTCCACAAGGCCGGTGCGTCGCCGGAGCTGCTCCAGCTGGCCGAGCTGACCGACATCCCGGTCGTCACGACCCTGATGGCCAGGGGCACGTTCCCCGACAGCCACCCGCAGCACATGGGCATGCCGGGGATGCACGGCAGCGTCTCGGCCGTGGCCGCGCTCCAGCAGTCCGATCTGATCATCGGCCTGGGAGTGCGCTTCGACGACCGCGTGACCGGCGACCTGTCGTCGTTCGCGCCGCGCGCCAAGGTCGTGCACGCCGACATCGACCCGGCGGAGATCTCCAAGAACCGCCACGCCGACGTGCCGATCGTGGGCGACTGCAAGGAGGTCATCGGCGACCTCGTCGCCGCCATCCAGGCGTCGGGGCAGAAGGGCGACTACAGCGCCTGGTGGACGATCCTCAACGGCTACAAGAAGACGTACCCGCTGGGCTACGAGACGTTCGAGGACGGCTCGCTGGCGCCGCAGTACGTGATGGAGCGGCTGAGCGCCATCGCCGGGCCCGACGCGTACTACGTGGCCGGGGTCGGGCAGCACCAGATGTGGGCCTCGCAGTTCATCGGCTACGAGAAGCCCGGCACGTTCATCAACTCCGGGGGCCTCGGCACGATGGGCTTCGCCGTCCCGGCCGCGATGGGCGCCAAGATGGGCCGCCCCGACGCCACGGTGTGGGCCATCGACGGTGACGGCTGCTTCCAGATGACCAACCAGGAGCTGGCCACCTGCGCCATCGAGGGGGTGCCGGTCAAGATCGCCGTCATCAACAACGGTAATCTCGGCATGGTCCGCCAGTGGCAGACGCTCTTCTACGACCAGCGTTACTCCAACACCAACCTGCAGACGACGCGCCGCATCCCGGACTTCGTCAAGCTGGCCGAGGCCTATGGTTGTGTGGGCCTGCGGTGCGAGCGTCCCGAGGACGTGGACGCCGTGATCAAGAAGGCCATGGAGATCAACGACGTGCCCGTCGTGGTCGACTTCGTCGTCCACCAGGACGCCATGGTCTGGCCCATGGTCGCGGCAGGCACCAGCAACGACGACATCAAGATCGCCCGGGACATGGCGCCGAAGTGGGAGAACGAGGATGAGTAGACACACGCTGTCGGTGCTCGTCGAGAACAAGCCGGGCGTGCTGGCGCGCGTGTCCGCGCTGTTCAGCAGGCGAGGCTTCAACATAGACTCGCTGGCAGTGGGGCCGACCGAGCACGACGACATCTCTCGCATGACCATCGTGGTCAGCGTCGAGGAGCTGCCGCTCGAGCAGGTCACCAAGCAGCTCAACAAACTGGTGAACGTCCTGAAGATCGTCGAGCTCGACACCTCGCAGTCGGTCCAGCGCGAGCTGATGCTGATCAAGGTCAAGGCCGACTCCGACAACCGTTCACACGTGCTGGAGCTCGTCAACCTCTTCCGCGCCCGCTGCGTCGACGTGGCCGCCGACGCCGTGACCATCGAGGTCACCGGCACTCCCGACAAGCTCGAGGCGTTCGTCAAGGTCCTCGAGCCGTTCGGGATCAAAGAACTCGTCCAGTCGGGCATGGTGGCCATCGGCCGCGGCGCCCGTTCCATCACCGACCGGTCCCTCAGGGCACTGGACCGTACCGCCTGAAAGGTTTTGAGCAAGTGACCGAGATTTACTACGACGACCAGGCCGACCTGTCGATCATCCAGGGACGCCACGTGGCCGTGCTGGGGTACGGCAGCCAGGGCCACGCCCACGCGCTCTCCCTACGTGACTCCGGCGTGGACGTCCGCGTCGGTCTGCCGGAGGGCTCCAAGAGCCGCGAGAAGGCGGAGAACGACGGGCTGCGGGTCGTCACCCCGGCGGAGGCCGTCGAAGAGGCCAACCTCACCATGATCCTCGCGCCGGACCACATCCAGCGCGACCTGTACACCCAGCACGTCGCCCCCAACCTGGTCGAGGGCGACGCGCTCTTCTTCGGGCACGGCCTCAACATCCGCTACGGCCTCATCGAGGCCCCGGAGGGTGTGGACGTCTGCATGGTCGCCCCCAAGGGTCCGGGCCACCTCGTCCGCCGCCAGTTCGAGGCCGGGCGCGGCGTGCCCGTTCTCGTGGCCGTCGAGAAGGACGCCTCGGGCAAGGCGCTGGACCTGGCGCTGTCGTACGCGAAGGGCATCGGCGGCACGCGCGCCGGGGCGCTCCGCACGACCTTCAAGGAGGAGACGGAGACGGACCTGTTCGGCGAGCAGGCCGTGCTGTGCGGCGGCGTCTCCGAGCTCATCAAGGCGGGCTTCGACACGCTGATCGAGGCCGGCTACCAGCCCGAGGTCGCGTACTTCGAGTGCCTGCACGAGATGAAGCTGATCGTCGACCTGATGTACGAGGGCGGCATCTCGAAGATGTACTGGTCGGTCTCCGACACCGCGGAGTACGGCGGCTACACCCGCGGCCCGCGCGTCATCACCGAGGAGACGCGGCAGGAGATGCGCCGCATCCTGGGCGAGGTCCAGGACGGCACCTTCGCGCGGCAGCTCGTCGAGGAGTTCGAGAGCGGCCAGAAGGAGTTCAAGCGCTACCGCGAGGAGCTCTCCGAGGACGCGATCGAGAAGACGGGCGCGAAGCTGCGCCCGATGATGAGCTGGCTCAAGGCCTAGCACGTGCGGACGGCGGGGCAGGCGAGCCGGCGCTCGCCTGCCCCGCCTGTGCATGGGTGCCGGCCCTTGTTGGCGAGGTCGCGCTGCAACGGCCGGCGAAGGCGGTCAGCACGCCCCGAGCTCGCAGATCGTCTCCACGAAGGCACGGACCCGGGCGGTGCCGCCGTTGACCGGCCAGATCAGGCCGTACTCGATGGGCGGCGCGTCGTCGATCGGCACGAAGACGATCCAGATCGTCAAGGACCAGTACGAGCAGCTGCGGGCCGACTCCCGGGACAGCGGCCGGGTGATGGCGCTGGCCCTGCACCCGTTCGTGATCGGCCAGGCGTTCCGCGCCAAGTACCTGGACCAGGCGCTGGCCTATCTCGCGGCACAACCCGACGCCTGGCTGACCACCAGCGACGAGATCGCCGAGCACTACCAGACGCTCGGGTAGCGCTAGTCGGGCTGGGCGAACGCCTTGTCCAGCGCCGGCAGCATGTCCCTGGGGTCGTACCCCGCGAACCAGAGCCCGACCACGAACGCCGACATGGCCTCCAGGTAACGCGCCCGGTTCAGGCCGCCGGCGCGTACCGGCTCGAACCCGAGATCGGTGACCAGCCCGGCGACCAGGTCCAGGGCGGCCGCGTCGTCGCCGCAGAGCGGGACGCCGAGTCCATGGTGAGAGGCCCACACCTCGGCGGCGCACACGTTGAACGCCTTGACCACCCGAGCCTGTGGGGCGAGTCGGGCCACCCGTTCGGCCACCGCGTCCTCCGCCAGCAGGAACGAGGCGGGTGCGGTGGTGGACGTGTCGGGCTCGAACGCGTTGGTGCAGTCGAGGACCACCCGGCCGTCCAGCGCGCCGGCCTGCCCCAGCACCTCGGCGATCGCGGTCGTGGGCACAGCCAACAGCACCGCCTCGCCGTGCGCCGCCGCCGCCCGCAGGTCGCCGTGCCGTACCCCGATGTCCCCGGCCAGCTTGACGGCCTTCTCGGGCGACCGCGCGCCGATCATCACCTCGTGTCCGGCTCTGGCCCAGCCCGCCCCCAGCACCCCAGCCATCTGCCCGGCCCCGAGTATGCCGATACGCATACCTTTTCCCCTTTCCGAAGGCTCCCGCGCAGCACAGTAGGCGGATCGATAGGCACTTCCGGGTGCCTATCGGCTGGGGAAGACTGGCGGGCATGGAGCGCGACGCCCTCTTTGAGCCGTACGGCGACTTCATCGCCGACTGCCCGGCCCGGCTGGCCGTGGATCTGTTCGCCCACGCCTGGCTCCCCGTGGTGGTGTTCGCGTTGAAGGACGGCCCGATGCGGCCAGGGGCGCTGCGGCAGGAGATCGGCGGCGTCAGCCAGAAGGTGCTGACGCAGACGCTGCGCCGGATGGAGCACTGGGGCCTGGTCCGGCGACACTGCTACGCCGAGGCCCCGCCCAGGGTGGAGTACGAGCTGACGGCGGCGGGCCAGGACCTGCTCGTCCCGATCCGCGCGCTCGGCGCGTGGGCCCACCAGCACGCCGACATGGTGCTGGCGGCATCTTCCGACCAGGCGTCGGCTCGGGATCGGGCGGGCCGGCAGGCTGCGGCAGGTCACCCGTTCTCATGAAGGACACCAGGAGCCGAATTGTCGGTGGCGGCTGGGAGGATCGGCGCCATGACCCAGCTCACCTCCGCGATCACCGACTACTGGGACGCCGCCGCGCCGACGTTCGACGAAGAACCGGACCACGGCCTGCGGGCCGAGCGCACGCGCGCCGCGTGGGACCGCCGCCTGCGGGCCTGGGCGCCGCCCGCTCCGGCCGACGTTCTCGACGTCGGCTGCGGCACCGGCTCGCTGTCCCTGCTGCTGGCCGCGGCCGGACACCGGGTGACCGGCGTGGACCTCGCCCCGCAGATGATCGACCACGCCCGCGCCAAGCTGTCGGCCGCCGGGCTCGAGGGCCGGTTCCTGGTCGGCGACGCCGCCGCGCCGCCCACCGGTGACGAACGGTTCGACGTGGTGCTCTGCCGGCATCTGGTGTGGACCCTGCCCGACCCGCGGGCGGCGCTGGGCGAGTGGGTCTCCCGGCTGCGTCCGGACGGCGGCCGGCTGGTGCTGGTCGAAGGGCGCTGGGGCGAGGCGGGGCTGCCCTATGTGCCGGGAGCCGGTTCGCTGCCGTGGCACGGCGGCGTCAGAGCCGACGACCTGGCCGCCGCCGTGCGCCCGCTCGTCGCCGGCCTGCGCGTCGAGCCGCTCAGCGACGACGCCGACCTGTGGGGCGGCCCCGTGGACGACGAACGCTACGCGATCATCGCCCAGGTCTAGCGCTTTCCGGCGCAGGAGGCCGACCGTCGGCGGACAAGGCCATCAACGGAAAGGCGCTCCTCCACCGGCGGCTCGATCGCTGAACAAGCGGGGGAGAGCGTGCAGGGCGGGCTGAGAGGATCACGATCCATGGCCTCCCCGTGCGTCTTCTGCAGGATCGTCCACGGCACCGAGCCCTCGCAGACCGTCTACGAGGACGAGCACGTCCCAGGTGGGCGGCGGAAATCCGCGGCGAAGCCGCCGGCTGAGTGAGCCCGCCGAGCAAAGCATCGGAAAACATACCCAACGCTATATCGTTCGATATAGCATCCGACTCATGATGAACGCGCGCCGCGCCCCCGGGCCGGGCCCGACGGGGCGCTTCTTCGGGCCGGGCGAGCTCCGCCTGGCCGTCCTCGCTCTCGTCGCCGAGCAGCCCGGCCACGGCTACCAGGTCATGAGCCGCCTCGCCGACCGCTTCAACGGCACCTACGAGCCGAGCGCCGGCTCCATCTACCCCACCCTGCAACTGCTCGAGGACGAGGGTCTCGTACGCGTCGAGCCCGACGACGGCCGCAAGGTCTACCACGTCACCGACGCGGGCAGGCGCGCGGCCGAAGCGCAGGCCGAGGAGGTCGAGCGGCTCTGGAGCCGGGCGGCCGGCCGGGCCGAGTGGGGGATGTTCGGCGAGCCGGAGGCCGCCGAGATCATCGGTCCGGCGCTGCGCCTGGTCAAGGCCGCCGTGAAGACGCTCGCGCACGCCCACGGCGATCCCAGGGTGGTCGAGGAGATCCAGGAGATCTTCGTCGATGCCCGGCGCAGGATCGAGCGGCTGGACCCCAGGAAGCGCTGGCAGGAGGGGCGGTGAGGCAGACCGTGGCCCGCAGGCTGCTCGACCGGATGTTCGTCGCGGGGGAGGTGCTCGATGCCGAGCAGGTGACCTCCCGCATGCGGCGGGTCAGGATCGGGGGAGAGGCGCTCGCCGGGCTGGACTGGACCCCCGGCCAGCACGTACGGCTCCTGATCGGCGACCAGAACGGCGGCGGCGGCCTGCTGGGCGGGGTCCTGCGCACCTACTCGATCTGGCAGCACGACCCCAGCTGGGAGGCGATCGACCTCATCGGGTACGACCACGGCGGCGACTCGCCGGGCGCCTCCTGGATCAGGAACGCCGGACCCGGCATGGAGATCGCCTTCACCAGGCCGGACGGGGGTTTCGTGGTCAAGGAGCAGGCGCCGTACCACGTGTTCGCGGGCGAGGAGACGGCCTCGGTGGCGTTCGGCGCGATGCTGCGGGCGCTGCCGGCCGGTGCGCGGGTGTTGGGCGCGGTGGAGGCCGACGGTCCGGACGACCACCTCGACCTGCCCAGGGAGCTGGTGCGGGTGTGCCGGGACGGCGCCTCCGCGGCCGGCTCCAAGGTCCTGGTGGACGCGGTGCGGGCCCTGGACCTGCCGGACGAGCCGGGCGTCGCCTACCTCGCCGGCGAGGCGCGCACGATCCAGGCCGTACGCGCCCACCTGGTCCGCGAGCGCGGCTGGCAGCGCAGGGACGTGCGTACGAAGCCCTTCTGGACCCCGGGCCGGAAGGGCCTCGACTGACCTGGGGCGTCGTCGACAGCGCGATAATAATACCGGTATAGTTATCGATCCAACGAGCCGAGGAGGCGCTGTGATCGAGCTGAAGTCAGCCGGTGAGATAGCCGCGATGCGTGAGGCGGGCAGGGTCGTCGCCGGGATCCATGCCGCGGTGCGGGAGCGGGCCGCGATCGGGGTGTCGTTGAAGGAGCTCGACGAGGTGGCCAGGACGGTGATCGAGGACGCCGGCGCGAAGGCGTCGTTCCTGGGGTACCACCCGTCGTTCGGTGCGATGCCGTACCCGGGGGTGATCTGCACCTCGGTGAACGGGACCATGCTGCACGGCCTGCCGACCCCGTACCGGCTGCGCGACGGCGACCTGATCAGCGTCGACTGCGGCGCGATCGTCGACGGCTGGCATGCCGACGGCACGGTCAGTTTCGCCGTCGGGCACGCGCGCGAGGAGGACCTCAAGCTGATCAGGGTGGCGGAGGAGACGCTGGCGGCGGGCATCCAGGCGGCCGTGCCCGGCGGCCGGATGGGCGACATCGGCCACGCCATGTCCACGGTCGGCCGCGGCGCGGGGTACGGCATGCAGAACGACTTCGGCGGCCACGGCATCGGGCGGGCCATGCACGAGTCCCCGTTCGTGCCCAACGAGGCCACCGCCGGACGCGGGCTGCGGCTGCGGCCGGGGCTGGTGATCGCGATCGAGCCGAGCCTGATGGCCGGGGGCGGCGACGACTACTACATGGCCGACGACGGCTGGTCGGTGTGCTCGGGCGACGGCAGCAGGAGCGTGCACGTCGAGCACACCGTCGCGATCACCGCCGACGGCCCGGTCATCCTGACGTTGCCGTAGGCGCATTGAATCACTTAGAGCCTCTTGGTGATCGTTAGTGGGTGCTGGCTGAGTTCCTTCGGCTGTGCTATGGAGGGCCTGCAGGAGTCCGGGTTGGCGTATCGCTCATATGTTCTACCTGGCGCTCCATGGAATGGTAATCTATCGGTCACTCACTGTGAAGGTCAGGAGGGAGCGGGTGGTGGAGAGGCGCCGGTTTGTCCGCGATCGGGTTCGGTCTGGCATGTCGCCAGCGCCTTTCTGGGCCGGGCGGATGGCGTTCACCTGGGGCTTGGCGTGGGAAAAGTCGGAGGTGCCACAGCGAGCGGCGGAGGCTCGGCACCATGCCCTGAAGGGATGCGGTCAGGGTCGTCAGGGCGGGGGCGGCCGGTGAGGCGGAGGATTCCGTTGGCCGCGGGCGAGAGTGCCCGGACGGCGTGCGCTCGCGTCTTGTTGCGCGGCGGGGTGGAAGAGAAGACCGGCGAGTTGGTGTCGCCAGGTGTGCTGGCAATGCGGGTGGGCTGGTGTGCCGAGTTGGTGTCCGGCATGACGGCGGCGCTGCTGGATGAACATTGGAACAGCGCCGATGTCGCATTGCTGGCGGGTGGGGTGGATGCGGGCGGGCGGCGGCTGCCGTCGAACGCCTGGATGGCGCTGCGCAGGCTGGGCTGGACCAGCAGCGCGCCGCGAGGCATCAGGGTCAACGACCGGATCGTGCGGATGGCCCAGGAGCAGGCCGGGCGGCTGCTGCGCGGAGCGTTCTGGCGGGCGGGGGTGACCGCTGGTGTGCTGGCCACCTGGCCCGCCGATGCGTTCAAGCGCACAGTTGAGGAATGGGATGCCGTGCGCGCCGCAGTCCCCGACGGTCGGCACCTATCCTCTGGCGTCATCAAGGCCCGCACCCGGCAGATCGCCACCTATCTACGAGCCAACGGCCAGCTTCCGGCCGATGTGTTCGAACTGGAGGACGCGCCCCGGGCAGCGCGGATGCTGCTGCTGCCCGCCTGCGACCGCCAGCAGGCCACCATCGAGCGCAGCCAGAGTGACCCACGGCGGGCTGTGCTGCGGCTGCGGCTGCCCACCCGGCCCAACCCGCGCTCGTACGCGCACTGGACGTGGGTAGCCTGCCCCATCACCCTGCCGCCCACGGTCCCCGCTACGGCGTTCCTGCATCTGCCCACCCTCCGCCTTGCGGGCGGCCGAGTGCAGGCCGATATGGCCTACTCCCACGCCGTTCCCACGACCAGCCATACCGGTCACACGGTCGCGCTCGGCGTTGACTGGGGCCTGAACACACTGCTCAGTGCGGGCGTGACCCGGCTGCACCCCGACGGGCGGATCAGCGCGTTGGGCTCGGGTGCCCAGTTCCGCGCCGCCGGGGTCCTGGCCAAACAGCACCGACTGCGCCGCCTGTCCGAGCACCTGCACACCAAGGCCGACCACTACCAGCGACTCATCGCCGCAAACGCCGAGCACGGGCTGATCGGCAAGCACACCGTGCTGCGTGGCGAGATCCGGCACGTGTCCAAGCGTCGGTCCAATCTCAACGATGCCCTGGCCTGGGCCGCCGCCCGCTGGGCCGTCGACCAGGCCATCGCCGCCCAGGCCAGCGTTATCTACCTGGAAGATCTGCGCTCGCTGGAAGCCACAGGGATGGGCCGCACTCTCAACACCCGCCTCTCGCAGCAGGTGCGCGGCCGGATCGCCGACCACATACGGTATACGGCCGCCGAGGTCGGCATCGCCGTCGTGACCGTGCCCGCCCGCAACACCTCCCGGCACTGCCCACACTGCCTCACCCCGCTGCGACACCGCAAAGCCCCCGACCAGCCGACCATCGCGGGCTGGAAGTGGGCCATCTGCCCCAACCCCGAATGCGCCTGGCAAGGAGATCGCGACCAGGGCGCCTGGCGCCGCATCGCCGCACGCGGCCTCGCCCACCAAGCCAAAACCGTGACAGACCGCGCGAGCGGCCAGATGGCCATCCCTACAGTGGTGGACAAGCTGGAAGCCACAGCGGTCATCACCCCACCCACCACACAGTCTCGCCGGGCAGATCGGTCCAAGACCGGCCCCACCCGGCGCCGCACCACACGCCCCGCGCCCAGGCGACGCAGGGCACCCTCCCCAGCATGGCCCACCCGCCCTGCTGGCCAGCGTCCGGAGGGACCCGCACCAACGGACCGGCACCGGCTGCCCCGCGCAGTCCACCGGCACCAGGACGGACAGGCGATCAGCACACCCACCAGGGATCGGCCGCACGGCGCGGCACTGGGCGCAGGATTCCATCTCCACGCCCACGCCACCCCACCCAGATGGGTAACAATCCCAGCCACTACGCTTGACAGAGGATCGTAAAGCTGATCAGAGACGCTCCCTCATCCCGAACAGGAACCTGGTCACCCTGGTACGCCGCACCAGCAGGTCGTAGACGCCCACGGTCAGCACGAGCGAGACCACCACGATGACCAGGTATTCGACCAGGATCGGCGCCTTCCACCCCACCACGAGGTAGGCCACCGCCACGACGATCGGCTGGTGCAGCACGTACAGGGGGAGCACGGCGGAGGACAGGTAGGCGTACAGCCGGCGCGGCGGCTTCCCGGCGCCGGTGGCGGGCGCGCGCGGCCGGTCGAGGGCTCCGAGGATCGCGACCAGCCAGCACCACCCGGCCAGGCCGTACAGGGCGCGGGCCCCGATCGCGAGCGGGGTCATGTCCGTGAACGCGTCCGCGCCGGGCGCGTCGCCCGCGATGACGAAGCCGGGCACCCCGACCGCCACCAGCGCGACGCCCGCGACCGCGGCGGGCACCCAGTCACGCCGCATCGCCGCGCGGAATCGGGGATCGGTCACGAAGAAGTACCCGTACAGGAAGAACAGGAGGAACGCCCACCGGCTCCAGCCGCTGAACGACTCCTCCAGCCCCACGAAGGCGCAGACCAGCGCGATCGGCACCCCGAGCACCAGCAGCCCACCGCGCGGCCGCGAGAGCGCGGCGGGCCACTCAAGGGTGGGCGGCGTCCAGCGCGCGACCGCCGCGAGCAGCAGCGAGAACGTCAGCAGCAGCACCACGAACCACAGGTGGCCGGTCTCGAAGTACGGCCCGCGCAGGATGAAGGGGAAGTCGCTCAGATCGAGCCGCACGGTGTAGAACTTCGGCAGGAACGCCAGGTAGGACTCGTGGTAGGCGGGATCGGCCCGCAGCCGCAGCCACTGGGGCAGCGGCATGATCGTCGCCGTGGCGAAGATCAGCGGCACCCCCAGCCGCAGTAATCGCTCCACGGCGAACCCGCCGGGGCCGCGGCGGCGCATCGAGTGCCACGACCCCAGCCCGGCGATGAGGAAGAGCAGCGGCATGGCCCAGATCACGCAGAGTGCCGCGATGAAGAACGTGATCTGCGTCGTCTCGGCGTTCTTGACGTAGTAGTCGTCTCTCGAGTCGAACACCAGTGACGCGTGGAAGAACACCAGCCCGACCACCACGAGCGCGCGCATGGCGTCGAGCTCCGGTCGGCGTGCTGCGTGGTTTCCCGGGGCCGCCTGCTGCGACGGCCCGGTATGTGCGGTCATGATCGGCCTCCCTGACACGCACCAGTGTGAGGCCCAGGACGGGCCCGCGCCATGGTGCGGATCAGGTTCAGCCATCGCAGGCGGGGTTGAGCCGTCGCAGGCGGGGCCCAGCCGTCGTAGGCGAGGTTCAGCCGTCGTAGGCGAAAGAAGCGTCGAAGGAGTTGCGGGCGATCCGGTCGAGCTGCTCGTCCGTCATCCCCAGCTCCCGCTGGAGCGCCACGTAGTTGTCCTCCACGTAGCCGCCGAAGTAGGCGGGATCATCCGAATTGACCGTCACGATGAGGCCCTCGTCCAGCATCGCGGGCAGGATGTGGTCGCGCAGGGACGGCACGGCGCGCAGGCGCACGTTCGACAGCGGGCACACGGTCAGCGGGATCCGCTCCTCCCGCAGCCTGGCCACGAGCTGCGGATCCTCCATCGCCCTGATCCCGTGGTCCACCCGCTCCACGCGCAGCACGTCCAGCGCCTCCCACACGTAGTCGGGGCCGCCCTCCTCGCCCGCGTGCGCCACCTTGCGCAGCCCCTCGCCGGCCGCGATGTCGAACACCCGCCTGAACAGCGACGGCGGATAGCCGACCTCCGCCGAGTCCAGCCCCACCCCGATGAACGAGTCCCGGTACGGCAGGGCGGCCCGCAGCACCTGCTCGGCCTCGTCCGCGCCCCGGTCGCGCAGGAAGCACAGGATCAGGGCCGCCGACACGTCACTGTCCTTGAGTGCCGCCGACAGCCCGCCGAACACCACTTCCAGTGGAACGCCCCTGCTCAGGTGGGCCTGCGGGTCGAAGAAGATCTCCGCGTGCCGCACCCCCTGCTCGCCGGCCCGCCGCAGGTAGGCGGCGGCGAGGTCGTAGAAGTCCTCCTCGGTGCGCAGGACCGCCATGTGCTCGTAGTAGAGGTCCAGGAACGACTGCAGATCGGTGAAGGAGTAGCGGGCGCGGATGGCGTCCACGTCGAAGGTCGGCAGGTCGATCCGGTTACGCCTGGCCAGCTCGACGACGAGCTCGGGCTCGAGGGTGCCTTCGATGTGCAGATGGAGCTCTGCTTTGGGACGCATGACAACGAGTAAACCCGACCCGGCATGGTGGGAGTATCGTGTGAACCTCTGAAGTGTTGGCCTTTGAGCTGGCATAACATCAGATTTCATGAGGCTGGCGGACCTGCTCGCGCGTGAAGACCTGCGGCTGACGCTGGTGACGGGTCACGAGGCGCTCGAGCGCGAGATCCGGCGCGCGTACCCCACGGATCTGCCCGACCCCCGGCGCTACCTGGAGGCCGGAGACCTCGTGCTGACCAGCGGCGTCTGGTACGGCGCGCCGTCCGACTGCGAGCGCTTCGCCGACGCGCTGTGGGCCAGCGACGCCGCCGGGCTGGTCGTGGGGCTGATCGTGCTCGGCGAGCTGCCCGAGGAGCTGGTCAAGGCGTGTGAACGGCGCCGGCTACCGCTGCTCCTGGCCGCTCCCGACCAGTCGTTCGGGGCGATCACCGAGGCCGTGACCGTCGACGGCTTCGCGGCCGAGCAGCGCAGGGCCGAGCGGGTCAGGGCGCAGACGCTGCTCGACGTGCTGGGCCAGATCCCGCCAGGGGAGGTCTCCGCGCATCTTCGGCTGCTCGGCGCCGACCCCGGCCTGCCGACCGCCGCCATGGCGGTCACCCTCACCGGGCAGGCCGACTACGACCTGCCCGAGGTGCTGCACGAGGGGCTGGTCAGGAAGGGGCGGCACCTGATCGTCGGTGGCACGCCACGCGAGGCGATCGTGCTGGTCAACGGCAGGGCCTCGCGCAAGAGCCTCGCGGACGAGCTGCGCGGCCTGGCCGCCGAGCGGCCGGGGATGAGCATCGCGGCCGGGATCAGCGAGATGGCGGCCAGCGTGTCGCAGCTCGGCGAGGCGCTGGAGACGGCCAGGCGGGGCATGGAGTCCGCGCGGGGCGGGCCGGGGCCCGTGTCGATCATGTCGGTGGCCGACATCGACAGCTTCGACCTGCTGCTGGCCGCGCTGCCCGCGAGCGTGCGCCGCTCCTTCCGCGACCACCTGCTGGGGCCGGTCGAGGAGTACGACGCGCGGCACGGCTCCGAGCTGCTGCGCACGCTCGACATCTTCCTGGAGACGTGCGGATCGTGGCAGCGCACCGCCGACGAGCTGTACGTGCACGTCAACACGTTGCGCTACCGCATGCAGCGGATCGAGGAGCTGACCGGGCGGCGGATGTCGTCGATGCGCGACCGTACCGATCTCTATCTGGCCTTGAGATCAGGGCAGTAGGCGAAGGTCAGGGCAGGCGGCCCGCGACGACGTGGCCCCGGGAGACCACGGCCACGATGTTCTCGACGGCCAGGTCCTCGATGCGCTCCCAGGGGCGGCCGCGCAGCACGACGAGGTCGGCGCCCAGCCCCTGAGCGATCCTGCCCACCGGCATGCCGATCGAGTCGGCCGCGTCGGAGGTGGCCGCGCGCAGCGCCGATCCCGCGTCCATGCCGAGGATCCGGGTCATGTGGACGACCTCGGCGAACTGGTCGCCGAACTGCACGTGGTGGCCGTTCGCGTCGGTGCCGAGGACGAACCGCACGCCCAGCGCGGCGGCCTGGGCCAGCAGCACGTCCCGGGTGGCGACCAGCTCGGCGGCCTTGGCCCTGGCCTCCGGTGTGACCGGGACGCGGCCCTGCGCGATGGCCTCGTTGATCAGCAGCGTCGGCGCGACGGGCGTGCCCCGGGCGGCCAGCGTCTCGGCCAGGTCCTTGCTCATGAGCGTGCCGTGCTCGATCGAGTCGACGCCCTCCTCGACGGCCACCCGGATGCCGTCCTCGGAGTGGGCATGGGAGGCCACCAGCATGCCGAGCGCGTGCGCCTCGTCCACGACCGCCCTGATCTCGTCGCGGGTGTAGTTGCGCCAGGCGTTCCTGTCGCCGATCGACAGCACGCCGCCGCTGGTGGTGAGCTTGATGCCGTCCATGCCGGCGCGGGCCCAGGTGCGTACGAGCTTGCGGCACTCGTCGGGGCCGTCGGCCGTGGGCTTCCTCGCGGGCACCGCGGGCGGCACGAACAGGTCGTTGTGCCCGGCCGTCATCCCCACCACGCCGTGCACCTGGACGCGCGGCCCCGGCAGCACCCCGGCGTCGAACACGCGGCGCAGCGCGACCTGGGCCTCGTCGCCCGCCAGGTCGCGCAGCGTCGTCACGCCGTGCCGCATCGCCCGCTGGGCGTGGGCGACGCCGTGCAGCACCTGCTCGTCCCGGGTGGTGACCAGCGGCCAGGTCGCGAAGTCCGGCGGGTCGCCAGGGCCCGCGTACCCCACCAGGTGGACGTGCGTGTCCACCAGGCCGGGCAGCACGCACAGGTCGTCGTGGCGGGGCTCGGCATCCGGCTGCACGCTGATGATGCGGTCGGGCTCCCAGCTCAGATCGACCGGGCCCCGGTATTCGGTACCGTCCCAAAGAGGGATTCCGTCGAGTCTCATTTCACGCTCGACGCTACCGGAGCCTCCGGTCGGCTGGAGGGATCTACGGTCCTCGCGCGGCACTCTCGTAGGGACCTACAGGGGTCGCCAGCGGTTTTCCCGCGTTCTCCCTCCGCCGCCCCCGACCGGGCCGCGCTGTCCAAAACCACCGTCACATGATGGTAATAATCGATAGATACCGTCCTGACCTGCACGTTCCCGCCGCTGCAAGGAAGAATTATGGCTATTTCCCTCGACCGCCGCGCGTTCCTGCGGACAACAGGTCTGGCCGGGCTGGCGTTCGGTCTGGCCGCGTGCGGTGACGGCGGCACGTCTGCCGGCTCCTCGTCCTCCGGCGGCGGCGGGCTCGGCTCGGTGAAACTCCAGCTCTCCTGGAAGAAGAACGTCGAGTTCGCCGGCGAGTACTTCGCCGACACCAAGGGCTACTTCAAGGCCGCCGGGTTCTCCCAGGTCGAGCTGCTGTCGGGGGGCGGCTCCGGCACCTCGGTCGAGTCGGGCCTGGCCACCGGCCGCTGCTGGGCGGGCCTCTCCGCGCCCACGATCACCGCGCCGGCCGTCCTCCAGGGCGCCCCGCTGAAGATCGTCGGTGCGACGTTCCAGAAGAACCCGTTCGCGATCATCTCCCTCAAGAAGAGCCCGATCGAGTCGGCCAAGGACCTGGCCGGAAAGAAGATCGGCGTCCAGGACTCCAACGAGCTGGTGTGGAACGCGCTGCTCAAGGCCAACGACCTCGACCCGTCGAGCGTGACCAGGGTGCCGTTCCAGTCGGACCCGTCGATGCTCACCTCCGGGCAGCTCGACGGCTACGTCGGCTTCGTCACCAGCGGCCCCGTACGGCTGCGGATGCAGGGCCACGACCCGGCCTACCTGCTGTTCGCCGACGCCGGGCTGCCGCTGGTCGCCGAGACGTTCACGGTCACGCAGGAGACCATCGACAAGGAGCGCGACAAGCTCAAGGCGTTCCTGGCCGCCGAGATCAAGGGCTGGAAGGACGCCGTCGCCGACCCGGCCAAGTCCGCCGAGCTGGCCGCCACCGTCTACGGCAAGGACCAGAACCTCGACGTCAAGGAGCAGACCGAGGAGGCCAAGATGCAGAACGAGCTCGTGGTCACCCCTGACGTCAAGGCCAACGGCCTGTTCACGATCACGCCGGAGCTGATCGAGCAGAACATCGCGTCCCTGGCCAAGGCCGGCCTGGCCATCAAGGCCGAGCAGCTCTTCGATCTGACGATCCTGGACGAGGTCTACAAGGCCGACCCGAGCCTGAAGCTGTCATGACGGGCATCGGCATCGCGGGGCTGAGCAAGACCTTCGGCAAAGGAGTGACCGCGCTCCAGGGAGTCGACATCCAGACGCCGAAGGGCTCGTTCCTGTCGCTGCTCGGCCCGTCCGGCTGCGGCAAGTCCACGGTGCTGCGCATCCTGGCCGGGCTGGAGGAGCCCACGTCCGGCGAGATCCGGGTGAACGGCGAGACCCCGGAGGAGCTGCGCAGGAGCCACCACCTCGGCATCGCCTTCCAGGACTCGGCGCTGCTGGCCTGGCGGAGCGTGGCGGCCAACATCCGGCTGCCGCTCGAGGTCGCCGGGATCAAGCCGGAGCCGGGCCGGATCGAGGAGCTGATCAAGCTGGTCGGCCTGGAGGGGTTCGAGAAGGCCAGGCCCGCCGAGCTGTCGGGCGGCATGCGCCAGCGCGTGTCCATCGCCCGCGCGCTGGTGGTCAAGCCCAGCGTGCTGCTGCTCGACGAGCCGTTCGGCGCGCTGGACGACATGACCAGGCAGCGGCTCAACCTGGAGCTGCTGCGCATCTGGACCGAGAAGCCGGCCACGACGCTCATGGTCACCCACGGCATCGGCGAGGCCGTCTTCCTGTCGGACGTGGTGGCCGTCATGAGCCCCCGGCCCGGGCGGGTCGTCGAGATGGTGCAGATCGACCTGCCGCGCCCCCGCACTCCCGACATGATGCGTACGCCCGAGTTCCACGCCCTCCACGACCACCTCAGCGACCTGCTGTTCGGGCACGGCGCATGAGACGCGTCCAGGGGCTGCTCGGCGTCATCGCGCTCATCGGGCTCTGGTGGCTGCTCGCCGTGACCGTGTTCGCCGGCGGCGGCGCGGTGCCGACCCCCGGCGCGGTGCTGTCCGCCATGGGCGCCGACGGCTGGGCCTTCTACGGCCCGAACATCTCCGCAACCCTCACCGCGGCGGTCCAGGGCTTCCTGTGGGGCAACGGGCTGGCCATCGGCGTGGCGCTGCTGGTGCTGCTCGTGCCGCGGCTGGAGGCGGTCGCCACGCAGCTCGCCGTGATCAGCTACTGCATCCCCCTGCTCGCCATCGGCCCCATCGTGCTGGTGGTCTTCGGCGGCGACGCCACCGTGGTCTTCCTCGCCGCCATCTCCGTCTTCTTCACCACGCTCATCGGCGCCCTGCTCGGACTGCGCTCCGCCGACCGGGCCAGCCTCGACGTCGTCACCGTGTACGGCGGCGGCCGCCTGGCCAGGCTCCGCTACGTCCAGATCATCTCCGCCCTGCCGAGCACGTTCGCCGGGCTGAAGATCTCCGCCCCCTCCGCGCTGCTCGGCGCCATCATCGGCGAGTACCTGGGCAGCAACGACGCGGGGCTGGGCGTCTCCCTGATGATCTCCCAGCAGCAGTTCCAGGTGCCGCGCACGTGGGGCCTCGCGCTCGTGGCCGGGCTGGTCGCCGGGCTCGGGTACGCGATCGTCGCCCTCGTCGCGCGCGTGGTCACCCCCTGGTCGAGAGGCGAGTCGCAGTGATCGGCCGTACCGTGCTGAGGATCGTCGGCCCGCTGCTGCCCTCCGTGGTCATCGTCGTGGCCGCGTGGTGGCTGGCCCTGGAGGCGTTCGCGATCAGCCCGCTCGTGGGCAAGCGGCCCCCGCAGGTCTGGGAGTACCTGACCTCCTCGGCCGCCCACCGCGAGGCCGTGTTCGGCGCGCTGGGCATCACGGTCAAGGACGCCGCCATCGGGTTCGCCTGCGGGATGATCGCCGCCATGGCCGTGGCGGTCGCGTTCGTGCTGTTCAGGACCGTCGAGCAGACGTTCATGCCGGTCGCGATGCTGCTGCGGTCCGTGCCGCTCGTGGTGATGACGCCGCTGATCACGCTGATCTTCGGCCGCGACCTGCTGGGCGTGGCCGTCATCGGCGGCATCGTCGTGTTCTTCCCGGCGCTGGTGAACATCGCCTTCGGGCTGCGCTCCGCCTCGCCGCAGGCCACCGACCTGATCATGGCGTACGGCGGGAGCCGCATGACGGTGCTGCGCAAGGTGGCCGTGCCGACGGCGATGCCCGCGGTCTTCGCCTCGGCCCGGATCTCCGTGCCCGCCTCCATCATCGGGGCGCTCATCGCCGAGTGGCTGGCCAGCGGGCGGGGGATCGGCGCCGAGATCCTGCGGGCCATCGGCGGCTTCCGTTATGACGAGGTGTGGGCGGACATCGTGGTGGTCACGGCCGTGTCCATCCTGGCGTACGCGGTCGTGGGCGTGGTCGAGTCCCTCGTCCTGGCCCGCTTCTCCGACCCCCGCGATCACCCCTGACGCGGCGCCGCACCGCCTCAGCGCGTCGGCGTGGGGGTGCGGCCCTCAGCCCAGCGGCGTAGGAAGTGCGGGCCCGGCCGCGGTCCTGTGTGCGGGGGGAGGCGCGGCCGGGCCCACTCGGAAGGGAGCGCGTGGGCGTGCGGTGGGAAACCGGCTCGGGTGTGGCCGGTGGAGGCCCGACGCTCCCGTGGCTCTCAGCGTCGAATCCGAATTCTGGCGCTCCCGAGGCGGCTATGTACGGAAATTTCATACCTAACTTGGAGCTCCAAGTGAGGCGCACGGTAAACCACAGCGGCCCCCTGAACGTCAGAGGGCCGCTGTTCTCAGCGGAGCGCTAGCACTGCGCGGGCTTCAGCCAGGAGCACTCGAGGTCGCCCGCCGCGCCCAGGTCCGTGGCGCGGAGCTGCACGGCGTCGGCGGTCGGATTCGCGCGGGAGAACTGGGCGAGCCTGACGGCGATCTTGTCCTCGATGTCCTTCGGCGAGGACGACAGGTACTGGTTGAGCATGATCGAGAAGATCAGCGGCTCGCCCTCGGCGCTGGTCACGTACCCGGACAGCGAGGTGACCCCGGTCAGCGAGCCCGTCTTGGCGTGGACGTTGTTCGCGGCCGGTGTGTTCCGCATCCGGCTGCGCAGCGTGCCGCCGACGAAGCGCTCGGCGTTGCCCGCGATGGGCAGCGCCTCGTACCAGGTCTTGAACCACGGCTTGCCCCGCACGGCCGTGAGCAGCTGCACGATCGAGCCCGGCGAGAAGCCGTCGCGGCGCGACAGCCCGGAGCCGTCCCGCATGTTGATCACCTGTACGCCGTTGGCCTTGGCGAAGTCGGTGCTGACCTTGAGGCCGGCCGACCACGTGCCCTGGCCCGCGACCTTGCGTCCCATGGCCTTGGTGAGGATCTCGGCGTGGATGTTGTTGCTCAGCTTCAGGAACGGCACCAGCAGCTCGCCCAGCGTCATCGACTCGTGCTCGGCCAGCTCCGCCGCCCCCTGGGGAGCCGCGCCCGTGACGGTCGGCCCGAGCACCTTGACGCCGTGCCTGGACAGCGCGTCGCGGAAGAGCGACGAGACGTACGCCGTGGCGTCGTCCACGGCGACCCACTCCTGGTACGGGTCCTTCACCGTGCCGGTGATCACGACGGTACGGCTGTTGTGCTGCCGCTCGATGAGCACGTCGGTCTCCGAGCCCACGGTGGCCCGGTTGACGATCTTCAGGTAGCCGGTCTCCGGGGTGGTGGACACCTTGACCTTGTCGCCGTCGGCCGCCACGGACACGATCACCGAGCCGGCGTCGTAATCCCTGTCGGGCGAGGCGGTCAGCGCGGAGATGGGCGCCGCGTAGTAGGCGGTCTCGTCGTCCCACGACCAGTCGTTGCCGAGCCGCTGGGGGTCGAACCAGGTGTCGTCCGCCACGAGCCGGCCCGCGACGACCTTGATGCCCGCCGCGGCCACCTTGGCGGCCAGCGCGTCGTAGTCCTCGGCCAGCATGGTCGGGTCGCCGGTGCCGCGCAGCACCAGGTCGCCGGTGAGCGCCGAGCCGACCTTGCGGCCGGTGCTCAGCACGGTGGTGGGGAAGCGGTAGTCGAGCCCGAGCGTCTCCGCGGCCGCGGCGGAGGTGAAGAGCTTGGTGTTGGACGCGGGGGTGAGGAGCTTGCCGGCGTCCGTGGCGTACAGCTCCTCGCCGGTGCTGGCGCTCTTGACGACGACGCCTGCCCTGGCGATCGTGAGCCGGGAGTCGCTGAGGATCTTGTTGATGTCCTGGGTCAGGTCGGCCACGCCCGCGGAGGGGTCCAGGGCGACGGCGGTGGAGGAGGGGCTGGACGCCCACGCGAGGGTCGCGACGAGCGCGCCCGCGACGAGGGAGGCTGAGGTGCGCCGCATGGGGTCTCCAAGTGACTGGGAGGATCGCATGAGAGCATGAATCACCCCAGCGCCCATGTAATCCGCAAATATCCGTATTTGTCGGCTGGCCGGTCTATGAGGGGCCGGCCTGCGAGAGGCCGCGACGTCAGAGGGACGGCTGGCCCGAGGTCAGCAGGAACCCGCAGTCGCCGAACGAGATCTCGTCACCCGACCGCACCCGCGCGGGGCCCACCAGGCGCCACCCGTTGAGCCGGGTGCCGTTGAGCGAGCCCAGGTCCACCAGCATCCACCCGCCGTCGTCCTCGCGCCGCAGCTCGGCATGGACCCGGGACACCGTCAGATCCGCCAGCACGAGGTCGCACGCCGACCCCCGCCCCACCACGTAACGGAGCCGGTCGTCGTCGGGCAGCGCCAGCCGGGGCAGCCGGGGACGCCGCCACGCCGACTGCAGCCGGGTGGTGAACTCGGAGACCGAGGCGACGGCGTCGGTCAGCCGCTGCCGGAATGAGGGCCGCTGCGGCAGGTCCGCGACCAGCTCGTCGAGCTCGTGCCGGCTGCGTGCCCGCAGCGCCTGGTCCACCCGGCCCACGAACGTGTCATGCGAGAGCCGGCCCTCCACGGCCCGGTGCTTGAGCTCCTCGATCGCGCGGTCGCGTTCCCCGTCGGACGCGCGAAAGGGCGGATGCGTGGAACTCATGTAGCGAGTATCGGACTGGATGCCGCTCGCTGTCCAGAATATGCGAGATCAGTTGCCGGGAGCATACTCGGTATGCATACTCAGTATTCATGTCGATCAGACACGGACTGCTCGCGTTGCTGAGCAGCGGACCGCGCTACGGCTATCAGCTGCGGGTGGAGTTCGAGGCGTCCACAGGGGCGACCTGGCCGCTGAACATCGGCCAGGTCTATACGACGCTCTCCCGCCTTGAGCGTGACGGCCTGGTGGCGCCAGGGGGCGCCGACGAGCAGGGCCGCGCGGTCTACACGATCACCGAGGCCGGTCGGGAGGAGTTGGAGCGATGGTTCAGCACCCCC
This sequence comes from Nonomuraea sp. NPDC050786, assembly GCF_040654115.1. Classification (NCBI taxonomy): domain Bacteria; kingdom Bacillati; phylum Actinomycetota; class Actinomycetes; order Streptosporangiales; family Streptosporangiaceae; genus Nonomuraea; species Nonomuraea sp. NPDC050786. The sequence continues at coordinate 238,874 of NZ_JBFAHJ010000005.1, forward strand.
GTCGCCCAGACCGACCGGCCTCGGGACGAACTGGCCATCAAGATCGCGATGGCCGTAGCCGGTGACGTGGACGTCGCCGAGGTCATCCAGACCCAGCGCGCGGCCACCATGCGCGCGCTGCAGGAGCTCACGAGGGCCAAGCGGGCCGCGACCGGCGGTACGGCGCAGCGGCTGGTCCTCGATTCGTTGATTTTCAAGGCCGAGGCGGAGCAGCGCTGGCTGGACCACTGCGAGGCCGTTTCCAAGGAGAAGAAGACGTCATGACTGTGGTGGTGAGTTTGCGGGACGTGACCCGCGAGCACGGCCAGGTGCACGCCCTGAAGGGGGTGAGCCTGGAGGTGTCGGCTGGGGAGCTGGTCGCGGTCATGGGCCCGTCCGGCTCGGGCAAGTCGACCCTGCTCAACGTGGCGGGCGGCCTCGACCGGCCCACCTCGGGCAGTGTGACGATCGAGGGCCAGGACCTCGCCACGGTGAAGGACCTCGCCAAGCTCAGGCGCGGCAGCGTCGGGTACGTCTTCCAGGACCTGAACCTGATCCCGTCCCTGACCGCCGCCGAGAACGTGATGCTGCCCAGAGAGCTCGACGGCGTCCGCTCCGGGCGGGCACGGGAGGAGGCGCTGGCCGTACTCGCCGAAGTGGGGGCCGGCGAGGTCGCCGGCAGGTTCCCCGAGGAGCTGTCCGGCGGGCAGCGCCAGCGCGTGGCCATCGCCAGGGCACTGGCGGGCGAGCGGCGACTGCTGCTGGCCGACGAGCCGACCGGCGCGCTCGACACGGCCACCGGCGACGAGATCCTGCAGTTACTGCGCACCCGCTGCGACGAGGGCGCCGCGGTGCTGCTCGTCACCCACGAGCCGCGCTACGCGGCGTGGGCCGACCGGGTGGTCTACCTGCGTGACGGCCTGATCGCGGAGTCGAACGCCGTGCGGCTGGAGAGCGCCAGATGAGCGCGTTCGGCGCCGCGCTGCGCATCTCCCGCAGGGACGCCCTGCGTTTCAAGGGCCGCACCGCGCTGATCATGGTGATGATCGGGCTGCCCGTCCTGGTCATCACGGCGGTGCTCACCAGCTCCGCCACCACGAGCGTCAGCCCACCGGAGAAGCTCGGCACCCTGCTGGGCGCGGCCGACGCCCGCATCCTGACCTTCCCGTTCCGCACCCCCGTCAGGCAGATGGTCTCCGGCGAGTCCGGCTCGCAGCCCGATGCGAAGCGCTCCGAGCGGCAGTGGACGCCCGCCGAGATCGGCACGCTGCTCCCTGGTCGCCTGCTCCGCTGGCAGCAGAGCACGGTGGAGGCCCGTCTGCCGGGCGGTTACCACCGGATGGACGTGGTGGAGGCCGATCTGCGCGACCCCCTGACCAGCGGGATGCGCCGCCTGGTCGAGGGCAGGTTCGCCGCCGCGCCGGGCGAGGTGGCGGTCTCGCCCGAGATGGCCGACAGAGGCATCCGGATCGGCGACACCGTCAAGGTGTGGCGGCCGGACCGCATTGTGCGGGTGGTCGGCGTCGCCGAGAACCCGAACCGGCCCGGCATTCTCGAGATGCTCGCACTGCCGGACGGGCTGCTCAAGCACCAGAACGACGGCAACAGCAGCGGCTGGCTGATCGACACCGCCGCCCCCGTCCAGTGGACGGACGTGCGGCGGCTCAACCAGGCGGGCCTGGCCGTCAGCTCGCGCGCCGTGATCGAGAGCTCCGACTTCGACGATTCCGGGCCACGGGATCTGCACGGGCTGGTCGAGCTGGGTGTCGCCGTCGTGCTCATCGTGACGGAGACCGTCCTGCTCGCCGGGCCCGCCTTCGCGGTCGGGCTGCGGCGCAGGCGCAGGGAGCTCGCCGTGATCGCCGCACAGGGCGGATCGGGGCGGCAGCTCAAGGCGATCGTGCTGGCCGACGGCCTGGTGCTCGGCGGCCTCGCGGCCCTGGCCGGCGCCGCGCTCGGCATCGGCGCCGGGCTGGTGGCGGAGTCGTACCTGGCCCGCTCGCTGGACTGGTGGCACGGTCCCGCGGATGTGCCGTGGGTCCAGGTGCTCGGCGTGGCCGTGCTGGGCGTGGTCAGTGGGCTGACCGCGGCGATCGTGCCCGCGATCCAGGCGAGCCGGCAGAGTCCCGTTCAGGTGCTGGCGGGGCGCGCCGCGGTGGACACGCACGGCCGCGCGGGCCGGCCGCTCCTCGGGATCGCGCTGGTGGCGCTGGGGGTGGCGGCGAACGTGTGGGCCGTGAGGGGCACGCTGTTGTCCGTCGCGGTGGCCTCGGTACCGGTCGTGCTCGGCTTCGTCGCGCTGATGCCGTGGCTGGTCCAGGTCACGGGACGGCTCGCGGGGCGGCTGCCGCTCCCGTTGCGCCTGTCCGTGCGTGACGCCTCTCGCCACCGGGTCCGTACGGCCTCCGCCGCCGCGGCGGTGATGGCGGCCACCATGGGGGCGGTCGCCCTCGGCATCGGCGCCGACAGCTCCTACGCCGACCGGGAGGCGAATCACGGCACGGTGACCCCCATGGGCACCACGACGTTCGAAGGCATGGGCCTGGATGATCAGGCCTGGGCCAAACTGCGGGCGTTCGTCAAGGGGAAGGTGCCGGCGGGAAGCCTGGTCACCGGGCCGGCCGTGACGGACGCGCGGGGCGAGCCCCTGGCCGTGAACGTCGCCTGGACGAAGTACTGCACGAAGGATGATTGCCGCTCTCCCGACCTCTACTTCGTCCGCATGCCTGTGGGGGACGAGCGGGTGCTCGGCTTCCTCCAGGGACGCCGGGATCCGCAGGCCGCCGCGGCGCTGGCGGCGGGCAAGGCCGTGGCGTTCGACCCGCGCCTGGTGCGTGACGGCTTCGTCGAGTTGGAGGTGAGGCCGTTGGTTGCCGAAGACAACAAGCCGATCAAGTCGTTGCGGGTGCCTGCCGTGGTGTCGAAAGCGGCCGACGCCTCCCAGACCGGCGTGATCATCCCGGCGTCGGCGATGACCGCGGCAGGGTTCAAGGCGGTGGAGCGGGTCCTCTACACGTCCTACGTCCCAGACGACGACCTGGGTCTGAACACCGAGATCACGATCCTGGTCGGCGAGGGCGCCTTCGCCGACGTGAACAAGGGGTATGGCGAGGACCGCTTCATGGTCCTCCTGGTGCTGCTCGGAGCCGCGCTGGTCCTTGTGCTCGGCGGCACGTTCGCGGCCACCGGGCTGGCCGCCGCCGACATGCGCCAGGACCTCGACACCCTGACCGCCGTCGGCGGTCCGCCGCGGGTCCGAAGGCTCGTGGTGGCGGCCCAAGCCGCCTACATCTCCGGACTCGGCGCCCTGGTCGGGCTTGTCGGGGGCACTGTCAGTGGCATCGCGCTGACCTGGCCGCTGACCCGGTCCAGCATGGAGGTGTACGCAGGCCCCCAGGTGATCGCCATCCCCTGGCTCTTCCTGGCCGCGGTCGTGGTGGGGCTGCCTCTGCTGGCTGCGGTCGTGGCCGGGTTGTGCGCGCGGACACGGATGACGCTCGCGCGCAGGGTGGTCTGAGCCCACGGCACGGCGAACGGGGCCCGGACTTCCGGGCCCCGTTCCGCCATTCTCCGCGTCAGTCGGTGACGCTCGCGCACACCACGTGGGCGCCGATCTCGATCATCCGGCGCTCGCTGCGCGCGTCCGCCACCCGGGCCATGAGGATCGGCGCCCCGGAGGCCGCGAACTGCGGCAGGCGGGCGCGGACCAGGCGGTGCAGGTCGCGTACGACGTCCTCGGCCGCCGACATGTGCACCTTCACGTGCAACATGATGCCTGGAGCTCCGGACGCCGTACGCGCCTCGGAGATCCACACATGGTGCACGAGCGGGAAGTCCATGAGCAGCTGTCCGATCGCCTGCCGCAGCGCGGGCAGGATCGGATGGGTGCACCGCCGGTATCCGGGGTCCACCTGCTGCATGGGCCCCGACAGGTGCGGCCGGGGCGCGGGCACCCACGGCAGCGTGGGCGCCTGCGGCGTCGGTGGCGCCACCTGGGCCAGCGCGGCGCCGCGTGACACGGTCGCCATCGCCCCGGTCGCGTACGCCGCCGGCGCCGCCCCTGACAGGACGGGCGTCGGCCCGGTACGCGTCGAGGTGAGGAAGCGCTGGAGGTCGTCGATGGGCACGGCCGCGGCGGCTGGTCCGGCCGCGTCGATGACGATCTCCCGCACGCCGGTGACGCGCTGGATGTCCAGGATGGTGTCGGCGTCGCACGCCGATAGGGAATGGCTGCCGCGGTGCCTGGCGTAGGTGGCAGCACCGGTGTAACCGAGCAGCACCCGGTCACCGGCTTGCGTCGTCCCGAGGACGACTGAGCGATCTGGTCGCACTGCCACCAGGACTCCACCGTCGGCGAGAGCGCTCAGCAGGCGATGCGGGGTGCCATGCTGGGCGAGCACGTCGGCAAGCGCAGGATTCCCGATGCTCATAAGACGAACCCTAGGTACTCGGCCACGGCTTATCAGGCTAATGGCGAATAAATCTCCCGATCAAGACAAAGATGTACGCGGAGTGGATGAGTTTGTGGCCTTACGGGTAGGCGGGGCCCGTCTCACATCGTGGGTGCCTCGTGAACACGTTCACAAGCGGTGGATACACTCTGTAGGACCGCCGGGGGATCCGTGGACGCGTCCCCCGAAGCCCGCCGTGCCGTTAAGGATCCACACCAGTGAACAAGCCCGTCGTTCTGGTCGCAGAAGAGCTGTCCGAGGCAGGCCTCGCCGTACTCGGTGCTGATTTCGAGGTCCGCCACACCGACGGCGCCGACCGTTCCCAGCTGCTGCCCGCCCTCGCCGACGTGGACGCCCTGATCGTCCGCTCCGCCACGCAGGTCGACGCCGAGGCCATCGCCGCCGCGCCCAAGCTGCGCGTGGTCGCCCGCGCCGGGGTCGGTCTCGACAACGTCGACGTCGAAGCCGCCACCAAGGCCGGTGTCATGGTCGTCAACGCGCCGACCTCCAACATCACCAGCGCCGCCGAGCAGACCGTGGCCCTCATCCTGGCCAGCGCGCGCAACACGGCCCAGGCCCACGCCGCGCTGAAGAACGGGGAGTGGAAGCGCTCCAAGTACACCGGTGTCGAGCTCGACGAGAAGGTCATCGGCATCCTGGGCCTGGGCAAGATCGGCCAGCTGGTGGCGCAGCGGCTCCAGCCGTTCGGCGTCGAGCTGATCGCTTACGACCCCTACCTGCCGCCCGCCCGCGCCGCGCAGATGGGCGTCAAGCTCCTCAGCCTGGAAGAGGTGCTCAAGCAGGCCGACTTCATCACCGTCCACCTCCCCAAGTCCAAGGAGACCCTCGGTCTCATCGGTGACAGGGAGCTGCACCAGGTCAAGCCGTCCGTGCGCATCATCAACGTCGCCCGCGGCGGCATCGTGGACGAGAGCGCGCTCTACTCCGCGATCAAGGAGGGCCGCGTCGCCGGCGCCGGTCTCGACGTGTTCGCCAAGGAGCCGTGCACCGACAGCCCGCTGTTCGAGCTCGACCAGGTCGTCGTCACGCCGCACCTCGGCGCCTCCACGCACGAGGCCCAGGAGAAGGCCGGCACCCAGGTCGCGCGGAGCGTGAAGCTGGCGCTCGCGGGCGAGTTCGTGCCGGACGCGGTCAACGTCCAGGGCGGCGTGGTGGCCGAGGACGTCAAGCCGGGCCTGCCGCTGGCCGAGAAGCTCGGCCGCGTGTTCACCGCGCTGGCCGGCGAGGTCGCCACCAAGCTCGACGTCGAGGTGCGCGGCGAGATCGCCTCCGAGGACGTGCGGGTGATCGAGCTGGCCGCGCTCAAGGGCGTGTTCACCGACGTGATCGAGGAGCAGGTCACGTACGTCAACGCGCCGCTGCTGGCCAAGGACCGCGGCCTCACCGTGGAGCTGGTGACCAGCTCGGAGAGCCCCGACTGGCGCAACGTGGTCACCGTGCGCGGCCTGCTGGCCGACGGCCGTCAGGTCTCGGTCTCCGGCACGCTCTCCGGCCCGCGCCAGATCACGAAGATCGTCGAGGTCAACGGCTACGAGATGGAGATCGAGCCGACGGCCCACCTGGCGTTCTTCACCTACACCGACCGTCCCGGCATCGTCGGCGTGGTCGGCCGCCTGCTCGGCGAGCACGGCGTCAACATCGCCTCGATGCAGGTGGCCCGCTCCACCAAGGGCGGCAAGGCGCTCATCGCGCTGACCGTCGACTCCGCGATCCCGGCCGACGTGATCGACCAGATCGTCAGCGAGATCGGCGCTGACAGCGGCCGCTCGGTGGACCTGGAGGACTGACCGCGCCTTCCTCTCTTGGGGGCCGCCACCGGATCGTTCCGGGGGCGGCCCCCTTTGCGTCTCAGCATGCGAGATACTAGGACATCCAACGAGATTGCTGAGGTACTGTTTCAGGTAATGCGCCAGGTGCTCGTACTTATTACCTGCCGCGGCGGGGCCTGTTAGGGCAGGTCGACGACTCGCCGCGGTGAGTGGCGTTGTGTCGGCCAGTAAGTCCCATCCGTCCGGTACGTGAGACGGGGGTTCGACGTCCCCCTCTGGAACGCTCGCGAAATGAGATGAGTCACATGTACGACATGTATGCCTGGAACCGTTCGGAAGAGCATGAGGACGAGGCCGCGGAGGCCGTGCAGATCGCCCTGGACCGCCGGGACAACGGCGGGGCGCCTCAGAACTCGAGCCGGTAGAACATCGCCGACCGCTTCACCCCCGGCAGCGCCCCGGCGATCCAGGCCGAGATCCGATGCGGCGCCGACAGGCGGTCGAACCCGCCCATGTCGAACGCGCTCACCGCGCTGACGCAGCGCAGCCTCGGATGGATCGCCACCAGCTCGCGCGGGCCGTCGATGCCCCAGCGGAGCGTGGCCCCGGCCTTCCGCACGGGCCTGTTGAGCTTCTGCAGGCGGACCCCGAGCCAGTTCACGGCGTCGAAGACGAACTGCCCGCCGGGGAAGCGGTCCACGATCGCCCGCAGCAGTGCCCGGCCGTCGTCCGGGAGGAGATAGTAGAGCAGGCCCTCGGCGACGACCAGCGCGGGGACGTCGTCCGGGACCTGCTCCAGCCACGTCAGGTCGGTGACCGACGAGGCGATCACGCGGTGGCCCGGCCGCTCGGGGAAGAGCCGGCCGCGCAGCTCGATGACGTCGGGATAGTCGACGTCGTACCAGCGGACGGTGGGCGGCGGCGCCAGCCGGTGGAAGCGGGTGTCGAGGCCGCAGCCCAGGTGGAGCACGGTGGCATCCGGGTGGGTGGCGAGGTACTCGGCGGCCCACCGGTCGATGAAGCGCGCCCTGAGCGCGACGGCCGCGCCCAGGGCCCGGGTCATGCCGGTCCTGCGGAAATCGAAGTCGATCTGCTTGACCGCCTCGACGGCCAGGTCGTCGCCGAGTATCGGGCGTCTGGATCTCGCGTCGAGCGCCCGGCCGTACAGAGTGGCGAGGAGGGTGGCCTTCTCCTCGCTCAGCTGCACCTTCTCCGGCGCCATACCTCTACGCTAACGCCGCGCGGGCCAGTGCAAGCGCGCCCAGCAAGGGGGCGTCGCCCGCGAACCTGGCCGGGCGCGGCTCCGGCGGGAACGGCACCGCACGGGCGAGCTCGGCCGCCAGCCTCGGCATGATCAGGTCCGCGGCGCCCATCATGCCGCCGCCCACGACCAGGCACTCGGGGTCGAGCACCACGCACAGGTTGGCCACGCTCATGGCGAGGGTCCGCAGCGCCTCCTCCACCAGCTCCCGCGCGCCCGCCTCGGCCAGGAGCTCCGCCGCCGTGGTTGGGCGGCCCAGCAGGGCGGAGCCGCGGGCGGCCAGCGCGCCGCCGGAGACGCGCTCCTCCAGGGGCGCCCGGCCGTCGGCGAAGGCGGGCTCCCCGGGCGAGACCTGCAGGTAGCCGATCTCGCCTGCCGCGCCGTGGGCGCCCGGCACCACCCGCCCGTCCACCACCAGGGCCGCCGCCAGGCCGGTGCCGAGGTTCACATAGACGCCTGTGGAGACCCCGCGAAGGGCGCCCCAGCGCAGCTCGGCCGCGGCCGCCGCGTTCACGTCGTTGTCGATGGCCACCGGGATGTCGCCGTACTCCTCCCTAAGCAGCCTCGGCAGTTCGAGTCCCTCCCAGCCGGGGACGTTCGGGGCGAGCCGTACGACGCCATCGCGGATCACCCCGCACGTCGAGAAGCCCACCGCGGCCGGCGAATCCTCAAGGGCACGGGCCGCCGCGAGCGCCCGCGCGAGCGTGCCGGGCCCGGTGTCCAGGCGGACGCGGGCCGAGAGCTCCGGGCCGTCGGAGCCGGACACCCCGATGGCGACCTTCGTCCCGCCCACGTCGATGCCCAGGACCCGGCTCACCGGGCGACGCCCCTGCGCGCGAGCGAGTCGATCGCCACGGCCAGCGCCAGCACCCCGGCCGTCACCATGAAGCGCACTGAGGAGTCCACGCTGAGCAGGTACATGCCGTTGGTGATGGCCTGGATGACCAGGACGCCGAGCAGCGCGTCATACGCCCGGCCGCGCCCGCCGAACAGTGAGGTGCCGCCGATGACCGCGGTGGCGATCGCCATGAGGAGGATGTCGCTGCCTCCCGAGCCCTGGTTGACAGCGGACAGGCGGCTGGCGGCGAGGATGCCGCCGGCCGCCGCCAGCGTCGAGGCCAGCATGAAGGCCAGGATCCTGATCCTCGTGACGTTGATGCCGGCGCGCCTGGCGGCCTCGGCGTTGCCGCCGACCGCGTACACGTGCCGTCCGAACGCGGTGTGCCTGAGCATGAGATCCAGCAGCACCACCAGCGTGCCGAAGATGATCAGCAGGAGCGGCACGCCGCGGTCCGCCGACATGACCAGCACCGCCGCGGCGAGCAGCACCGCCAGCCCGCCCGCCTTCGCGAGCAGCCACCACAGCGGCGTTACCGGCAGACCTGCCGCCAGCCGCAGCCTCCTGGCGACGAGCGAGGCGCCCGCCGACACGGCCACCAGTCCCGCCGCGACCGCCCACGCCGGCCAGCCGGGCAGCCACGTGTCGCTCAGCTTGGAGATGAAGCCGGTGAACGGCAGGTTGATCGTCCCGCCCTGCCGCAGCAGGTAGAGCAGGAGACCGAGCCAGCCCATCAGCCCGGCCAGCGTCACCACGAACGAGGGCATGCGCAGCTTGGTCAGCATCACCCCGTGCAGGAGCCCGATCGCCGCCCCGACGGCGAGTGCGAGCACGATGGCGAGCAGCGGGTTCCAGCCCTGCTTGACGTGGACGATCGTCATGATCGTGGCGCACAGGCCGCTGACCGAGCCCGCCGACAGGTCGATCTCGCCGAGCAGCAGCACCATGATGATGCCGAGCGCGATCGTGCCGGTGGCGGCCATCTGGAGGACGAGGTTGGTGAGGTTCTCGGGGGAGAGGAAGCGGTCGTTGAGCGTGCTGAACACGATCGCGATCGCCACCAGCCCGGCGACCACCGGCCACGCGCCGACGTCCCCCTGGCGGAGCCGCTCGACCGCGACCTTCGGCGTGTACGGCCTGCGTACCAGCGTGTCGGTCATTCTCCCGCCCCCGTGATCGCGGCCACGATCTCCTCCTGGGAGGCGGTGGCCGTACGGAACTCACCGGCGTTGCGGCCGAGCCGCAGCACCACCACGCGGTCGCTCACCGCGCGCACGTCGGCCAGGTTGTGCGAGATGACCAGCACCGCGAGCCCGCGCTCGCGCAGCCGCCCGATCAGCGCCAGCACCTGCGCCGTCTGCTCCACGCCCAGCGCGGCCGTGGGCTCGTCGAGTATGACCAGCCGGGGCTCGCCGATCAGCGCCCTGGCGATGGCCACCGACTGGCGCTGACCGCCTGACAGCATCGCGACCGGCACCCTGATGTCCCTGATGCGCACGTCGAGCTGGGCGAGGAGCTCGCGGGTCGCGCGTTCCATGGCGAGGTGACGCAGCAGCGACCAGCGGCGGCGCTCGGTGCCCAGGAACAGGTTGGCCACCACGTCGAGGTTCTCGCAGAGCGCGAGGTCCTGGTAGACGGTCGAGACACCGAGTGCCTGCGCGTCGTGCGGGTTGGCGATCCTGACCGGCGAGCCGTCCACGGTGATCGTGCCCTCGTCCGGGGTCACGACCCCCGAGATGGTCTTGACCAGGGTGGACTTGCCGGCGCCGTTGTCGCCCATGAGGGCCACGACCTCGCCGGGGCTCAGGTCCAGGCGGGCCCCGTCGAGCGCCTGGACCGCCCCGTACCTCTTGGAGATGCCTGTCGCCGAGAGCATCTACTGGATGCCCTGCTTCGCGCAGGCGGCCTTGACCTCGGCCGTGCAGATCTGGGCGGGGGTGTAGAAACCGTCCTTCACGATCGTGTCCTTGATCTTGTCGGCGGTGATGGGGATGGGGTCGAGGAGGAAGGCGGGGATGTCGGCGGCGCCGTTGTTGACCTTGGCGGGGGCGGGAGGCTGCTCGCCCTTGGCGAGGGCGACGGCCAGCTCGGCGGACTTCTCCGCCTCGGCCCTGATGTCGAGATATATGGTCATGTACTGCTCGCCTGTGAGGATGCGCTGCACGGCGGCCAGCTCGGCGTCCTGGCCGGTGATCGGCGGGAGCTGCTTGTAGCCCGCGCGCTTCATGGCCGCGATCGCGCCGCCCGCCATGCCGTCGTTCGCGGAGAGCACGCCCGTGATGTTCTCCTTGCCGAGCGCGGTGATCGCCTGCTCCATCTGCTGCTGCGCCTTGTCGGGGCTCCAGTCCGGCGTGTCGAACTCCCTGCCGACCTTCACCTTCCCGTCCAGCACGCTCTTGGCGCCCTTCTTGTAATCGGCCGAGCTGGGGTCGGTCGGCGAGCCGTGGATCATCACGATCTCGCCCTTCGCCGTCGTCCCCCTGGCGTTCATGGCGTCGAGCAGCGCCTGGCCCTGCATCTCGCCGACCCGTACGTTGTTGAACGAGACGTAGTACGCGTAGTCGATGCCCGAGATGAGCCGGTCGTAGGCGATGACCGGGACCTTCTTCTGCTTGGCCTGGTTCACCAGCGGGGCCACCGCGTTGGCGTCCACGGCGTCGAGGACCAGCACGTCGGCCTGCTGGGTGAGCGCGGCCTCGACCTGCTGCTGCTGCTTGGGCGCGTCCTGCTCGGCGTTGCTGTAGAGGATCTTGCAGTCGGGGCAGAGCGACTTGACCTTCGCCTCGAAGAGGGGGCGGTCGAACGCCTCGTACCGGGTGGTCTTGGACTCGGGCAGGAACAGCGCGATCGTCCTGCCGCCCTGGCTCTGCGTGGTCGTGGTCGTGGTGCCTGTGGTGTTCCCGCAGGCGGCGGCCAGTAAGACCGCCGCGACAGGGATTGATCGCCATGCTCGGTGCATCGCACTTCGTCCTTCCGAATGTGCCGCCCCTGTGCTTGGTAAGAAAGGTAATTTACTATCAGCCTCGTTGGCTAGATTTCTTTCGAGGAGGTTGGACGATGCGGGGTGACCTGGGCAATCCGCGCCTGCTTCGGGTGCTGAACGAGCGCCGCCTGCTCGACCACCTCCAGGAGCACGGCCCCGCCTCCCGTACCGACCTCGCGAAGATCACCGGCCTGTCGAAGCCCACGGTCTCCGCGGCCCTGGCCGGGCTGGAGGAGGACGGGCTCGTCCATCTCGTCGGGGAGCTCTCCGGCCGTCCCGGGCCCGTCACGTCCCTGTACGACGTGAACGCCGCTGCCACCCACGTCGCCGGCATCGACATCGGCCGCGACTGGATCAGGGTCGCCGTCGCCGACCTTCGCGGCACGTTCGCCGGCCGGACCGACGGACGCAACACCGCCCGTACCTCCGCCGAGCTGGCCCTCCTGGTCGGGGAGCTGTGCCGGGCCGCCGCTCGGGAGGCCGAGCTCGACTGGCCGTCCATCGCGTGCGCCGTCGTCGGGTCGCCCGGCGTGTACGACCCCGCTCTCGGCCGCCTGGAGTTCGCCCCCAACCTGCCCGGCCCCGACCTGGCCGAACGCCTGCGCGCCGCGCTGGAGGTGGACCTCGTCATCGAGAACGACATCAACCTGGCCGCCGTCGGCGAGCACGTGCACGGGGAGGGGCGCGGGAAGGGCAACTTCGCGCTCGTGTCCATCGGGACCGGCGTCGGCATGGGCATCGTGATCAACGGCGAGCTGTACGTCGGCGCCCGCGGGGCGGCCGGCGAGGTCTCCTACGTGCCCGCCGCCGAGGAGCCCGCGCCTCCGCCCGACGACGCCCTGGCCCACGGCGCCACGGAGGCGGTGACCGCGGCCCCCGGCGTCGTCCGCGCGGCCCGCGCCGCCGGCCTGACCCTGGACACGGCCAAGGAGGTCTTCGCCGCGGCGGCCTCCGGCGACGCCGTGGCCCGCTCGGTGGTGGAGGCCGAGGGCCGCCGCATCGGGGGGCTGCTGGTGGCGGTCGCGGCGGTGCTGGACCCCGAGGTGATCGTGCTCAGCGGCGGCGTGGGCCGCAACCTCGACCTGCTGGGCGCGGCCATCGAGGCCCGGATCGCCGAGCTGGGCCCGCTGCGGCCGATGGTGGTGGCCAGCACGCTGGGCGACAGCGGCGTCCTGCTGGGGGCGGTCGCCCACGCCAGGACCCGCGCCTGGGACCTCATCTTCGACGCTCGCCTTCCCTGAGCACGGCTCGGGGAAGGCGGGCGGACCTTGCCGTGCGTTTTCTACAGGGTCGCCTTGAACGTGGCGGGCGCCGGTGCGCGGCGCTGCTCCTTGAGCCTGGCCCAGAGGCGTACGCCCTTGGGGTCGGGGCGGACGGCGCCCACGAAGGAGTCCCTGCGCCAGTCGGTCAGGCGCTCTTCCTTGACCACGTCACCCGTGTGCGGCGAGTGGACCATGTAGCCGGGCCGGGAGATCATCCCGACGTGCCCGAGGCCGTGGAAGAAGACGAGGTCGCCGGGTTTGAGGTCCTTCCAGGCGATCTTCTTGGAGAACGCGCCGTACTGTTCGGCGGCGGTGCGGGGGAGCTCGATCCCCCCATGCTCGTACGCCCTGAGCATGAGCCCGGAGCAGTCGTACCCTCTCGGGCTGGCGCCGCCCCACACGTACGGTGTGCCGCGCTTGCTCATGGCGAAGTCGAGGGCGATCTTCCAGGCGGGTTTCGGCGCCTGCTGTTCCCGGATGCGTTTGATCTCGGCACCGGTCAGTGTGGTGGGGTCGGTCAGGGTGGTGGGGTCTTCCTTGGGGGAAGCCTGGGCAGGGGTGGCCAGGAGGAGTCCGGCGGCGCCCACCGCCAGGGCAATGGCAATGCGAGACAGGGGTCTGTCCTTCCATGCGGCCGGCCGGGTTAGCTGACGGGCTCGGGCCTGGAAGTAGCCCTACGGCGGTGCATGCCGATTCGCCCCAGGGGGGAGGTGGGTCCCCGGCTCCACGCAACCGCTGCGTGGATTAGGCCCGACGGACTCTAACGAAACGGTCAAAGAACCGCAATACGCACAAAACGGACGTCCGAGAAATGAGATGGAGTGTTCGTCAGTCGAGACGACGCGGTAAGGTACGGCCCATGGAGTCGCGTAACATCCGTCTGGCAGTCATCCCCGGTGACGGCATCGGCACCGAGGTCGTGGCCGAGGGCCTCAAGGTCCTGGAGGCCGTGGGCACGAAGATCGAGCCCACGCACTACGACCTCGGAGCAGCCCGCTACCACCGCACCGGCGAGACCCTGCCCGACGCGGTGCTGGAGGAGCTGCGCGGCTACGACGCGATCCTGCTCGGCGCCGTGGGCGACCCCAGCGTCCCGCCGGGCATCCTCGAGCGCGACCTGCTGCTCAAGCTGCGCTTCGCGTTCGACCACTACGTCAACCTGCGCCCGGTCAAGCTCTTCCCCGGCGTGGAGACCCCGCTGGCCGACACGCCCGCCGAGGACATCGACATGATCGTCGTCCGTGAGGGCACCGAGGGCCTCTACGCGGGCACCGGCGGCGCCATGCGGCGCGGCACGCCGCATGAGATCGCCACGCAGGAGTCGCTCAACACCGCCTACGGCGTCGAGCGCGTCGTGCGGTATGCGTTCGAGAAGGCCAAGTCGCGCCCCCGCAAGAAGCTGACGCTCGTCCACAAGACCAACGTGCTCACCTACGCCGGCGACCTGTGGCAGCGCACGGTCAACCGCGTGGCGGAGGAGTTCCCCGAGGTCACGACCGACTACTGCCACATCGACGCGGCCTCGATGTTCTTCGTGAGCCAGCCCGAGCGGTTCGACGTGATCGTCACCGACAACCTGTTCGGTGACATCATCACCGACCTCGGCGCGGCCATCGCCGGCGGCATCGGCCTGGCCGCCAGCGGCAACATCAACCCCGAGCGGACCGCGCCCAGCATGTTCGAGCCGGTGCACGGCAGCGCGCCCGACATCGCCGGCCAGGGCAAGGCCGACCCGACCGCGACCATCCTGTCCGTCGCCATGCTCCTCGACCACCTCGGCCTGCACGCCGAGGCGGCCAAGGTCGAGCAGGCGGTGGCCGAGGACATCCTCGAGCGGCTGACCGGCTGGGCCGGCCGCACCACGCACGAGATCGGTGACGACATCACCGCGCGAGTATCCGGCTAGGACCGCCTAGCCCCACGAGCGCCTGGTGGTCCGCAGAGGACCGCCGGGCGCTTTTTGGCGTCCAAACGGCCTAACCACCCCATTGGCCGCTTGCCATCCCATATAGCGAGACAATAAGAAGTACGGGGCTGCCCGCGGGCAGCGCCGACCACCGTCGCCTATCCGCAGCTTCCTGTAGGTTTGGGCAGATTTCGCAGAGAGAAGGACCTCCGTCATGACCATCGCTCAGAAGCTCAGCTTCGATGTGCAGCTATCCGACCACGCTCGCACCGCTGCCGAGCGAGAGCAGGTACTGGCGAACCCCGGTTTCGGGCAGATCTTCACCGATCACATGATCTCGATCGACTACACCGAGGGGCAGGGCTGGCACGACGCCAGGCTCATGCCGTACGGCCCGCTCTCGCTCGACCCGGCCACCTCGGTCTTCCACTACGCGCAGGAGCTGTTCGAGGGGCTCAAGGCGTATCGCCAGACCAACGGCTCGATCGTGACGTTCCGCCCGTACGCCAACGCCGCCCGCTTCAACCAGTCGGCCCTCCGGATGGCCATGCCGGAGCTGCCCGAGGAGACGTTCGTCGAGTCGCTCGAGCTCCTCGTCGAGACCGACAAGGAGTGGGTGCCGACGACCGAGGGTCACAGCCTCTACCTGCGCCCCTTCATGATCGCCACCCAGGCGGGGCTGGGCGTCAACTACCCGTCGAAGATGTACAAGTACATGGTGATCGCCTCCCCGGCGGCCTCGTACTTCACGGGCGGCATCAAGCCCGTCTCGGTGTGGCTGTCCACCGAGTACACGCGTGCCGCCCCCGGCGGCACGGGCTTCGCCAAGTGCGGCGGGAACTACGCGGCGGCGTTCGTGGCGCAGCGGCAGGCGGTGGAGAACGGCTGCGACCAGGTGGTGTGGCTGGACGCCCACGAGCACAAGTACGTCGAGGAGATGGGCGGGATGAACCTCTTCTTCGTCTTCGGCGACAAGCTCGTCACCCCCGCGCTGACCGGCACCCTGCTGCCCGGCATCACCAGGGACTCGATCCTGGAGCTCGCCGGCGACCTGGGCCTGGAGACCGAGGAGCGCCTGATCTCGGTCGAGGAGTGGCAGGCCGGGTGCGCGTCCGGGGAGCTCACCGAGGTGTTCGCGTGCGGGACGGCGGCCGTGGTGACGCCGGTGGGCTCGGTGAGGGGCGCGGACCGCTCCTGGACGGTCGGGGACGGCACGCCCGGTCCCGTGACGATGCGCGTGCGTGAGGACCTCGTGGGCATCCAGTACGGCGCCCGCCCCGACCCCCACAACTGGATCCACAAGATCGCCTAGCGTGAGGTGGCCGGGTCCCTGCGGGGCCCGGCCAGCACGTTCCCGGCTAGTTCTTCCTGATCATCGTCATGCCGTCCGCGACGGGCAGCATGAGCACGGTCACCCGCGGGTCCTCGATCACCAGGTCGTTGAACTGCCTGATCTCCACGGTCGTCGCCTCCTCGTGCGCCGGGTCCGCCACGTGCCCC
The DNA here is from genome assembly GCF_040654115.1 of Nonomuraea sp. NPDC050786. Lineage (NCBI taxonomy): Bacteria > Bacillati > Actinomycetota > Actinomycetes > Streptosporangiales > Streptosporangiaceae > Nonomuraea > Nonomuraea sp. NPDC050786. The sequence goes on from NZ_JBFAHJ010000005.1 coordinate 254,844, forward strand.
CGGCGCAGCGTGTTGTCCGCCAGGATCAGCCCGCCGGGCCGCAGGCGCTCCATGACCAGCTCGTAGTAGCCGGGGTAGTTGCCCTTGTCGGCGTCGATGAAGGCCAGGTCGATGGTCTGGTCGAAGGCGGCGAGCGTCTCCAGCGCGGGCCCGAGCGTGAGCGTCACCCGGTCGGCCACCCCCGCCCGCTCCCAGTAGCGGCGGGCGACGGACGTCCACTCCTCGCTCACGTCGAAGCAGTGCAGCCGCCCGCCGGACAGCCCCCTGGCGATGCACACGGACGAGTAACCGGTGAACGTACCCACCTCCACGACGACCTGGGGCGCCACGAGCTGGGTAATCATGGTCAGGAAGGTGCCCTGATCGGGGGAGATCTGCATGCCGGCGGCGTCCCCCGTGGACTCGGCCGTCTCCTTGGCCAGTTCCTCGAGCAGGGGGTCCGGCGGGGTGGAGTGGGCGAAGACGTACTGGGCGACGGCGGCGTCAAGGAGATATGCCTTCATGCGGCCATTCTTCCGGTTTCAGGTAGTGTCTGCGCGATCAATGACGTGAGAGTGGGCAGATGATGAAGCGGTTGCTGGCGGTGGCGCTCGCGTGCGTGGCCATCGCGGTACTCGGGGTGCTGGCGTTCTCGGAGCCGGGCGAGTCGTCCCAAGAGGTGCGGCTGGCCCGCCAGGTGGACGGCTCGATGGTCCTGGCCGACCGGTCGAGCCACGCTCCCGTGCTCGACCTGTACGAGGACTTCGACTGTCCCATCTGCAAGGAACTTCACACCCGAGTAGACGCGACCATCAGGAAGCTCGCGATGGAGGGCAAGGTCAAGGTCGTCTTCCACCCTGTGACGATCTTCAAGGACGAGCCCATGCGCTCGAACTCCATCCGCGCCGCCGCTGCCGCCCGCTGCGTCCCCGAGGACAGCTGGCTCGCCTTCAGGGACGAGCTGTACGCCATGCAGCCGGCGCCGCACGGCGAGGCGTCCGGGTTCGCCGTCGAGGACCTGGTCAAGGCGGCCAGGCAGGCGGGGGCCACGGTGGACGAATGCGTCAGGTCGCAGTCGTACGCGCAGGCCCATCTGGAGGAGACCGCGAAGGTACGGCTGCAGGGCACGCCGACGGTGCTCCTCAACGGCCAGATGCTGGGCAACGAGGCATTCGACGCGGCGACGCTGGAGCGCGTCATCACCGGTGGCGACGGCGTCACCGTGTAGCGGACCGTCCCATGAGGTGAGATCGGTGTGCCAGATGGTGAATTCATGTGGCAGACTGGGTGGCACCATGTTCTACGGTCTGCTCATTATCGGCAGGCGCGCTGGCTGAAAAGGGACACCGCCAGCGCGCAGACCTCTCACGTCCGTGAGGGGTCTTTTTGTTTTCCAGGACCTTTCCAGGGACCTTCCCAGAGAACTTTCGAGAGAAGAGAGACTGATGGCCGACGACCGGTTCCACGTCTACGACACGACGCTGCGTGACGGCGCCCAGCAGGAGGGGCTCAACCTCACCGTCGCCGACAAGCTTGCCGTCGCGCGCCAGCTGGACGGTCTGGGCGTCGGATTCATCGAAGGGGGCTGGCCGGGCGCCAACCCCAAGGACACAGAGTTCTTCAGGCGCGCTCGAACAGAGCTCGACCTGAAGCACGCGCAACTTGCCGCGTTCGGCGCGACCCGCCGGGCCGGTATGAAGGCAGCCGACGACCCCTTGGTGGCCGCGTTGCGCGAATCCGGCGCGCCGGTCGTGACTCTTGTCGCCAAGAGCCACGACCGGCACGTGGAGCTGGCCCTGCGCACGACTCTCCAGGAGAACCTCGCGATGATCCGCGACACGGTCTCCCACCTGCGCGCGGAGGGCCAGCGAGTCTTCCTCGACGCCGAGCACTTCTTCGACGGCTACCGGTCCAACCCGGCGTACGCGCTCGAGGTCATCAGGACCGCCGCCGAGGCCGGTGCCGACGTCATCGCCCTGTGCGACACGAACGGCGGCATGCTCCCCGACGAGCTCGCCGAGATCGTCCACGAGGCCGTACAGACCAGCGCCAGGGTCGGCATCCACTGCCACGACGACACCGGCTGCGCGGTCGCCAACACCCTGGCCGCCGTCAAGGCGGGCGCGACGCACGTCCAGGGCTGCGCCAACGGCTACGGCGAGCGCTCAGGCAACGCCAACCTCTTCACGGTCGTGGCCAACCTCCAGCTCAAGCGCGGCTTCGACCTCGTGCCCCCGGCCGCCCTGGCCGACATGACCCGCGTCGCCCACGCGATCACCGAGGTGACGAACGTCACCCCCAACTCCCACGCCCCGTACGTCGGCACGTCCGCCTTCGCCCACAAGGCCGGCCTGCACGCCAGCGCCATCAAGGTCGACCCTAACCTCTACCAGCACATCGACCCGGCCGCCGTCGGCAACGACATGCGCATGCTCGTCTCCGACATGGCCGGCCGCGCCTCGGTGGAGCTCAAGGGCCGCGAGCTCGGCTACGAACTGACCCCGGAGAACACCAAGAGCCTGGTGGCGCGGGTCAAGGACCTGGAGTCGCGGGGCTTCACCTTCGAGGCCGCGGACGCCTCGTTCGAGCTGCTGCTGCGCGACACCGTACAGGGGGAGCGCAGGCGCCACTTCGAGGTCGAGTCGTGGCGCGTCATCGTGGAGCGCACGAAGGGCGGCGAGCTGGTCAGCGAGGCCACCGTCAAGCTCCACGCCAAGGGCGAGCGCATCGTCGCGACGGGCGAGGGCAACGGCCCCGTCAACGCCCTCGACAAGGCGGTACGCCTGGCGCTCGAGAAGCTCTACCCCGAGCTGGCGAAGCTCGAACTGGTGGACTACAAGGTCCGCATCCTGGAGGGCACCCACGGCACGGGCGCCATCACCCGGGTCCTCATCACCTCCAGCGACGACACGGCCGAGTGGGCCACGGTCGGGGTGGCGGAGAACATCATCGAGGCGTCGTGGCAGGCACTCGAGCAAGCGGTGACCTACGGCCTCCTACGCGCCGGCCACAAAACCGCCTGAAGCTTTCCGGGGCGCAACAGCATGGTCCTCCGCAACGGGACGCGCTTCGCGCGACGGGACCTTCGGGCAGCGCCTCCCAGGGGACCCGCGCCCCCTTCGCCCCGGCGAGGGGCCTGCCGGCCCCTCGCGCTCCCCGGTCTCGCTCAGAACATCCCGTTCGGTATCTCGCCTGGCTCGGGCACCGGCTGCACCACATCCCAGTGCTCCACGACCTGCCCGTCCACCAGCCGCCACACGTCCACCACCGCGATCCCGCGCTCGCTCCCTGGCGGCATCATGAGATAGTGCAGCACCACGTGGTCGTCCTCGGCGATCACCCGCTTGAGGTCGAGGCGGGACCTGGCGACCGGGGAGTTCGCGACGAACTCGATGAACGCGTCCCTCCCCGAGGGGTTTCCCGGGCTGTGCTCGATGAAGTCCTCGCGGATCAAGGTGCGCAGTGCCTCGATGTTGCCCGCCGCGAACTCCGCGAAGCCGCGCAGGACGAGTTCCTTGTTGCGTTCGGTGACGCTCTTCTCCGTCATGCGAGCACCATCGCCGCAACGCGCTCGTCCTGTCGATTACATGGGATGTAATGGCGAATCGCCGGTAAGCCTCGCAATATGGCGCCCGGGAGAGCCGATCGGTGAGCCGGCCAGGGCGGGCTTGAACGCCACCGGCGTGCCGGCCGGCGTCTCCTGCTTGCGGCCGGTCCACCGGCGCAGCCGGCGGACCTCGCCGATCAACGCCAGCCGAGTCCGGGAGCGACGTGGTTCAGCACCGATGCGAGAAGGTGGGCGTTGTAGTCCACGCCGAGCTGGCTGGGGACCGTCAGCAGCAGCGTGTCAGCCGCCGCGATCGCCTCGTCGGCGGCCAGTTCCTTGACGAGCACGTCGGGCTCGGCGGCGTACGTGCGCCCGAAGATGGCCCTGGTGGTGGCGTCGATGAAGCCGATCTGGTCAGAACTCTCCCTTTCGCCACCGAAGTACGCGCGGTCCGTGTCGGTGACGATCGGCATGATCGAGCGGCTCACCGAGACCCGCGGCTCGCCCTCGTGACCGGCCTCTTTCCAGGCCTGCCGGTAGGCCGCGATCTGCTCGGCCTGCTGCACATGGAACGGCTTGCCGTTCTCGTCGTCCTTCAGGGTGGAGCTCATCAGGTGCATGCCCAGCCCGGCAGCCCACTTCGCGGTCGCGTTCGAGCTGGAACCCCACCAGATCCGCTCCCGCAGTCCTTCCGAATGCGGCTCGACACGCAGCAGCCCGGGCGGATTGGGGAACATCGGCCGCGGGTTGGGCTGGGCGAACCCCTCACCGTCGAGCACCTTGAGGAAGACTTCCGCGTGCTTGCGCGCCATGTCGGCGTCGGTCTCGCCCTCGGCCGGCTCGTAGCCGAAGTAGCGCCAGCCGTCGATCACCTGCTCCGGTGATCCGCGGCTGATGCCGAGCTGCAGCCGTCCGCCCGCGATGAGGTCTGCCGCGCCGGCGTCCTCGGCCATGTAGAGCGGGTTCTCGTACCGCATGTCGATGACGCCTGTGCCGATCTCGATCCGGCTCGTTCTCGCGCCGACGGCCGCCAGCAGCGGGAACGGACTCCCGAGCTGGTGGGCGAAGTGGTGGACCCGGAAGTAGGCGCCGTCGGCACCGAGTTCCTCGGCGGCCACGGCCAACTCGATCGCCTGCAGCAGGCTGTCGGAGGCGGTGCGCACTTCCGAGTACGGCGAAGACATCCAGTGCCCGAAGCTGAGGAACCCGATCTTTTTCACACGTGCTTCAACCCTCTCCAGGCCAGGGACATTCCGGACGGCCCGCAGACTCTCCCACACGCTCCGCCGGCGCGGCTCACCTGGATCATGCTCCGGTCACCGCCGGCCGTCGCTGTCCCGGTCGGCCGCCAAGGGTTCTCGATCGGTGACCGCCATCGCTTCCTCGGTCAGGCCGTAGGCGGTCCATCCGTGACTGGGGAAGCCCGCCGCGGCGGCCACCGCAGCCGAGGCCTGGTTGCCGAAGGCATGCATGTACGTGGGCATCGCCCCTTCGTCGAGAACTCGCCGGGCAGCCTGTGCGACGAGCCCGCGCGCCAAGCCCCGGCCCCGCGCCTCGGGGACGGTCACGACGGCCAACTCGTGCCCGTACGAGTCGTGGCGCTTGACCCCCACGCCCGCCAGGTGGGCACCTGTCTCCGGATCTCGCGCGACCAGCACGTCCCCGCCGAACACGCGCAGCCACGCCGGCACCTCCGGATCGGCAGCCGAGACCCATACCCCGGGCTCCGGAAGGGGCGCGGGGTTCGCCGTCCACCGGTACACGGCGGTGAACCAGCCCCGCTCCGGATGACCGACAAGATCGGGAAGCTGCGGCAGTAGCGCCGCGACGTTCCCCAGGGCGAGGTATCTCCGCATGATCGGATCGGCGTGCTGCGGTGGGACGGACAGGACGCCGCGCTCGGGCGTGGCGACCCCGAGAACGGGATGGAGCCTGCCGTCCCATCCGGGCCGCGCCCGTCCTGGCTCGCCGACGATGTCGAACTCGCGATCGGGCGGCCATGCGCCGAGCCGGCGGACGAGGTGCTCAGTGAGCCTGTGCTCTGGTTTCATCAGCTGCTCCTTATGCGGTTCTCGGTCAGCCGCCCCAGCGGGAAACAATACCCCCAGGTGGTATTAACAACGACAAGTCGGTGGCCCCTGAGGAGCGTGGGGCGCGAGATCGACTGCGATGGACAGGCCGCCATGAGGCCGATGCGGCGGGCGGATACAACTGGAGGATGCATCGGGATCGCACGGTCGGCGAGCTGCTGCGGGAGTGGCGGCATCGTCGCCGCCTGAGCCAGCTCGACCTGGCCATCCAGGCGGACGTCTCCAGCCGGCACATCAGCTTCGTCGAGACGGGTCGTACAATGCCGAGCCGGGCCATGCTCCTGCGCCTGGCCCGGCACCTGGACATCCCGCTGCGGGAACGCAACCGGCTCCTCGTCGCGGCCGGGTACGCCCCGGCCTATGAGCGGCGCCCGCTGGAGGATCCGGACCTGGCCCAGGCGTTCGAGGCCGTGCAAGGGGTGCTGCGCGGGCACGAGCCGTTCCCCGCGGTCGCCGTGGACCGCCACTGGAACGTGCTGCTCGCCAACTCGGCCATGAAGATCTTCCTGGACGGTGTCGATCCGGCGTTGCTGGAGCCGCCGGTCAACATGATGCGGCTGGGCCTGGACCCGCGCGGCTTCGCGCCCCGGCTGGCGAATCTGGGGCAGGTCCGGGCGTACCTGCTGCCTCGCCTCGCCCGCCAGGCGGCCCGCACGGGGGACCCCGAACTGAGCGAGTTGTACGAGGAACTGCGGTCGTACGGCACCGAGGATGAACCGCCTGCCGCCGGGCCGACCGACATCGCCATGCCCATCCGGCTCCGGCACGACGGGGTCGAACTGCGCTTCTTCAGTACGATCACGACGTTCGGCGCGGCGTTCGACATCACGCTGGATGAGATCGCCGTCGAGGCCCTCTTTCCTGCTGACGCCGAGACGGCCGATTATCTGCGGCGGCCCGCGGCGGGCCCTTCGCTGCTGACGGGTTGAGCTCTTCCGCAGGGGCTGTGATCAGACCTCGCCATAACGTGGCCAACATGAGCGTGTGGCTGGCCGAGGCGCCGAACAGCGGCGTCGTAGGGCTCCTCGTCATCCTTGTCGGGCGCCGTCAGTCTGGATAGGTGCTGGTGAAGGGCTCGCGCTGCCAACCGGTCCTCGCTCGAGCAAGGTCATGCCGGCGAGCCGTGCCATCAGGTCGAGTCCGGACGGCCATAAATGGCGGCGCGGCGATGAGGGGGTTTCAAGCCGGCCGTCCACTACCCGGTAGTGGTGGGAGACGGCGATCTGCGACGCCACGTCGTACTCCTCGAAACCGAGATGCTCCGGGGCCACGGTGAACGGGTGGATGGTCTGGCCGGGCGGAGGACGCCGCAGCTCCGGAACATGGACGTCGATGACGAAACAGCCGCCGGCTCCAGGACACCGGCACCTGATCCACCGGGCAGCACCTAAGGGCGCTGTGCGTCAGGCTCGCTGAAGAGGTCCTGGAGCGCCTGGGCGGTTACGGCGCGGCTGGTCCATTCTTCGAGTTGGGCGACATCGGCGCAGGCGGCGATCCGGGCGCGCATGTCGTCGGGGACATCGAAATCACGGGCGTCCAGCACCAACAGGAGCATCTTGGCCGCCTCCTCCGCTTTCCCCTCTGCCTTGCCCTTGGTTTGGCCTTCCTCGAGGCCACGGCCGTAGTGTTCGCGGGCCCAAGGGGTGTAGACCGGCCAGTCGGTGGACGTCATGATCTCCTCCATGAGGCGCCGGATGTCGGGCGCGGCCATGCTGTAGGCGTATTCAGTGTACTTCGTAGCGTGACGATTGCGAGGGTCGGACAGCGCCGTGGCGAATGCTTCGATCACCTTGCGGTTGCGGCCGTGGGCCATGACCGACATGGCCGCGAGCGCTGGGCGGGCGGCGGCGTGCTGAGGATCGGTGATGACCGGGATGCCGTCCGGGCCCAGGACGCGGGCCTGCAGGCGGTAGCCGGCCAGTCCGGACTCGATCGGCTGCGCATAGTAGGCCGCGACGGCGCGGTCCGGGGAGACGACCAGGACCGTGACGCCGCAGTCCAGCAGCAGCCACAGCGCGGCGGCGTAGCGGGCGAGCTGCCGGGGAGCCTTGGACTTGTCCTGCTGGATCTCCACAATGATGGCGTGCGCCGGCTCTTGCGGTGGTCCCAAGACGAGAACCAGGTCGGCCTCGATGTCGTCGGAGGGCCGGGTGTTGAACGTACTGTCCTCTGTCCGGATGAGCGAGGTGTCGGGCAGGTCCACGTCCAAGAGGTCCCGCAGGATCTCCACCGCTAGCTCGGGACGGTCCTTGAAAAGTTTGGTGAGGGCATCATGTCGGGGGGACGGCATGGCGCTTATTGTCACACAGCGAGCACTATAAGTGACGAAGATTGCTCGACAAGGCCGGTCATCCGCCAATGCGTGACATCAATCGTCCACTCCCCACCCACGACCACTCGGGGCGTGGTCGGAAGCCCGCGCCCGTTGCACTCTTATGCGGCGTCGGCGGGAGTAGGGGTGGCTCTGGTCGCGGCCCGCTGTCGCGCCACGGCCAGCGCCAGCGTGAAGAGCGAGACGACGGCGATGGCCGCGCCGAACACCTCGAAGGTGTGAGCGGCACCCAGGAGGCGGACGGTGAACCCGGCGGCGATGGCGGGCAGCGAGATGGCGGCGTAGGCGACGATGTAGAGCGCGGCCATGACCTGGGCTCTCCGGTCGGGTGGCGCGGCGGCGCCGACGGTGCGGAGCGCGCCGAACATCCCGAAGCCGACGCCCACCCCGATGATCAGGCTGGCCGCGATGAACCCGGCCGCGGTCTCGGCGGCCAATGACCACGCCATCAGCGCGATGCCTCCGGTGAGCGCGATCGAGCCCCACACGATCTGGATGGCGGGGGCCATTCTCTGGCTGAGCAGCGGCGGGACCGCCGATGTGCCGCCCAGGGCCAGGATGGCCAGCCCGGACCCGAGATTGCTCCTGGTGTGCAGGAGCGCGGGGGCCAGGGTTCCGACGAGTCCCAGGTAGATGCCGGTCAACGACCAGGTGTAGGTGATCCCGAGGCCCGCGAGCGTGAACGGGGCGATGATCTGCCGCGGCACGCCCGGCGCCGCGATCCTGAATCCGGTGCGCGAGTCGCCCGGCACCGTCTCCGGCACTGCCAGCATGCCGAGGAGCAGGAGCACGATCAGCGCGGCGAGCAGGATGAACGGGGTGACCAACGGACCGGGCGCGTACTGGACGAGCACCGCGCCGGCCAGACCGCCTATCCCTATGCCGAGGGCGCTGGAGACGACGTTGTAGAGGCTGGCCTTGGCGGGGTTGCCGCCCTGATACAGCTCGAGCAGGGCCGCGCCGGCGGCGCTGATCGCGACGCCGGTGGCCAGCCCTTGCACGGCGCGGGCGGCGAACAGCCAGGGCGCACCATCGGCGACCATGAAGACCACCATCGAGGCGAGCAGCCCGAACAGTCCGAGCAGAATGACCGGCCGGCGCCCCCAGGAGTCGGAGACCCGGCCGAAGATCAGCAGTGCGGCGAGCACGCCGAAGCAGTACGTGGCGTAGATGAGCGTCACCGTGGACGTCTGCAGGTGCCAGGTGGTCGCGTAGAGCTTGTACAGCGGAGAGGGCAGGGCCGACGCGCCGAGGGAGAGCCCGATGACGGCGGCGGTCAGGGCGAACGCGAGCCCCGACCGCCGCCACACGTGCGAAGCGGCAGTGGTTACGTTGTTCACGCGCACCAGGGTGTTGAAGTGCGTGGGCGTTGACGAGGTGCGAAGCTGCCAACCTTCATCAAGATCCTGCCGTTACAGTGAGGGCATGGGAAACGCCACGGGGGTGGTGGCGCTCGCCATCACCGCCGGTATGCCGTTGTTCGAGCTCTCCATCGCCTGCGAGATCTTCGGCACCAACTGCAACGAGTTCGCGAATCCCTGGTACGAGCTGCGGATCTGTGCCGTCGACTCGGAGCCGACCCAGGCTCAGAACGGATTCGTGCTGCACGCCCCGTACGACCTCGACACACTCGTCACCGCGGGCACCGTGATAGTTCCGGCGCTGCCCGCCGACAGCGTGCTGTCGGGCGACGCGGTCGATCCGCGGCTGACGGAGGCGCTGAAGGAGGCCCACGCTCGCGGAGCACGGATCGTCTCGCTGTGCACCGGCGCCTTCGTCCTGGCGGCGTCCGGGCTGCTGGATGGACGGCGGGCCACCACCCACTGGAAGTACGCCGATCTCCTCAGCATGCGGTACCCCCGGGTCCGGGTCGATCCCGATGTCCTGTACGTGGACGAGGGCGACGTGCTGACCAGCGCGGGCCGGAGCGCCGGGATCGACTTATGCGTGCACCTCGTCAGGACCGATTTCGGCGCCGAGGTCGCCAACCAGGTCGCGCGGTGCCTGGTCGTGCCGGCCCATCGTCCCGGCGGGCAGGCGCAGTACGTAGAGGCCCCGGTTCCGCGCGCCGGCGACGACGGGCTGGCCCCCGTCCTGCACTGGGCGATCGAGAACATGGCCCTGCGGCTCACCGTGGCGCAGATGGCCGAGCACGCGGGACTGAGCCCCCGCACGCTCGTTCGCCGCTTCCACGACGCGACCGGCACCACCCCGCTGCGCTGGCTGCACGCCCAGCGCCTGGCCCGGGCCCGGCACCTGCTGGAGTCGACGGATCTGTCGGTCGAACGGATCAGCCAGCTGTGCGGCATGGGGACGGCCGGCAACCTGCGCCATCACTTCATCAGGTCGGTCGGCGTGACCCCGATGGAGTATCGCCGCACCTTTCCGGGACCGTCGGCGCCCGCCCAGCCGGCTGTCCCGTAGCCCCGGTCGCACAAGCGTTCCTCCCCATGAGCATGATTTGCGAGGCGGCAGTCAGCTGCGCCGGGGTAATCGTTACTCCAAGTGATTGCTGTGTGACAATGAGCGCCATGCCGTCCCTCATGGAGGAGATCATGACGTCCACCGACTGGCCGGTCTACACCCCTTGGGCCCGCGAACACTACGGCCGTGGCCTCGAGGAAGGCCAAACCAGGGGCAAGGCAGAGGGGAAAGCGGAGGGGAAAGCGGAGGGGAAAGCGGAGGAGGCGGCCAAGATGCTCCTGCTGGTGCTGGCCGCCCGTGATTTCGATGTCCCCGACGACATGCGCGCCCGGATCGCCGCCTGCGCCGATGTCGCCCAACTCGAAGAATGGACCAGCCGCGCCGTGACCGCCCAGGCGCTCCAGGACCTCTTCAGCGAGCCTGACGCACAGCGCCCTTAGGTGCTGTCAGTGCCCGAAGCTCCCGGCGCGCGAAGCGCGTCCCATGGCGGAGGACCATGCTGTACGCGCCGGGAGCCCCAAGGACTCTAGAACGCGGTGGTGGGGAAGGTGATGCCCTCCACCGTGACCTTCCGGCCCGAGCATGACACCTTGGGCGAGTCCGTCCCCGGCACGATCACCGTCAGCAGCGACTTCGCCGCCGGCGACACCACCACATTGGTCGGGTTCTTCGACAGGTACGTCGGCGAGACCCAGCCCAGCTTCCCGCCGCGCTCCACCTTCTGCCCCCCGACCCGCTCGCACGACGCCCCGAACTGCAGCAGCGTGACCTTGAACTTGCCGTCCCCGAGCACCACCTTGCCCCCGCCGTTGGAGATCAGCTTGAGCGACTGGTCGAAGCGCCACAGGTTCTGGATCTTCTTGCCGCCTGACGCCGTGTCCCGCACCGCCATCAGGTCCTCGCCGTGGTTCACCAGCACCGACCTGGTGCGGCTCACCCCGTACGCCTTGTCCGTCAGCTTGAACGACTGCCGGTCCTTGCCGTACTTCGTGCCGGCCAGCTTGGAGGAGGTGCGCGGCCGGAAGCGGGCGCCGACCACCGTCGGCACGTTGTGCGCCTCGGGCGAGAGCGTCCAGTAGCGGTAGGCGCTCTTCTCGTACGAGTGGAAGCCGCCGTCCACCAGGATGTTGCGGCCCTGCGCGTAGTACGTGACGCCCAGGTGGTCCTCGTGGCCGTGGAACTTCAGCCCCGGCCCGAACCTGATCGAGTAGTACGCCGACTCGGGCTTGCCCCAGGCCGTGCGGCCGAAGACGTAGCCGGCGCGGTACGCCTTGACCTCCTGCTTCGGCGTCCCCGTGTCCATCTTGGGCTCGGTCTCGGCGGTGCCGTCGCCGAGGGGCGCCATGTAGCCGTTCGGCATGGTCGCGTGGGCGACGAAGTCCTTCAGCGCCTCGGCCCGCTTGGCGATCTCGCCGGGCACCTTCCTGCCGCACGCCTTCATGTTGGTCATCGCGACCTGCAGCCGGTCGTACACGTACACCGCGTAGCGGGGCGCCTGCTCCATGAGCGCGCCCTGCGAGTCGACGTCGAGCTTCACCGTGCCGGTCAGGCGGCGGGAGGCCAGGTTCGCCCAGTCCTTGCGGCCGTAGCGGCAGCCGATGCCCATGAGCGCGATGTCCTGGTCCATGCCGTGGTTGTGGCCCTTCTTGTAGAGCCTCGAGTCCGACAGGAGCTTGGCGTGGTCGGTCAGGCTGTCCTTGAGCCAGCTCTCCTTGACATGCATGCTCAGGCAGAGCAGCGGCTGGGTGCGCAGCGAGACCGGGTGGTCCTTCCACGCGTACGGCTTCGTGCCGCGTGCGCCGCGCCGGTTGTTCGCGACCCAGTCCTTGGCGATCTCGGTGGCACGATCCAGGTAGCGCTGCTCACCGCTGTTCTCGTACGCGACGACCAGTGTGCCCATCCAGCGCAGCGACTGGAACACGAACTCCCACGAACGGTTCCGGTACGGGCTCGCGCCCCAGTTGATCTTCTTGCCCAGCTTGTACGGGGGCAGCCCGACCAGCGAGATCTCGCCCTTCATGACGTCGTCGGCCGTCGGCGTGCCGGGCAGCCAGTCGCCCTGGCACTCCGTGGTGCGGGTCACCTTGTCGGCATGCGCGGGGCTGACTGAGCCGCCGAGTGCCAGCATGAGAGCAAGAGGTATCGCGAGCCGGCGCACGCCAGTTCCTTCCGGGACATAAAAGTAAAGGCGGATCATGCTGTCCGAATTGCGATCAACCGGTCAAGTTGCGTGTCGGATTCGTTAGACGCTCGATGCCCGAGCGAGGTGACGACATGCGGGCGCGTCCCCGATGGCGGAGACGTACCCGTCAGGACATGCTTGTCCCGTGACATTCGACGACCTCGTGATCCCGGACACGCCCGCCTGCCGCGGCGCGCTCGAAGTGGCCACCCGCTACCACACGCCCTCGCTGCTCAACCACTCGATCCGCGCCTACCTGTGGGCGGCCGCGTACGCGCGCGGCCACGCCATCGCGTTCGACGCCGAGCTGCTGTACGTGTCGGCCATGCTGCACGACATCGGGGTGGTCGCCGAGTTCGACAGCCACACCCTGCCCTATGAGGAGGCCGGCGGGGAGGTCGCCTGGGTGTTCTGCGCCGGGGCCGGCTGGTCGCCCGAGCGGAGGCTGCGCGCCCGCGAGGTGATCATCCGGCACATGTGGGACGAGGTCCCGGTGGAGGAGGATCCGGAGGGCCACCTGCTGGAGCTCTCGACCGGCATGGACATCTCGGGCCGCCGTACGGACGAGATCCCCGAGGAGGTGCGGCGGGAGGTCCTCGAGCGCCACCCGCGGCTGGAGATCGCCAAGGAGTTCAGCGCGTGCATCTCCGAGCAGGGCGCGCGCAAGCCGTCGAGCTTCGCCGCTCAGTTCGTACGCGCCGGCATCGTGGACCGCATCGCGCGCAACCCGCTGGACGCCTAACCTTCGGCGGGCTTGGGGCCGGTGGTCTCGGCGACCTCGAACGTCCACAGTTCGGAGCCGGTCGCCGCGGGCCCCTGCCCGTGGCCGTGACCGTGCCCGTGGCCCTGCGCCTGCGCGGCCTGCGCCGCCTGGGCGTGCCCGCGCTGGAACGCCTCACCCTGCTGCCACTTCTGGAAGTCCTCCTCGCTGCGCCAGCGCGTGTAGACGAGGTACCGCTCCGTGCCCTCCACCGGCCGGAGCAGCTCGAACCACTCGAACCCGTCGGCCGACTCCACCATCCCCGCGCGGTTGGAGAAGCGGCGTTCGAGCTCCTCGCGCATGTCGGCGGGCACGTTCAGCACGTTGATCTTCACGACGGACAACGGGACACCCCTCTCGTCAGCGCACCGCCCGGTGTCGGACCGGTGAGGGCTCCAGGCTAACGCGGGCCACCGCCGGCACATGATCCCGGTCCAGCGCGTCGCGCATGTGCGGCAGCGCCACCGTGGACAGGTGCCGGCCGAACTCGCCGATGGGCGCGGACTCGTCGGTGACCACGCGTAGCCGCACCTCAGGCCGGCCGGGCGAGCCCGCCAGGTCCGCGTGGGCGCTCAGCACGACCGGGCTCGACTCGACGTCCGCGGCGACCGCGTGCGCCATCCCGTGCGCCGACACCTCGGTGATGCCGGTGGGCGACCTCTCCAGCCGTATCGCGCCGTGCGTGATCTCCCTGCGCCCCTGTACGAGCAGCCAGCGCAGCGACAGCAGCGCCACCACAATCGCCACCAGCGCCACGAGCCACCAGATACCGGGGCTGTTCCGCGTGAAGAACCCCCGTACGCCGCCGTCCACGATCGTTGTCCGCGCGGCTCCCCAGGCGCCCAGCCCGCGAGCCAGCGCGAGCCCGCCCAGGACGGTCAGCGCCAGCCCGATCAGCGCCAGTCCCCACCGGTTGCCCCGGCTGGTCTTGCTGCTCACTTGCGCTCCTTGACGTTCACGGCCACCCGGTACGGCTGCACGAGGTCCATCGCCGCCAGCCTGCTGAGCACGGCGGCGCGTACCTCCTGAGCGAACCTCTCCTTGTCCCACCCGGACGTGACCGGCGTGACCGCGACCGTGTGGCCGCGGACCGTGGCGCGGGCCGAGTGCACGCCCGGCACCTCCTCGGCCGCGTGCGCCAGGGCCCTGCCGACGCTCTTGGGACGCAGGCCGATGATCACGTCGGGGTCTCCGCTGCGTACGGGCGCCATGCTCGGCCGCCCCGGGACCAGGGCGGTGACCAGCAGCGCCAGCCCGAGCAGCGCCACGACCGCCGAGGCCAGCAGGAACAGCGGGTTCGACCAGAGCGTGGAGGCGGCCCAGCCGAGCATCCGGTCGTAAGGCGCCCAGCGCAGCGGGCGGCCCACCAGCGCCGAGATGGTCTCGGCGGCGACGAGGAGGCCGAGGAGCGTCAGCAGGACGGCCACGACGACGGCCGGAATCCTCCGGGTCGGGCGGAACGCCCGCATGGCCGCACGGTCGGCGGCCCTGTCGCGTCTCAGCGGTGGCGCCTGGCTAGATCCAGCCTCGGGCTCGGGATGCTCGTTCATGGCGGTTCTCCACCGAGGTCGGTCATGGTCACGTCCAGGCGGGTGACGTCCAGGCCGGTCTGGGCGGCGACGCGGCCGATCACGTGCTCCCTGAGCCGCGCCGCCACGGCACGCAGCGGCGACGGGTAGGCGACGCTCACGGTCAGCCGGACCGCGGCCTGCTCGCCACGGACCTCCGCGCTCGACGAACGCGCCCACGGCAGGTTTCCGAGATGCACCTCACGCACCTCGGGAATCTCCGCGGCGGCGCAGCACGCGATCTTGGAGACCACCCGGCCGGCGATCTGGGTGCGCCCGCGCAGCTCCGGCGGCGGCTGGGGTGTCGGGCGCTGCGCGGGCACGGTCACGGTGCCGGCGCCGGTGGCCGTGCCGGTGCCGGTGACAGGGGTCATCTCCGCCTCTCGGACGACAGGGTCAGCTGGCCCGTCTCCGCGATCCGGCCGACCAGGAAGCCGACCGCGCCGAGCACGAGCACGAGCAGGAACGCGAAGAGCCCACCGAACGCTGCGACGAGCCCGAGAACGATGCCGACGGCCATGCCGATCACCGGCATCCACTGGTTGTTCATGATCCCTCCACGACGTCGTCGATGCGCACGTTCACCCGGCGGTCCCCGGCCGGCTCCGACACGGCCCGCCGTACTTCGTCGGCGGTCTCCGGGAACGGGCGGTCCATCGTGGCGACGATGGCGATCTCCACCGCGCGGTCGTTCACGGAGACGCCCGTGAGCCGCCTGCCCGGCAGGTACGTGGCCACCGTCCCGAACGGGCCGCCGGACAGCGCGGCCACGCCCTGACACGAGCGCGCCCGCTCGGCGATCAGCCGCACCTCGTCGGCGCCACTGTCGGCGCCACGGTCCGGGCCACGGTCCGGGCCGCCGCCCGCGGCACCCGTCCCGGCGCCCGTCCTGACGCCGGCCGCCGGGGCCGGGCCGGTCGCTCTCATTGGACCCGCGGCTCCTGCCCGGTGTCCGTCCTCTGCTGCCCGCCGCGGGTCATGTCTCTCTCCCGCTCACGGGCCATGCCCGTCTCCCGTTCGCGGGTCATGCCGCTCTCCCGCTCGCGGTCCTGTTCGGGCAGATGGACGTCGTCGATCCTGATGTTGACCTCGGTCACCTCGAGTCCGCACATCCGCTCGACGGCGTTGATGACGTTCTTCCGCACCGCGCCCGACAGCTCGGGGATCGCGGTCCCGTACTCGGCCACGAGGTCGAGGTCGATGGCGGCCTGCCGCTCGCCCACCTCGACCGACACGCCCTGCGAGACGCTCTCCTCGACGCCGACCATGCCGCGCATGCTGCCCAGGGCGCGTGCCGCGCCTCCGCCCATGGCGTACACGCCGGAAACCTCGCGAGCCGCGAGTCCGGCGATCTTGGCCACGACACCGTCGTCGATGGTGGTGGTGCCCTTGTCGGTCACCAGCGCACTCGCCGGGCCGCCCTCGTACGTCCTGGCCTTCGGTACGGTCGCGGCCTGACTGGCTTCCGTGGACCGGTTAGACATTGTGTCCGACACGACCGTCACCCCCCTTCCTCCCTAGTAAGGACTGATAACCGCCATGGACGCGGCTGATGCCCAACGAAAAGGACTCTGGGGGCATTTATCGACATTTCCTGACTTGCGGGAAGTTAGGCGTGGCGCGAGGCGGTGCGCGTTGGGCGGAGCCCGCGGCTGCGGCGATAGCCTTGTCGGGTGCGTATAGCGAGGTTCTCCACAGGCGAAGGCGTGTCGTTCGGCGTGGTCGAGGGCGGCCCCGGCGAGGAGTTCGTCTCCACGGTCGCCGGTCACCCGTTCAACCAGGTGCAGTTCACCGGCGAGCGGTTCCCGCTGTCCCAGGTGAAGCTGCTGGCCCCGATGCTGCCGAGCAAGGTGGTCGCCATCGGCAGAAACTACGCCGAGCACGCGGCCGAGCTGGGCAACGAGGTGCCCGAGGAGCCGCTCATCTTCATGAAGCCGTCCACGTCGGTGATCGGCCACGGCGAGAACATCGCGTACCCCACGACGCTGTCCGACCGCGTCGACTACGAGGGCGAGCTGGCCGTGGTGATCGGCAGGCTCTGCCGCGAGGTGCCGGTCGAGCGGGTCAAGGACGTCATCTTCGGCTACACCTGCGCCAACGACGTCACCGCGCGCGACCTGCAGAAGAAGGACGTGCAGTTCACCCGGGCCAAGGGGTTCGACACGTTCTGCCCGCTCGGTCCGTGGATCCAGACCGACCTCGACGCGAGCGACCTGGCCCTGACGACCACGGTCAACGGCGAGATCCGGCAGAGCGGGCGCACGAGCCAGCTCATCAACGACATCCCCGCGCTGGTGGCCTACGTCAGCGCGGTCATGACCCTGATCCCCGGCGACGTCATCCTGACCGGCACCCCGGCGGGCGTCGGCCCCCTCCAGGTCGGCGACGAGGTCAGCGTCGGCATCGAAGGCATCGGCACACTCACGAACAAGGTGGTCTCCCGTGACTGACGTACGGGTGCGGTTCGCCCCGTCTCCTACCGGCATGTTCCACGTGGGCAGCGCCCGCGCGGCGCTGTTCAACTGGGCCGTGGCCCTGCAGTCCGGAGGGCGGTTCATCCTCCGCATCGAAGACACCGATGCCACGCGCAACCGGCCCGAGTGGACCGAGGGCATCATCTCGGCCCTCGACTGGATCGGCGTCAACGGCGGCAACCCGGCGTTCGAGGGCCCCTACTTCCAGTCGGCCTACGAGCCGCAGCACCGCGAGGCCGTGGCCAAGCTGCTGGCCGACGGCAAGGCCTACTACTGCGACTGCACCCGCGAGCAGGTCCAGGAGCGCACCGGCTCCCAGGACAAGGGCTACGACGGCCACTGCCGCGAGCGCGGCCTCAGCGCGGGCGCGGTCCGCTTCCGCACGCCGGACGAGGGCGTCACGGTGGTGGAGGACCTGGTCCGGGGCCGGGTGGAGTTCCCCAACAACGCGCAGGAGGACTTCGTCATCGCGCGGAGCGACGGCTCGCCCCTCTACGTGCTGGCCAACGCCGTCGACGACATCACGCAGGGCATCACGCACGTGGCCCGCGGCGAGGAGCACCTGCCCAACGCGGCCAGGCAGGAGCTGCTGTGGCCCGCGCTGGGCGCCAAGCCGCCGGTCTGGGCGCATCTGCCGGTGATCGTCAACGAGCAGCGCAAGAAGCTCTCCAAGCGCCGCGACAAGGTGGCGCTCGAGGACTACCGCGCGGAGGGCTACCTGCCCGAAGCCATGGTCAACTACCTGATGCTGCTCGGCTGGGGGCCCGGCGAGGACCGCGAGATCATGCCGTGGTCGGAGATGGTGCCCCTGTTCCGGCTGGAGAACGTCAACCCGTCCAACGCGTTCTTCGACGAGAAGAAGCTGCGGGCGTTCAACGGCGAGTACATCAGGGCGCTGCCGCTGGAGACGTTCGAGGAGCGCTGCGCGCCCTACCTCGACCCCTCCTGGGACCGCGAGCTGTTCAGCAAGGTCGCCTCGCTGGCCCAGACCCGCATCTCCGTGCTCTCGGAGATCCGGCAGAACGTCGACTTCCTCTTCCTCGAGGAGCCGGTCTTCGACCAGGCGTCCTGGGACAAGGCGATGAAGAACTCCCCGGTGGAGATCATCACCGACTACCTGGCCCGGCTGGTGACGGTGAGCTGGGACCCGGAGTCGCTCAAGGAGGCGCTGGAGGAGGTCGGCACCGCCCACGGGCTCAAGCTCGGCAAGGCCCAGGCCCCCGTACGCGTGGCGATCACCGGCCGGACGGTGGGCCTGCCGCTGTTCGAGTCGATCGAGGTGCTCGGCCGGGAGCGGGCCGAGGAGCGGCTGCGCTCCGCCCTGGCCCGCCTGCAGGGCTGACAGCGACGCCCCGGCCCGCCCTGCAGCGCTGACAGCGACGCCCCGGCCCCTCTGCAGGGCTGACCCTCAGCGGCCCGGCGGTGGGCCGCCGGGGACCCCAGGCGGCCCGGCGGTGGGCCGCCTGGAGCGTGCTTCTTACGGCTGCTTGGGCGCATGTCCCGCGCCCCCGGTCCTTCTTCCGAAGGATCTCTACCGAAGTGCGGTGGATGGAGGGGCGCGGGTAGGGCGCGGTGCCGCGCGGCAGGCCCGTCGGGCGGGCTCAGTCGAGGCCGCGGCGGGCGAGCAGCGGCTGGATGCTGGGCTCGCGCCCGCGGAAGTTGCGGAAGGCGGTCAGCGGGTCGAGGCTGCCGCCCCGGGAGAGCAGCTCGCGGCGGAAGTGGTCGCCGTTGGCCCTGGTGAGCCCGCCGTTCTCCTTGAACCACTCCACGCTCTCCGCGTCGAGCACCTCGCTCCAGATGTAGGAGTAGTAGCCGGCGCTGTAGCCGCCGGAGAAGATGTGCGCGAAGTAGTTGGTCCGGTAGCGCGGCCTGACCTGCGCCACGGCGATCTGGGCGGCTTCCAGGGCCGCCGCCTCGAACGCCTCGGGGTCGTCCACGGTCTCGCCGGGCGCCAGCTTGTGCCAGGCCCAGTCGAGCAGCGTGGCGGCCAGGTATTCGACGGTCTTGAAGCCCTGGTTGAACTTCTCCGCCGCCGTCAGCTTCTCCACCAGCTCGGCCGGCATCGGTTCGCCGGTCTCGTGGTGCTTGGCGTAGTTGGCCAGCACCTCGGGCCAGGTCGCCCACATCTCGTTGACCTGTGACGGGTACTCGACGAAGTCGCGGGGCACGCTGGTGCCCGACACGCGCGGGAACCGTACCTGCGAGAAGAGCCCGTGCAGCGCGTGGCCGAACTCGTGGAAGGCGGTGTTCACCTCGTCGTACGTCAGCAGCGTCGGCCCGGAGGCCGGCTTGGTGACGTTGAGGTTGTTGATCACCACGGGCCGCAGCCCGAACAGGAACGACTGGTCGACCAGGTTGTTCATCCACGCCCCGCCGCGCTTGGTCGGCCTCGCGTACGGGTCGAGCACGAACAGCCCCAGCCGGCTCCCGTCCTCGTTGAACACCTCGAACACCGTCACGTCGGGGTGGTATCCGCCGAGGTCGGGCCGTTCGGTGAAGGTGACGCCGTACAGCTTCTCGGCCGCGAAGAAGATGCCGTCACGGTAGACCCGGTTGAGCTCGAAGTACGGCCGCATGGCGCCCGCGTCGAAGTCGTAGCGGGCCTGACGCACCTTCTCGGAGTAGTACGACCAGTCCCACGGCTCGATCTCGAACCCGGCCTGCGCGGTCAGCTCCTCGGCCTCCTTCCGCGCGTTGCGCACGGCGGGGCCGACGAGCTGGCCCAGCATCTCCTCGACCGCCTCGACGGTCTTGGCCGTCTGGTCGGCCACCACGTAGGCGGCGTGGTTGGGGAACCCGAGCAGCGCCGCCCGCTCGGCCCGCAGCGCCGCCATCCTGGCCGCCAGGCCGAAGTTGCCCGGCGCCCGGTTCACGCTCAGCTCGTACAGCCTGCGGCGCACGTCGCGGTCGGTGAGCTGGGCCAGGCCCGGCTGGTCGGTGAAGTTGAGCAGCGGCAGGACGTACTTGCCGTCCTTGAGCAGCGACTCGATCTTGGCCTGGTCGAAGCCGTCGAGCTCCTTGGGGTCCGCCACGACCAGCGCCGACTCGGTCGAAGCCTTCAGCAGGCTCTGCGCGAACTCCGTCGAGAGCCTCGACAGCTCCTCGTTGAGCTCCCGCAGCCGGTCCTGCTCCGGCTCGGACAGGTCGGCCCCGGCCCTGATGAAGTCGTCCCGGTACTTCTCCAGCAGCCAGGACTCCTCGGGGTCCTCCGATGACACCTGCTTGATCCGCGCCCACAGCGCCCGGTTGAGCCGGATGGCGTCCATATGGCGGGTCAGCTGCGGAGAGATCTCCTTCTCGATCTCCATGATGCCGTCGGTGGTGTTGGAGGCGGCGACGCTGAAGAAGACCGTGGCCGTGCGGTCGAGGATCCGTCCCGACCGCTCGAGCGCGGCGATCGTGTTGTCGAAAGTCGGCGGCTCGGAGCTGCCTGCGATCGCGTCGACCTCCGCCAGTTGCTCCGCCATGCCGCGCTCGAACGCGGGCAGGTAGTGCTCCTCGCGGATCTCGGCGAAGGGCGGCAGTTCGTACGGCAGGGTACTAGGGGCGAAGAACGGGTTACCGGCCAACGGTGGGGCTCCTCCACGTGGTGTTTTGTCCCCTTCAGCTTGGCACGATCGGGCCCCTCCTGTGAGCCGCCGGGTAATCGTTTTGGTCTTAGCCCCAGAGCTGGGCTATTCTTTCGGACGTCGCCAAGAGCGCACCTCGCAAGGGGTCGCCAGCGGTGGGGTATGGTGTAATTGGCAGCACGACTGATTCTGGTTCAGTTAGTCTAGGTTCGAGTCCTGGTACCCCAGCACTTCTTATTTCGCCAGTCTGTGCAGGATTTCGGTAATCTCCCGATACGTTCTTGCCGTCGGCGCATGTGACGCCTCCACTGAGTAGACCTTGAACGTGTTGTCCGGTGTAGCGGCGTCCGCTTCCTTGATCATTCGGTCCTGCAGCGCGAGCGGGATCGCTCTGTCCCGCGTGTGCCTGATGTAGACGCGCGGCACTCGTCCCCACGCCTCCTTGCGGCCCCTGGCGTCGGCTGTCCCCACCTGGAGACTCTCATCAGGCAGCAACGTGCTGAGCATGGCCAGCAGCTCGCCCTCACTCGCCTCCGCCATGTACGCCGCCTTCACCGCGTCCAGAAACTTCCTGTCGTTCGTTCGCCAGTTCACCCGCAGCGCCCCGATCACCCTCGGGTCGGCGATGACGCCGGTCGCCGCGACGCCCGCCATGAGGCTCTCCTTGCCCTCCGGCGTCGCGAGATAGTCGTTCGGCGAGCGCAGCCTCGTACAGCAGAACGCGGTGTCGTAGACGAGCAGGTGGATCAGGTGGGGCACCGCGTCGGCCGCCTTCGTGATCGTCACGCCGCCCAGGCTGCCGCCCACCAGGATCACCGGGCCGTGAGCGGAGGCCCGGCGCACGGTGTCCACCGTGGCCTCCACATAGTCGTCCAGCGTGACGCCGGCCATCGGCGACGGCAGTGTGGCCAGCCGCTCCAGGTCCTGCGGCGCCTGGTAGGCGAGGTGAAACTGCTCCTCGGGGCCGTGGCCGGGCAGGTTCACGCCCACGGTCCGGTGGCCGCGCAGCGTCAGCTCGGGGTCGGTGCCGGCCACGCCGTTCGCGCCGGTCACGAAGACGTACGTGGTCACGTCCTTGCGAGGTCGGGCCGCCGCGGCGCCCGCGGCGCCGGCCCCCGCGGCGGCGGCGTACTGGAACATGTCTCTACGGGTCGGAAAGCTCATGACTTGATGTTCGCCCTGGCCGGCCCGGCCGCACATCGCCTGCCCGGCTCGTCGGTCGGTGGATGCCCGACATCCACCGATCGGTCGATGACGTGCCAGGCTTGACGTCATGAGCTGGCTCGACGGCCGTGAGCGCTGGGCGTTCCTGGGGCTCGCGTACGCACTGCTCGCGATCTCCGCGACCGCGGCCGCCCTCGCACCCGCCGCCGCGTCCTGGCCGCAGCTTCGCTGGCCGGCGGGGCCGCTGTTGACCTGGCTCTCGTCGCCGGCCGGCCCCGCCACCGGCGCCCTGGCCGCGGGCTCCGTGACGGGATGGCCGGTGCCGGCGTCGGTCGCGGCGGTGTGGGTGGCGCCGATCGCGTGGCTGCACCCTCGCCGCGACCGGCACCGCGTGCTGGTCGCGGTGCACTATCTCGTCCTGATCGCCCTCGCGGGCGCGCTGGCCGCCGCGAGCCCCGCTTTCCTCCTGTTCTCCGCCATCGGCTACCCGGTGGCCATCGCCATGCTCCCGGCCCGGCTGGTCATGGCGGGGGTGACGCTGACCGCCCTCGTCAACGTGACCGCCCAGGCGGGGCCGGGCGCGGGAGACACTCTGCTCACCGTGATCGCGGGCGTGGCGCTGCCACTGGTCATCGCCGGCTGGTACGTCGCGGGCGAGCACGACAAGCGCCGCCGCCTGGTCGAGCGGCTACGTGCCGCCATGGCAGAGAACGCCGACCTGAACGCCAGGCTGCTCGACCAGGCCAGGAAGGCGGGCGTGCTCGACGAGCGGCACCGCGTGGCGGGCGAGATCCACGACACGGTGGCGCAGGACCTCGTCGCCCTGATCGGCCAGCTCGACGCCGCCGACCGCGCCTCCCTGGCCACCGCGCGCCGCCGCCACCTCGACCAGGCCGCCGAACTGGCCCGCCGGAGCCTGTCCGAGACCCGCAGATCCGTACGCGCCCTGCGTCCCGAGCCGCTGGAGGACGCGGGACTCCCCGAGGCGATCGGCACCATGGCCGAGTCGTGGTCACGGTCGGCCGGCGTGGACCTCGTGCTCGAGATCACCGGCACCCCGGTCGCGCTGGCCGCCGACGTGGAGGCCACGCTGTTCCGCGTCGCCCAGGAGGCGCTGGCCAATGTCGCCAAGCACGCCAGGGCCACCCGGACGGGCCTCACGCTGTCGTACACGGACGAAACGGTCCTCCTCGACATTCGCGACGACGGGCGCGGATTCGACCCGCAGAAGGCCGCTGACGGCTTCGGCCTCGACGGGATGCGGCAGCGCGTCCGCGGCGTCGGCGGCACCCTGGCCATCGAATCCGAACCGGGCCAGGGCACAGCCGTGGCCGCCGCCATTCCCGCGATCCCTGCCGAGGACCCTCCCGAGACAGCCGGCGCTGTCCCCGCCATCCCGGCCGAGGACCCTCGCGAGGAGGCCGGCGCCATTCCCGCCATCCCGGCCGAGGATCCTCCCGAGGAGGCCGGCGGTGTCCGCGGAGGAGCCGGGCGAGGTCCGGTCGAGTCCGAGGTGGGGCCGCCGGACCTCCGAGGCGGCCGATCGCCCTCCGGAGAGGGCGATGGATGAGAGGCTGACCGGAGACGATCAACC
This sequence comes from Nonomuraea sp. NPDC050786, assembly GCF_040654115.1. Taxonomy (NCBI): domain Bacteria; kingdom Bacillati; phylum Actinomycetota; class Actinomycetes; order Streptosporangiales; family Streptosporangiaceae; genus Nonomuraea; species Nonomuraea sp. NPDC050786. The sequence goes on from NZ_JBFAHJ010000005.1 coordinate 278,527, forward strand.
GGGGGAGTGGGACGTATGCCGGTGAGGTTGCTGATCGCGGACGATCACCCCATCGTGCGCGACGGCCTGCGCGCGGCACTCGGCACGGAGCCCGACCTCGAGATCATCGGAGAGGCGGCCGACGGCGCGGAGGCCGTCCGCCTGGCCGCCGAGCTCCAGCCCGACATCGTCCTCATGGACCTGCGCATGCCCGGCATGGACGGCGTCACCGCCATCCGCCGCCTGCGCGGCACGGGCCCGCGGGTGCTGGTGCTCACCACGTTCGACACCGACGTCCTGCCCGCCCTCGAGGCGGGCGCCACTGGCTACCTGCTGAAGGACGCCCCTGCGGAGGAGCTGGTGCGTGCCGTCAGAGCCACCCACAGGGGCGAGACCGTCCTCGCTCCCGCCGCGGCCGGCCGTCTCGCCGACCACCTCCGCAAGCCGTCCAGAGGCACGCTCAGCAAGCGCGAGCTGGAGGTGCTCCGCCTCGTGGCCGGGGGAGCGACGAACAAGGAGGCGGCGGCCGGCCTGTTCATCAGCGAGGCCAGCGTCAAGACGCACCTGCTGCACATCTACGCCAAGCTCGATGTCCGCGACCGCGCCTCCGCCGTCGCCGAGGCCTACCGCCGCGGCCTCCTGACCCACTGACCGCCTCTTTCGAGCTCCGAAGCGCCGCCGCAGGGCCGATCTGATGGGCTCATAAGCGGTTTGGTGTGGTCTCCGGGGTGCGGTAGAGTTACCTGCGTTGCCGGGGAGACCCGGCACCAGCAGCTTGTGGACAGGGTCCCGTCGTCTAGTGGCCCAGGACGCCGCCCTCTCAAGGCGGTAGCGCCGGTTCGAATCCGGTCGGGACTACCACTTGTCACAAGCTCGCGAAGGTCCCGTCGTCTAGTGGCCCAGGACGCCGCCCTCTCAAGGCGGTAGCGCCGGTTCGAATCCGGTCGGGACTACGTCTACTCCACTCGCTCCGGTGCGTACAGCCCCGGAGCGTTCTGCTTTTCCGGCCGAAGAACGGCTTCATCGGCCCGCGGCATAGACGCACGGGCGCGCAGGCAACGGGCAGGCCGCCGGGGCGCCCGTGCGTCGGGGGCGGCTGCGCACCCGTGGGTCCGGACAGCGCCACACCAGCCCTGAGGCTCTCGACAGCCATCGACGCGCAGCCCTCCCAGACGCCCACGGCCGGTCCAGCGCAGCCGCGCCCTTGTGGGGCCGGACAACGCCACACGGCGCTGCAGGAGACGGTGCTGAGGCTGCGCCTTGTGAGGGCGTTGCGGGAGCTGCACCCCTGCGAGGGCGGTGCTGAGGTTGCGCCCTGTGAGGGCGGTGCTGAGGTTGCGCCCTGTGAGGGCGGTGCTGAGGTTGCGCCTGTGAGGGGGTGCTGAGGTGGCGTCGTCCGGACTGGGGCGTCCCGGTGGGATGGGCTCCGGCAGGTCGTCGAGGGCGCCGGCTCGTCCTGCGATGAGGAAGGCCCTCGCCTGGAAGAGCGATGGCGAGGGCCTTGATCAATCAGCAGTGGCGGTTCACGCCGAGCGGGCCTTGAAGAGGGCGCGGCGGGCCGCCTTGGCGACCTGCTTGTCCGGGTGGACCTGGGAGATCAGGTCCAGCAGCTCCTCCACGTGCGCGTGCGGGATCCGCCAGACCACCTCGAGCAGGCTGTTGACCATCTCGGGCCCGATGTCCCGCAGGCTGCTCACGAACTCCGACCGCCCCAGACCGGCGGAGATGGTCCACATGTCCAGGATCAACCAGTGCGTGTCGTCCTGGGTGGGCTCGGGCGCCCCCTCGATCTCCAGCTGGCTCAGGTGGGTGGCGGCGTAGGGCCGCAGCGAGGGCTGTTTGAGCGCCGCCTGCCAGGCCGGGACGGCGGCCTCGCCCAGCGTGCCGACCACGCTGGCCGCCTGCACCCTGATCAGCGCGTCGCTCTCGTCCTCGGCCGCCGCCTCCAGCAGCTCCTCGGCCGCCTTCTCCGGCTCCCGCAGGCGCATCCACGCCGCGAACTCCGCGTCGGCCTCGTCTTCCGGCAGCTCCGCGCTGAGCGCCAGCAGCTCGTGGGCGCTCATGGACTCGATCGCGGGCCGCGCGTCGACCTCGATGTCGGCGTCGTCCACCAGGTGGACGACGCCCTCGGTGCCGAGCGGCGTCAGCCGGACGGTGTCGCCGTCGACCTCGACCATGCCGTAGCCGATCAGCCAGTCGATCGCGGGCGTCAGCGGGTCGCCCGCCGCCTCCCACGCGTCCGCCCCCAGCTCGTCGAGGTCGGCCGCGGCCTCGGCCAGGTCCTGTGCCAGCTCCTCGCGGGCACGCGCGCCGCCCGCCAGCAGCAGGCGTATCAGCAGGCCCCGCGTCAGGCCCGTCAGCGCCATCGTGAGGTCTTCGTCGTCCAGCTCCGGGTCGCCGTAGTCGACCGAGTGCAGACCCAGCATCCAGGCGTCGAGCACGTCCTCGTCGTCGTCGAACGGCCACTCCGACGTGTCGTCCTGCACCGCCACCGTGTTGCCCTCGCCGGGCTGGAGGAACTCCAGGTCCACGGCCAGGTTCCAGATGTTCCAGAGCTGCGGGACCGCCTCGGCGATCGGGCCGTCGGTCTCGGGCCTGGGCAGCCCGACGGCCGCCAGCGCCTCCTCCACCTCGGCGTCGGTCAGCAGGGTGTCCTCGCCGACCCGGCGGCCCGACCCCACCCACAGGGCGAGGTCGCGGGCCTTGGCCACCAGCGGCGCCTGCCGGGCCGCCTCGGCCAGCTCCGAGTCGGGCCGCAACCGGATCGTGTCGAGATCGGCGAGCTCGTCCGCGAACGACTCGAAATCGCCAAGGTCGCCGACCTCGTCCTCCTCGTCGTCGCCCTCGGCGTCGTCCAGCAGCTCTTCCATGAGGTCGACGAACTCGTCCTCGACGTCGTCCAGCTCCGCCTGCAGATCGGCGAGGGAGTCCGAGCCCTTGGCCAGCCTGCCGGTCTGGGAGAGGAACGTCAGGTACGCGTCCACGGCCGGGAGCATCCCGTCGGCGGCGGCGTCGGGATCCTCCACGACCTTGGGCATGCGATCGAGCAGCAGGTTACGCAGGTCGGCGCGCTTCCAGGTGCCGAGGTCCTGCGAGAAGGCGAGACGGTGCCAGAGTGCGGCAGGCCCCACGAGCTCGGGGTCGCTTCCGGGCGCGTTCGCACGCGCCCACATGATGAACTCTTCGAGCAGGGGTCGCAGCTCAGTGGCGGCTACCTCGATGCGATCTGTCACCCACTCAGGCTAGTGCGCCCACGAGGCAGTCGGCTCCCCAAATACCTGCTTTCTCCGATCATGACGTGCGACGCATTGCCTCCGTTATACGTTCGGCGGCCGCCATCACGGGCACCGCGTGGAGCCGTCCAGGGGCCCTCGTGAGCCGCTCGATGGGGCCGGAGACCGACACGGCGGCGATCACCTTGCCGCCGCTGCCCCTGATGGGAGCCGACACGCTGGCCACCCCCTGCTCGCGCTCGCCGACGCTGTGGGCCCAGCCGCGGCGCCGTACGGAGGCGAGGGTGGCGGCGCTGAACTTGGCGCCGCGCAGCCCCCGGTGCAGCCGGTCCGGCTCCTCCCAGGCCAGCAGGATCTGCGCCGCCGAACCCGCCGTCATGGGCAGCGCGGAGCCGACCGGCACGGTGTCGCGCAGGCCGCTGGCGCGCTCGGCGGCGGCCACGCAGACGCGCTCGTCGCCCTGGCGGCGGTAAAGTTGCGCGCTTTCTCCGGTGAGGTCGCGCAGCTGCATCAGCACGGGCGCGGCCACCGCGAGCAGCCGGTCCTCGCCGGCCGCTGTGGACAACTCGGAAAGTCTCGGGCCGAGGACGAATCTGCCCTGTGTGTCACGACTCACAATGCGGTGATGCTCAAGTGCGACGGCCAGCCGATGGGCCGTGGGGCGGGCCAGACCGGTGGCCTGGACGAGCTGCGCCAGTGAAGCGGGTCCCGCTTCGAGGGCATTGAGTACAAGAACGGCCTTGTCGAGTACTCCGACTCCGCTAGAGTTGTCCATACACCGATACTGCCGTCTCGACATATGAGAAAGCAAGTCGGGGGCAAACTCCACTCCACGGCAGGGGAGATTGAGCCTCGAGGCAGTGGTGCGATGGTGCATCGCTGACAAACAGGAGGAAGAATCATGGGCCGCACACTGGCCGAAAAGGTCTGGGAGCAACACGTAGTCCGGCGCGCCGAGGGCGAACCGGACCTGCTCTACATCGACCTGCACCTCATTCACGAGGTGACCAGCCCGCAGGCGTTCGACGGGCTCCGTCTCGCCGGCCGGAAGGTGCGGCGGCCCGATCTCACGATCGCCACCGAGGACCACAACGTGCCGACCGTGCTCGGCCCGATCGCCGACCCGGTGTCCAAGACGCAGGTCGAGACGCTGCGCAAGAACGCCGCCGAGTTCGGCATCAGGCTCCATCCGATGGGCGACGCCGGTCAGGGCGTGGTGCACATCATCGGCCCGCAGTTCGGGCTGACGCAGCCGGGCATGACGATCGTCTGTGGCGACTCCCACACGTCCACGCACGGCGCGTTCGGCGGCATCGCGTTCGGCATCGGCACCTCCGAGGTGGAGCACGTGCTCGCCACGCAGACGCTGCCCGCGTACCGGCCGAAGACGATGGCCATCGAGGTCTCCGGCGAGCTGCCCACGGGCGTCACGGCCAAGGACCTGATCCTGGCCATCATCGCCAAGATCGGCACCGGCGGCGGCCAGGGCTACATCGTCGAGTACCGCGGCGAGGCCGTCCGCAAGCTCTCCATGGAGGGCCGGATGACGGTCTGCAACATGTCGATCGAGGCGGGCGCCCGCGCCGGCATGATCGCGCCGGACGAGACCACGTTCGAGTACCTCAAGGGCCGCCCGCACGCGCCCGAGGGCGAGGCGTGGGACCAGGCCGTCGAATACTGGAAGTCGCTGCGCACCGACGACGACGCCGTCTTCGACAAGGTCGTGGAGATCGACGCCTCGACGCTGACCCCGTACGTCACGTGGGGCACCAACCCCGGGCAGGGCCTGCCGCTGGGCGAGTCCGTCCCGGCCCCGGAGAGCTTCTCCGACCCCGTCGAGCGCTCGGCCGCCGAGCGGGCCCTGGAGTACATGGGCCTGACCGCCGGCACGCCGCTGCGCGAGATCGAGGTCGACACGGTGTTCGTCGGCTCGTGCACCAACGGCCGCATCGAGGACCTGCGCTCGGCCGCCGAGATCCTGCGCGGCCGTCAGGTGAAGACCCGCACGCTGATCGTGCCTGGCTCGATGCTGGTCAAGCTGCAGGCCGAGCAGGAGGGGCTGCACGAGGTGTTCAAGGCCGCCGGCGCCGAGTGGCGCGAGGCGGGCTGCTCGATGTGCCTCGGCATGAACCCCGACACGCTCCAGCCCGGCGAGCGCAGCGCCTCCACCTCCAACCGCAACTTCGAGGGCCGCCAGGGCAAGGGTGGCCGCACCCACCTGGTGTCGCCGCAGGTCGCCGCCGCGACCGCCGTGACCGGCCGCCTCACCGCGCCCGCCGACCTCTAAAGGAGCCACTTCCCATGGACGCTTTCACCACCCACACCGGTACGGCGGTGCCGCTGCGCCGCAGCAACGTGGACACCGACCAGATCATCCCGGCCGTCTGGCTCAAGCAGGTCAGCCGCACCGGCTTCGAGAAGGGCCTGTTCGCGGCCTGGCGCGAGGACCCGACGTTCGTGCTGAACGACCCGTCCTACGAGGGCGGCTCGATCCTCGTCGCCGGTCCCGACTTCGGCACCGGCTCCTCGCGCGAGCACGCGGTCTGGGCACTGCAGCAGTACGGGTTCCGCGTCGTGATCGCCCCCCGCTTCGGCGACATCTTCCGGAACAACTCCACGAAGATGGGCCTGCTGCCGGTCATCCTGCCGGGCGACAAGGTTGAGGCCCTGCAGGCGGCCGTCGAGGCGGACCCGAAGCTGGAGGTCACCGTCGACCTGGTCGAACGCCAGGTCCGCTGGGCCGGCGAGGTCGTGCCGTTCGAGATCGACGACTACACCCGCTGGCGGCTCATGGAGGGCCTTGACGACATCGGGCTGACCCTGCGTCACGCCGACGAAGTGGCGGCGTACGAGAATGGTCGGCAGCCATGGCTGCCGACGACCGTCTAGAAGACGACGAACTGGCGCGGCGGTTGCGCGAGGCGCACCGCCGCGTCCGCATGCTTCCCGCGAGCGAGAAGGCCCGGCTGGCCCGTCGTTACCTCGCGATCTGCGACCTGGCGAAGCGGGATCCGGAAAGGGCCGCCGCCCGCCTTGACGCCTTTCTGGCCTCGCTCGACACGCCACGTAGTGAGGAAAACACCTTCGGTGATTGAGTTCCCCCGCGATCCAGCCTACTTTCGACCGCGTAAGGGGTTTCTACGTCGAACTCGTGAGCTGGAACCCCGAGCCGTAACTGGGGGAGCAGGACTTTCATGAACAAGCGAGAACTCGTCGAGGCCATCGCGGATCGGGTGGGCGACAGGAAGACGGCCACCGAGGCCGTAAACGCGGTCATCGACGCCATCCAGAAGGCCGTGGCCAGCGGCGACAAGGTCTCGATCACGGGCTTCGGCGCGTTCGAGATGGTGAACAAGCCCGCCCGCACGGCCAGGAACCCGTCCACCGGCGCGGAAATCAACGTTCCCGAGAGCTGGGGGCCGAAGTTCCGCCCGGGATCCGACTTCAAGGAGCTGGTCAACCAGGGCGGCAAGAAAGTCGGAAAGAAGAAGTAGTCTCAGCGCAGCTGCACGCCCGGGCCTCGGCCCGGGCGTTCGCTTTTCCCCGCGCAATCCGCCGGGAGCCGGCCTCTCGGCCTTCGATTACTCGGCGTCGTCCGCGGGGCGCGGCGGGGCGAATGCGGCCGGGACCGGGAAGGTCGAGAGCGTGATGTAGGTGATCTCCTCGCCGGCCACCGCGAGGTTGACCCGCTGGCCCGTGCGCAGCAGCCGCAGCGGCCCCGCGTCGAAGGCGGGCGTGCCGAACTCCAGCACGGTCCCGTCGTCCAGGAACACCGTGCCCGAGCGCGTGGCCTCGTCGAAGCTGCGTACCGTCCCCTGCACGCAGATCAGCGTAATTCGTTTGCCTCATCCCTGCGAGGTAAGAAAGATCCCTTGTCATGGTGCGTGCGGGCGATTTCTGGCGATTCGTGTGGGCGAACGGTGTCACGCAGATGGGCACCCAGGTCACGGTCGTGGCCCTGCCGCTGACGGCGCTCGAGGTGCTGGATGCCGGAGCGTTCCAGCTCGGCCTGCTGTCGGCGGCCGAGATGCTCGCCTTCCTGCTGATCGGTCTGCCCGCGGGCGTGTGGGTGGACCGGGCGCGACGCCGCCCGATCCTCATCTGGTCCGACGTGGCGCGCGGCGTGGCGCTGCTGTCCATCCCGGTGGCGGCCTGGCTCGGCGTGCTGACGCTGCCCCAGCTCTACGCCGTCGCCCTGGTGCTGGGCGTGGGCACGGTCTTCTTCGACGTCGCCCACATGAGCTTCCTGCCCGCCATCGTGACCAAGGAGCGCCTCGAACGCGGCAACGGCGCCCTGGAGGTCACCAGGAACGCCTCGATGCTCGCGGGGCCGGGCGTCGGAGGCTGGATGGTGGCGGCGCTCACCGCGCCGATCGCGCTGCTCGCCGACGCCGTCAGCTATCTCCTCTCCGCGCTCCTGCTGTCGGGCGTGCGGGCTCAGGAGAGCCCGCGGCGCGGCGAGCGCAGGTTACTGCGGCACGAGGTGGCCGAGGGCATCACGTTCGTCGCCAAGGAGCGGGTCCTGCGCAGGATCGCGGTCAACGGCGCGCTGGCCATGATGGCCAACAGCATCTGCGCGGTGGGCCTGCCGCTCTACCTGTTCAAGCAGCTCGACCTCGGCTCGGGCCTGTACGGGCTGCTGCTGTCGGCCGCCGCCGCCGGCTCCATCGTGGGCGCCGCGCTGGTGACCCGCGTCACGGCCCGCTTCGGCACCGGCCGCACCCTGTACGGCTCCGCCGTCCTGGCGACCCTGCTCTACCTGCCCGCGCTGGCGACCGGCCCCGGCTGGCGGCTGCTGATCTACCCGGTGGCCGCGGCGCTGTTCGGGGTGGTCAGCTCGATCTTCGGGATCGCCCAGCTCAGCTACCGTCAGCGCATCACCCCTGAACACCTGCTCGGCCGGGTCAACGCCAGCATGCGCTTCCTGATGTGGGGCGCGTTCCCGCTGGGCGGCCTGATCGGCGGCGCGCTGGGGGAGTGGCTCGGCGGCTACGCGGTCTTCGCCGCGGGCGTGGCCCTGACCGGCCTGGCACATCTGGCGGTGGTGACCTCGCCCGCCATCAGGAAGGCGCCCGTGCCCCTCTCATGAGGAGGGCCAGAGCCCGGCTCTCATGAGGAGGGCCACAGCTCGGCGACCACCGCGGCCGTGTGCCGGCCGAGGCCCAGCGCGATGGCCGCGCGCAGGTCGTCGGGCGTGTCCACGTCACGCCGTACGGACTCGATCCCCGACAGGCAGAGCTCCTTGGCCCCGCCCGCCAGGTGCCTGGCCCGCGACTCCCCGCCGAACCTCGGCGTGAACGGCATCCCGGGCCGTACCCCGTAGAAGGTCGTCCCGACGTCGAGGGCGTCCGGCACGAACGCCTGGTCCAGCTCGGCCGCCGCGGCCAGCGCCATCCCCAGCTCCGACGAGCGCAGGGCAGGGAGGTCCGCCTGGAGGGCGCCGACCGCGTCGCCGGGCGCGACGCGTACGGCGTGGGCGGCCCCCGTCCGCAAGGCGGTGTTCAGCCCGCGGTCCGGGTCGGGCACGACCTCGGCCCCCAGCGCGGCCAGCGGCCCGGCGGCGGCGGGATCGGCCGTCACCACGATCACCCGGGCGACGTGCGCGCACGCGAGCGCCGCCGCCACGGTGTCGCTGGCCACCGCCACCGCCAGCCGGGTGCGATGCGGACCCGTCGCCGCGGCCAGCCGCGTCTTCGCCGCGACCAGCGTCTTCACGGGGATCACCAGGGACCAGCGGATGCTCATAGTCTTAAGGATCCCGCCTCGACATCCCGCGCGGCCACCCGGGAGACTTGGGGCGCACCCCGTAAGTGTTGGAGGAGTCCATGAGCCGCCCCACGCGCCCGTCGCGTTTCTGGGAAACCTTGGCAGTAGTTATCGTGAAACCACTGTCCCGGCTCCTGGTCAAGAGGGACTGGCGCCGAGGGGAGCGCATCCCGCGCACCGGCGGCGTGATCATCGCGGCCAACCATCTCTCCTGGACCGATCCCGTCCTGCTCTCCCACTTCCTCTACAACAACGGCCGCTGGCCGGTGATCCTGGCCAAGGCCGCGCTGTTCAAGGTGCCGTTCCTGGGCAGCGCCGTGAGGGGGCTGCTCGCCATCCCCGTCTACCGCGGCAGCGCCGAGGCGGCCAAGTCACTGCACGTCTCCGCCCAGCGCCTCAAGGACGGCTGCGCGATCCTGTTCTACCCCGAGGGCACCTGCACCCGCGATCCCGGCCTGTGGCCCATGGTGGGCAAGACGGGCGCGGCCCGGCTGGCGCTGGAGAGCGGCGCGCCGGTCATCCCGGTGGCCCACTGGGGCGCGCATGAGCTGCTGCCCTATGGGGAGAAGAAGCCCAGACTGTTCCCGCGCAAGACTTTCCACGTGATGGTGGGGCCCCCGGTGGACCTGTCGAAGTACGAGGGCAGGCCGATGCACGCGGACGTGCTGCGCGAGGCGACGGCCGACATCATGGCGGCCATCACCGAGCAGCTCGCCGAGCTGCGCGGCGAGAAGGGTCCCGAGACTCCCTACGATCCGTCCAGGCGGTGATGGCATGACGAAGGTGGCCGTGTTCGGCACGGGTTCGTGGGGCACCACGTTCGCGATGATCCTCGCGGAGGCCGGCAACGAGGTCACGCTGTGGGGACGCAGGCAGGAGCTGGTCGATGCGATCGACCGCGACCACGCGAACCCCGACTACCTGCCGGGCGTCTCGCTCCCCGAGAAGCTGCGCGCCACGACCGACCCGGCGCGGGCCCTCGACGGGGCCGAGTTCGTGGTGCTGGTCGTGCCGTCGCAGCAGCTGCGGCCCAACCTCGCCGCCTGGCGCGAGCACATCCCGCCGAACGCGGTCCTGGTGAGCCTGATGAAGGGCATCGAGCTGGGCACGACCAAGCGGATGAGCGAGGTCATCCGCGAGGTCGCCGAGGTGCCCGAGGAGCGCGTCGCGGTCGTCTCGGGTCCCAACCTGGCCAAGGAGATCGCCGCGCGCCAGCCCGCCGCCACGGTCGTCGCCTGCACCGACGAGTCGGTCGCCGCCCGTCTCCAGGCGATCTGCCACCTGCCGCCGTGGTTCCGCCCGTACACCAATCCCGACGTGGTCGGCGTCGAGCTCGGCGGCGCCGTGAAGAACGTGATCGCGCTGGCCGTGGGCGTCTCCGCGGGCATGGGCATGGGCGACAACGTCAGCGCCATGCTCATCACCAGGGGGCTGGCCGAGATCTCCCGCCTGGGCGCGGCGCTCGGGGCCGACCAGCACACGTTCGCGGGGCTCGCCGGGATGGGCGACCTCGTGGCGACCTGCACCTCGCCGCTGTCGCGCAACCGCACCTTCGGCGAGAACCTGGGCAGGGGCATGACCCTCGACGAGGTGGTGGCCGCCACCAAGCAGACCGCGGAGGGCGTGAAGTCCTGCGAGTCGGTCCTGGAGCTGGCCAGGAAGCACGACGTCGAGATGCCGATCACCGAGGTCGTCGTCGGTGTGGTGCACGACGGCATGTCTCCCGCAGAGGCGGGCATGCTGCTCATGTCCCGCTCACCCAAGCCGGAGCGGTACGGCATCTAACACACTGGGTGAAAGACCTGATTACGGCGTGCTCGGCTCGCTGTGACCGGGACACCCCCGGTAGATTCGGACACCATGAGCAAGCCACGCGTTGCCGTCGTTTTCGGAGGTCGCAATTCTGAGCACGCCGTGTCCCTGATGGGCGCGGGCAGCGTGCTGGATGCGATCGACAGGAGCAAGTACGAGGTGATCCCCATCGGGATCGCCCAGGACGGCAGGTGGGTGCTGGCCGCTTCCGACCAGCGGTTCGCCATCGAGTCGGGCGAGCTGCCCGTCGTCGACACCTCGGGCGCGGCGCTGGCGCTGCCGTCCGGGGGGAGTTCGCTGGTGGCGTACGACTCGGGCAGCATCCCCGTGGAGCTCGGCAGCATGGACGTGGTCTTCCCGGTCATGCATGGGCCCTTCGCGGAGGACGGCACCATTCAGGGGCTGCTGGAGATGGCCGGGGTGCGCTATGTCGGCTCCGGCGTGCTGGCCAGCGCCGTCGGCATGGACAAGGCGTACATGAAGACCGTGATGGCCGCCGCGGGGCTGCCGACCGGCCGCTACGTCGTCGTACGTGACCGCGACTGGCGGCTCGACCGCGGCCGCGTGCTCAAGGAGGCGGAGACGCTCGGCTGGCCGGTGTTCGTCAAACCCGCCAGGGCCGGCTCGTCGCAGGGCATCTCCAAGGCCTCCGACCTGGCGGAGCTGGAGGCGGCCGTGGAGTTCGCCAGGCAGCACGACCCCAAGGTGCTCATCGAGGCGGCGATCGCGGGCCGCGAGATCGAGTGCGCGGTGCTGGAGTCGCTCGGCGACGAGCCGCCGGTGGCGTCGGTGCCCGGCGAGGTGCGGGTCGAGGGCGGTCAGGAGTTCTTCGACTTCGAGGCGAAGTACTACCCCGACCAGATGTCGCTCACCGTGCCCGCCGACATTCCCGAGGAGACGGCCGCGGAGCTGCGGGCGCTGGCCGTACGCGCGTTCGAGGCGCTCGACTGCGAGGGGCTCGCGCGGGTGGACTTCTTCTACACGCCCGACGGCGAGCTGGTCCTCAACGAGATCAACACCATGCCCGGCTTCACGTCGCTGTCGGTGGCGCCGCAGCTCTGGGCCGCCTCGGGCCTGGACTACCCGGCGCTGGTCGACCGGCTCATCCAGCTCGCGCTGTCACGGCCGACGGGGCTGCGTTGACGTCTCGTCCAGTCCGCGCCGTCACAGCCGACGGAACTGCGTCGACGTCTCGTCCAGCTCTCGCTGCGGCGACGGTTCAGCGGGGCGGCGTGGAGACCTGGGAGATCGGCTTCGACAGGTCCGCGAGCACCTCGGCGGGCACGTGGTCGCCGCCGACCGTGACCTCCACGTAGGCCGTGTCCGTCACCGCGGTGAACAGGGCGGGCCGGTCCGGATCGGCGAACCAGCCCACCCCGCCGACCTCCTGGAGCTGGTCGGTGGGCGCCATCTTGGCCGGCCTGGGCACGCCGCAGCGCAGCGCGATGGCCGCATCGCCCCAGACGGCCACGTACGGCGACCGCGGTGTGGAAGTGCCACGCCCGGCGCCGTCGAGCGTCTGGGGCAGCAGCGCCGCCAGCTTGTCGCAGGCCGCCACCGCGTCGCCCTGGGGCCTGGGCGGATCGACCTGCACGGTGCCGCCGCAACCGGCGAGTGCCAGGAGAAGAAGCAGGACGGCGGCGGCACGCATGCGACGACTACTTTCAGATGTGAACGATCGGACAGGTAAGAGTACGCGTGATGCCCTCCACTGCCTGAATCTGGGCCACCACGAGCTTGCCCAGCTCGTCGACGTTGTTGGCCTCCGCGCGCACGATGACGTCGTAGGGTCCCGTCACGTCTTCAGCCTGGGTGACGCCGGGAATCCCGGAAATCTCCTGAGCCACCGCGGCAGCCTTGCCGACCTCGGTCTGAATAAGGATGTAGGCCTGCACCATCACGTCCTCCCAGGCGATTGGATCACGCCGAAGGGCCACCGTACCCTGTGTGCATCTGGAGGTGCGTCATCACAGTCGGAGATCTCGGCGAGTTCGGAGTGATAAATCGTATTACCGGACGTCTGCCCCAGGGCGCGGCGGTGATGCTAGGCCCGGGTGACGACGCCGCTGTCATCGGCGCGTCCGACGGCCGTGTGGTGGTCTCAACGGATCTGCTGATCGAAGGTAGGCACTTCCGGCGCGATTGGTCCAGCGGCTATGACGTGGGCCGCAAGGCCGCGGCCCAGAACCTGGCCGACGTGGCGGCCATGGGCGCACAGCCGACGTCCATCGTGGTCGGGCTGGGCATGCCCGCTGACCTCCCCTTGACGTGGCTGGACGACCTCACGGACGGGTTCCGTGAGGAGTGCGCCGTGGTCGGGGCGAGCGTGGCCGGGGGCGACATCACGAGGTGCGACCTGGTGGTCATCGGCGTGACCGCCCTGGGCGACCTGGGCGGACGGGCGCCCGTGACGCGCTCGGGGGCCAGGCCCGGGCAGGTGGTGGCGGTGACCGGCCGGTTGGGGTACGCCGCCGCCGGGTGGGCGCTGCTGGAGGCTGGTGTGCCGCTGAACGCCGTTCTCGAGGAGGCCGTGGTCGCGCATCGGCGGCCCTGTCCTCCGTACGCGATGGGGCCGCAGGCGGCGGCGCTGGGCGCGAGCGCGATGCTGGACGTCAGCGACGGGCTGCTGCAGGACCTCGGCCACGTCGCCGAGGCCAGCGGCGTGCGTATCGAGCTGGATCCGGGGGCGTTCGCGGTGGGGGAGCCCGTGGCGGTCGCGGCCAAGGAGCTGGGGTCCGACCCGCTGGAGTGGGTGCTCACGGGCGGTGAGGACCACGCGCTCGCCGCGGTCTTCCCCTCAGAGGTACGGCTGCCGCCATCGTGGCAGGTCGTGGGCCGGGTGGCCGAGGGCGAGGGCGTTCTGGTGCGGGGGCGCGAGATCGGCCGGCGGGGCTGGGATCACTTTCGGTGACAGCTTGTCCCGATTTACGTGACATTTTCCTGATTTGAGGTGGGACTACCGGGATTGTTGTGACAACGGTCTAGCGAAGGTGTTATGAAGATTGGCGGCCACTGTAACCGCGAGAAAGGGCAGCCATGGGCCGCCACGGCACAGGTGGATCCGACGACGGGGAAGAACGGGGGAGCGACAGCGCATTCTGGGGTCCTGACGAGCAGGCCGAGCCGCCTGGCTGGCCCTCGTTGCCGGACGCGCCCGAGGTGACAGGCCAGTGGGCTCCCATGCCGCGGCGCACCGACGGGCCGCCGCCGCGCGGGCCGCAGCCCGAGCCGTTCGAGACCACCGGGGCCTTCGCGCTGCCCAACGACCTCGCCGGCGGCATCTCCCCGGCCAACGATCCCGCGCGTGCCTTCCCGCCGCAGGGCTCAGGGGAGGAGGCCGGGCCGTTCGAGACGACGGGCGCCTTCGTCCGCCCGTCGGAGTGGGGCCCTCCCGCCGACCACCCGGGCCCTGGCGCCGAACGGGGCCCCTTCGACCCGCCGGGTCCTTTTGACGGGCCCATGGAGCGCACGAGCTTCTTCGACCGCCCGGACGCGCCTGGTCCTTCGGAGCGGACGGCTTTCTTCGACGGTCCGAATGCGCCTGGTCCTTCGGAGCGGACGGCTTTCTTCGATGGTCCGAATGCGCCTGGTCCTTCGGAGCGGACGGCCTTTTTCGATGGTCCGAATGCGCCTGGTCCTTCGGAGCGGACGGCCTTTTTCGACGGCCCGGACGCGCCCGGTCCCTCTGAGCGCACGGCCTTTCTCAACGGTCCCGATGTGCCGGGTGACGCTTTCGCCGGGCCCCAGGGCGACCGTACCGGACGGTTCGACGTTCCTCAGTCGCCCGGCCCGCCCGAGCCGGGCGACGTCAAGGTGGCCGGGGAGCCGACGGCCGTGCAGGCGCCCGCCTGGGCGAACGCCGAGACCGGGTTCCTCGGCCCCGACTGGTCGCCGGACGGCGGCCCCGACGAGCCGGAGGAGCCCAAGGGCCGCCGCGGGCGCCGTAACGGCGGACGCGGTGGCGGCGGCGACGACGTGCTCGCCGCGCCCTCCTCCGGGGGAGGCAAGGGCCGGGTGGCGCTGCTGTCGGTCGCCGCCGTGGCCGTCGTGCTGGGCGGCACCGTGGCGGGCGTCAAGTTCATGAGCTCGTCGAGCGATCCCGCCAAGTGCGCGGGTTCGGCCTGTGCCGCCGTACAGGCGACCAATAACCAGCCGGGCCCCGAGGTCGCCCAGCCGAGCGACGAGCAGACCGAGCCCTCGGAGGAGCCGACGGAGGAGCCGTCCGAGGAGGACACCCAGCCCTCCACGACCCCGTCGGCGACGGCCTCGTACAGCGCCCGCACGCCGCGGCGCACCTCGTCCGCCACGCCGACGCCCACCAAGACCAAGGTGAAGACGTCCAGGCAGCCGACGGAGGACTCGACGCAGCCGCCCGTCGAGGAGAGCGTGTCCGAGTCCCCGACCGAGGAGCCGTCGACGCTGGACGACTCCGACACCGGCGGCGCGCCCACCAGCGGCGCCACGCCCGCCCCCACCGCTACGGGCATCTTCGGTTCCGGCGCCGGCTCGATGAACGTCCGGCAGGTCATCAGGCAGGGCGTGCTCAGCTACAAGGCCGACATGACGCTCTCGAACACGTCCCGGCAGACGATCGACAACCCCACCGTGTCCGTCCCGGTCGAGGGCAAGGTCATGAGCGTGTCCGGCGCCCAGTGGACGCAGGACGGCGACCTGCTCATCCTCGACCTGTCGGCGTCGCTGGCGGCGGGCGACTCGGTCGCCGTCTCGTTCACCGCCACGGGCAAGGGCGAGAAGGCCGCGAACTGCGGGCTGGTCAGCGGGGCCTGCGCCGTCAGCTGAGTGGTTGGATGGGGGATATGACTCCTCCCCGCGTGCTGACCGTCGCCGGCTCCGACTCAGGAGGCGGCGCGGGCATCCAGGCCGACCTGAAGACCATGATGGCCATGGGCGTCCACGGCATGAGCGTCATCGCCGCGGTGACGGCTCAGAACTCGCTGGGCGTCCAGGGCTACTGGGAGCTGCCGCCCGAGGCCGTGCGGGCGCAGCTCGACTCGGTGCTCGGCGACATCGGCGCGCAGGCGGTGAAGACCGGCATGCTGGCCTCTCCCGTCCTGGTCGAGACGGTGGCCGGTGTGCTCGGCTCGTACCCTGCCCCGGTGGTCGTGGACCCTGTAGGGGTGTCCAAGCACGGCGACGCGCTGCTCGCCCCCGAGGCCGTCGAGACGGTCCGGACGCGGCTGCTGCCCGTGGCCACCGTGGTGACGCCGAACCTGTGGGAGGTGGAGCAGCTCACCTCCGTCAAGGTCGAGGACGAGGACGGGCTGCGGCAGGCCGCGGACGCCGTGCTGGAGCTGGGGCCCACCTGGGCGCTGATCAAGGGCGGCCACCTGCCCGGGGCGCCGGTCGACCTGCTCACGGACGGCACCAGCGAATACCGCTTCACCGCCGAACGCCTCGACAACCGCCACACCCACGGCACGGGCTGCACCCTGGCCTCCGCCATCGCGTCCCGGCTCGCGCTGGGTGACGACGTGCCGGAGGCGGTGGGCAAGGCCAAGGAGTACGTGACGGGCGCCATCGCCCGTGGCTTCCCCCTGGGCGGCGGCATCGGACCGGTGGACCACGCCTGGCGCTGGCGCTGACCGCCGATCCCTGAGCCCTTCTACGGGCCGCCCACCGCCAAAGCGCCCGGCGCCGCCGGTGTCGGGCTCGTGGCGTCTGTGGGAGGGCGCTGCTGCGTCGGGACGCACGCTCGTGGCGTCCGTGGGAGGACGCTGGCCGCGTCGGGATTCAGGAGGGCGTGCCGGGCCGCGTCCCGCCGGACGGGCGGGTTCTCCCCGGGACGGGGCGCAGGCGGCGGGCACGGTGCAGGCGCTCGGAGTGGTGGTGGCCAGGGGGTAGCCGTCCGTAGCCCCGATGAGCCGTCGCCTATGCCCCGTTGAGCCGTCGCGGATGCCCCGTTGACCGGCCGGCCGGCGACGCATGGGGCCGTGCCGGGAAACGAAAACGCGCAAGCCCGCGGCTCCGCTAGGAGCGACGGGCTTGCGCGAGAAAGCGTGGACTAGCGGGCGACCTTGCCCGCCTTGATGCACGAGGTGCACACGTTCAGCTTCTTCGGCGTGCCGCCGACGACCGCGCGAACCGTCTGGATGTTGGGGTTCCAACGACGACGGGTACGGCGGTGGGAGTGGGACACGTTGTTGCCGAAGGTCGGGCCCTTGCGGCAGACATCGCAGACGGAAGCCACGGTTCGCTCCTTAAAACAGTCGATGTAGCCCTGTCCGCTGATGCTTTCCGGGCGGAGGGCATGCCGGGACAACCGGCCAGCCAGACGAGAATATCCGATCCACACCGATGGGCGCGAACTGGAGCGCTGGACCGCAGGCCCGGCGGCGATATTCTCCTTCGACAACGGTAGCGCATCGGGGCCGGGAGGGCGTAGATGAAGATCCTCGACCCGCCCGCGGTGCGCCGCTGGGCCCGCCTGGCCGCCGAGGCGCTGGGCCGGGCCAGAGCGGAGATCGACGCGCTCAACGTGTTCCCGGTGGCCGACGGCGACACCGGCACCAACCTCCACCTGACCATGCTCTCCGCGGCCGAGGCCGTCGAGTCGCTGCCCGATGACGTGGACGCGGCCGTGATGTGGCAGACGCTCTCGTACGGCGCCCTGGTCGGGGCCCG
Source organism: Nonomuraea sp. NPDC050786 (assembly GCF_040654115.1). Taxonomy (NCBI): domain Bacteria; kingdom Bacillati; phylum Actinomycetota; class Actinomycetes; order Streptosporangiales; family Streptosporangiaceae; genus Nonomuraea; species Nonomuraea sp. NPDC050786. The sequence goes on from NZ_JBFAHJ010000005.1 coordinate 295,959, forward strand.
CGGCAACTCAGGGGTGATCGTCAGCCAGGCGTTACGCGGTCTCGCCGAGGTGCTGAAGGAGGGCCCCGACCTGCGGGCCGGGCTGCACCGGGCCGCCGTGCTGGCCAGGGAGGCGGTGGCCAGGCCGGTGGAGGGCACGGTGCTGAGCGTGCTGGAGTCGGCCGCGCGAGCCGTACAGGACATGGACGGGGACGATCTGGCAGGGGTGGCGCGGGAGGCGGCGGGTGAGGCCCGCGCCGCGCTGCGCCGCACGCCCGGCCAGCTGGAGGTGCTGGCCCGCAGCGGCGTGGTGGACGCGGGCGGCGCGGGGGCGGCGATCGTGCTGGAGACGCTGGCCGCCGTGATCACCGACTCCTACACCGACCACTACGACGTGCCGGCGCCGACCGCCAAGGTCTCGCCGATGACCGAGGTGGGCGCGGGGTACGAGGTGATGTACCTGCTGGAGGCCGACGACGCCGCGGTGGCCGCGCTGCGCGAGGAGCTCGACGCCATGGGCGACTCGCTCGTCGTGGTCGGCGGCGGGGGCCTGTGGAACGTGCACGTCCACGTGGCCGAGGCGGGTCCCGCCGTGGAGGCGGGCGTGCGGGCCGGGCGGCCGCACCGGATCCGGATCACGTACCTGGCCGAGCGCACCCACCGCGGCAGCGCGGGCAGGGGCGTGGTGGCGGTGGCCGCAGGGGACGGGATCGCGGCGCTCTTCGAGGAGTGCGGCGCCGTCGTGGTACGGCGCGCGCCCGGCACGCGGCCCACGCTCTCCGCCATGCTGGCCGCGATCAGGCAGGCCGGCAGCGAGGTCGCGGTCCTGCCGAACGACGAGGGTGTCAGGTCGATCGCCGCCGCGGCCGCGGAGATCGCCCGTGAGGACGGGGTCACGGTCAGCGTGCTGCCCACGGAGGCGACCGTGCAGGGGCTGGCGGCCCTGGCCGTGCACGATCCGCTGCGCCGCTTCGACGACGACGTGGTGGCGATGACCGACGCCGCGGGCCACACGCGGTACGGCCACGTGACGGTGGCGGACCGTGAGGCGGTCACGAGCGCGGGGGTGTGCCACCCGGGGGACGTGCTCGGCATGATCGACGGGGACGTCGCAATGATCGGCGGCTCGATCGACCGGGTGGCGACCATGGTCGTGGACCGGATGGTGGCGGGCGGCGGCGAGCTGGTGACCGTGGTCACGGGCTCGGAGGCGCCGCACGGGCTGGCCGAGCGGCTGGAGGAGCACCTGGGACGGACGCGGCCGGACGTGGACCTGGTCGTGTACGACGGCGAGCAGGGCGGTTACCCGCTGCTGATCGGCGTGGAGTGAGGGGCCACCGGCTCCTGATCGGCGTCGAGTGATGTGACGCCGGGCCGATGAGCGGGATTCCTGTCGGGCCGAGGCGGTAGAACTTAATGCCGTGAGCCGTTTCGACGAGCCTCTGACGAAGGCGCTCGACCCGAAGACCGCCAAGCTCCTGCAGAGCGTGCTCGAGCTGGAGACGGTCGGCGACCTGCTGCGCCACTACCCGCGCCGCTACGCCGAGCGCGGCGAGCTGACCTCGCTCGACGCGCTGGAGGTCGACGAGCACGTCACCGTGGTCGGCGAGGTGACCAGGCTCATGCGCAAGCCCATGCGCAACCGCGGCGGCACCTGGCTGGAGGTCGAGGTCGTCGACGGAAACGGCAACAAGATCTACCTGTCGTTCTTCGGCAAGGGCTCCCATGTGGCGGAGTCGCGGCTCAAGCCGGGGCGGCGGGGCATGTTCGCGGGCAAGGTGGGGCTGTTCGGGTCGCGTACGAGCCCGCGCTGGCAGCTCACGCACCCGGAGTTCGAGCTGTTCGAGGAGAGCGAGGCGAGCGCGGAGGAGTTCGCGTCGGCGCCGGTGCCGATCTATCCGGCGGGCAAGGACCTCACGCCGTGGGCGATCAGGCGCGCGGTCGGCGTCGTGCTCGACACGCTCGGCCCGCTCGACGACCCGCTGCCCGCCGAGCTGCGGGCCCGCCACGGCCTGCAGGATCTGGGCGACGCGCTGGTGGCCATCCACCGGCCGAAGGACTTCGCCGAGGTGGGGCGGGCGCGCAAGAGACTCAAGTTCGACGAGGCGTTCGTGCTGCAGGCCGTGCTGCTGCAGCGGCGCCAGGCCGCCGGCGCGCTGCCCGCCAAGGCGCGGCCCAGGCGTCCCGGCGGCATGCTGGCCGACTTCGACGCGCGGCTGCCGTTCTCGTTGACGGAGGGGCAGGCGCAGGTCGGCGAGGAGATCGCCGCCGACCTCGCGGGCGAGCACCCGATGCACCGGCTGCTGCAGGGCGAGGTCGGCGCGGGCAAGACGGTGGTGGCGCTGCGGGCGATGCTCCAGGTGGTCGACGCGGGCGGCCAGGCGGCGCTGCTGGCGCCCACGGAGGTGCTGGCCCAGCAGCACCACCGCTCGATCACCACCATGCTGGGCGATCTGGCGCAGGGGGGCATGTTCGGGGGCACGGCGGTCACGCTGCTGACCGGCTCGATGGGTGCCGCCGCGCGCCGCTCGGCCCTGCTCGACGCCGCCTCGGGCACGGCGGGGATAGTCGTGGGCACGCACGCGCTGCTCCAGGAGCACGTGCAGTTCGCCGATCTGGGGCTGGTCGTGGTGGACGAGCAGCACCGGTTCGGGGTCGAGCAGCGTGACGCGCTGCGCGAGAAGGCGGGCGGCGGGCGGCCGCACGTCCTGGTCATGACGGCCACCCCGATCCCGCGCACGGTGGCCATGACGGTCTTCGGCGACCTGGAGGTCTCGACGCTGTCGCAGCTGCCGGCCGGTCGCGCCCCCATCACCACGCACGTCGTCCCGGCGGCCGAGAAGCCGCACTATCTCGAACGCACGTGGCAGCGGGTGCGGGAGGAGGTGGCACTCGGGCGGCAGGCGTACATCGTGTGCCCGCGCATCGGCGACCTGGAGGGCGACGAGGGCGACCTGGCGGCGGCCGGCGGCGACGACGAGCGCCGCCCGCCGCTCGCGGTCCTCGACGTGGCCGAGCTGCTGAAGAGCGGACCCTTCCACGACCTGCGCGTCGGCACGCTCCACGGCAAGCTGCCGCCGGAGGAGAAGGACGCGATCATGCGTTCGTTCACGCGGGGCGAGCTGGACGTCCTGGTGGCCACCACGGTCATCGAGGTGGGTGTGGACGTGCCCAACTCCTCCGTCATGATCATCATGGACGCCGACCGCTTCGGCGTCTCCCAGCTCCACCAGCTCCGCGGCCGCGTCGGCCGCGGCGGGCTGCCGGGCCTGTGCCTCCTGGTCTCCGACTTCCCCGAAGGCACCCCGGCCCGTGCCCGCCTGGACGCGGTGGCCGCCACCCTGGACGGCTTCGAGCTGTCGCGCGTGGACCTGGAGCAGCGGCGGGAGGGCGACGTGCTGGGCGCGGCGCAGTCGGGCAAGCGGTCCTCGCTGAAGCTGCTGCAGCTGCTGCGGGACGAGGACGTGATCGCCACCGCCCGCGACGAGGCGGCCGCCCTGCTCGCCGAGGACCCCGATCTGACCGCCCACGAGGGCCTGCGGGCCGAGATCGGCCGGCTGCTGGCCGACGAGCGGGCCGAATACCTGGAGAAGACCTGACGGGCAACGAAAAAAGGCCCAGCCGCGGGGACGGCCTCCCCCCGAATGCCGTCCCCGGCTGGGCCCACCCTCGGGTCAGGTGCCGAGGGAACCGGCGTGCGGAAGGGCTCACGATCACGCCGGTCGGCCTCCATGTGGGTCACCTTGAAGGCCGCAGAACTCATCATGCGGAACGACCGGGGCGATGTGAATCACCCTTGCGCACTCGAGGGAGACACTTGTCCACTCTTGACCTGCATGAACATGCGGAACAATGGGTCACATGACGCGGATCATCGCAGGCAGCGCGGGTGGCAGGCGGCTCGCGGTCCCGCCGGGACGGGGCACGAGACCGACCAGCGACAGGGCGAGAGAAGGGATCTTCTTGACGCTCGACTCGCTGTACGGGCTCGACGGCGTCCGCCTGATCGACCTGTACGCCGGGTCGGGGGCGATCGGCCTCGAGGCCCTGTCCAGAGGGGCGAAGGAGGCCGTGCTGGTCGAGTCCGACCCCCGGGCCGTGCGGACCATCAAGGCGAACGTCCAGGCGCTCGGCCTCGAAGGCGCCAGGGTGATCGCGGACAAGGTCGAGCGGCTGCTCCAGAAGGCGCCTGACGAGCCGTACGACATCGTTTTCGCCGATCCGCCCTATGCCACGTCCGACGCCGAAGTGCAGCGCGTTCTGGAACTGCTGCGGGACAACGGGTGGCTGTCGGATGAGGCGTTGGTGGCATTCGAGCGGGAAAGCAGGGGAAAGGCCCTGATGTGGCCAGAAGGCTACGTTGAGGAGAGGGTCCGTCGTTATGGCGAAGCGTCCGTTTGGTACGGTCGCGCCGCCGGGAACCCGTAGACCTGGGAGGCGTCTTGCGCCGCGTAGTCTGCCCGGGGTCGTTCGACCCCATCACCAATGGCCACCTCGACATCATCGGCCGCTCCGCCCGCCTGTATGACGAGGTGACCGTGGCAGTCCTCATCAACGTCGAGAAAAGCAGCCTGTTCACGGTGGACGAGCGAATCGACATCCTGCAGGCCGTGACCAAGGACTTTCCGAACGTCAAGGTGCGGAAATTCCACGGGCTGCTGGTCGATTTCTGCAAGCAGAACGACATCCCCGCCATCGTCAAGGGCATCAGGGTGGTCAGCGACTTCGACTACGAGCTGCAGATGGCGCAGCTGAACTATCGCCTGTCGGGGGTCGAGACGCTTTTCATGCCCACGAACCCCGAATACTCGTTCCTGTCCTCCAGCAGGGTGAAGGAGATCGCCAGATATGGTGGCGACGTGTCGGGCCTCGTACCCGATCTTGTGCACAAGCTGCTCGTCGAGCGGCTCAGGGGCTGAGCGCGACCTGCTATCCTTTCATTTCGGCCTTGTACGACGGCGATCGTCTCGCCATGCCTAGCGAGAGCAGGATGACTCAGCACCTCGACCCCCGCTCCCCGTGGGTGATCTCCACTCATGACCTCGGAAAGCGGCCGGGCACGATGCGGCAGATGACCCTGACCCTCCCGGCACCGGCGGACCTCGGCGTCGACATGATCGGTGTCCCCAAGGACGCCGAAGTCGAGCTGGACCTCCGGCTCGAAGCAGTGATGGAAGGCGTGCTCGTGTCAGGCACGGCGCAGGCCCCGCTCGCCGGGGAGTGCGCGCGCTGCCTCGACCCGGTCTCCTCGGAGATCGAGGTGGACCTGCAGGAGCTGTTCTTCTACTCCGACGAGGACGCCTCGGAGGAGGACTCACTGCTCGACGGTGAGCTGCTCGACCTCGAGCCGACGTTCCGCGACGCGGTGGTGCTGGCACTGCCGCTGAGCCCCGTGTGCCGCGAGGACTGCGAAGGGCTCTGCACGGAGTGTGGGATCAAGCTGGCCGAGGCCGGCGAGGATCACCGGCACGAGAAGATCGATGCCCGTTGGGCGTCGTTGCAAGGTCTGGTTACCGACAAAGATAACGATCAGGAGAAGTGACGTGGCCGTCCCGAAGCGAAAGATGTCGCGGAGTAACACCCGCCACCGTCGCTCCCAGTGGAAGACGACTGCTGTCGCCCTGGTGAGCTGCCCGCAGTGCCGTTCGCCCAAGCAGCCGCACATCGCGTGCCCCACCTGCGGCACCTACAACCGCCGTCAGGTCATCGAGCCGTCCGCCTGATCAGTCTGACCGCTTGACGTGATGCCGACCGGGTGCCATTGTGCCTCGGTCGGCGTTACCGTCTCAGATGCGTACGGCGGCGGTTCGCCCGCGGCCGTGGTGGACGCCGGGGCTACGCGTTACCCCGACGCCCACCACGTTTTCGGGCATCTTCCGCAGCCGGCGCGCGCCATGCGAAAGATGTCCGAGGAGGAAAGACGTGGGCGCAGGTCCTAAGCCGGTGGCCGTGGAGGTCGCCAGAGACGAGCTGGAGCGGGTCCTGTCGGTCGGGCTCGACCCCGACATCCTGGAGCGGGCGCTGACCCACCGCTCCTACGCGTACGAGAACGGCGGCCTGCCCACCAACGAGCGCCTGGAGTTCCTGGGCGACTCGGTGCTGGGCCTGGTGGTCACCGACACCCTCTACCGCAACCACCCCGACCTCCCCGAGGGCCAGCTGGCGAAGCTGCGTGCCGCGGTGGTCAACATGCGGGCGCTGGCCGACGTGGCCAGAAACCTGGGCCTGGGCCGGTTCCTGCGGCTCGGCAGGGGCGAGGAGGGCACCGGAGGGCGCGACAAGTCCTCGATCCTGGCCGACACCCTCGAGGCGCTGATCGGCGCGATCTACGTCGACAAGGGGCTCGACGAGGCGTTCCGGGTGGTGCACGTGCTGTTCGACCCGCTGATCGTCCGCTCGGCCTCGCTCGGGGCCGGGCTCGACTGGAAGACCTCGCTGCAGGAGCTCACCGCCTCCGAGGCGCTCGGCGTGCCCGAATACCACGTCGAGGAGAGCGGCCCCGACCACGCCAAGTCGTTCACGGCCATGGTGCGGGTGGGCGGCGAGTCGTACGGGTCGGGCACCGGGCGCAGCAAGAAGGAGGCCGAGCAGCAGGCGGCCGAGGCGGCCTGGACCCGCATCAGGGCCAGGCGCGAGCAGCGCGAGAGCCAGCCCGCCGGCTGAACGGGCCCTCCGGATGTGCCCGGAGGGCGAGAATGAGGTTGTCCCCCGCAGCGTCCGGGGCGTACAGAGCTGCCCGAGTCATAGGGGTCTGAGGTGCCTGAGCTGCCAGAGGTCGAGGTCGTCAGGCGCGGCCTCGCGCAATGGGTCACCGGGCGCGAGATCGCCTCGGCGGAGGTGCTGCACCCCCGCGCGATCAGGCGGCACGTGCCCGGCGCCGACGAGTTCACCGCCCGGCTGAAGGGCCGGGAGGTGCTGTCCGCCGAGCGCCGCGGCAAATACCTGTGGCTGCGGCTGTCAGGCGCCGAGGAAGCCCTCATGGCCCATCTGGGGATGAGCGGTCAGCTGCTGGTGGTCGACCAGGACTCGCCGCCGGAGAAGCATCTCCGGGTACGCCTCCGTTTCGAGGACGGCGGCCCCGACCTGCGCTTCGTCGACCAGCGGACGTTCGGCCACGTCATGGTCACGCCCCTGGTCGGCGGCGTGCCGGAGCCGATCTCCCACATCGCGCCCGACCCGTTCGAGGCGGTGTTCGACGAGGCCGAGTTCGCCCGCAGGCTCAGGGCCAGGCACACCGAGATCAAGCGGGCGCTGCTCGACCAGTCGCTGATCAGCGGCGTCGGCAACATCTACGCGGACGAGGCCCTGTGGATGGCGCGGCTCCACTGGGCCAGGCCCACACAGACGCTCACCCGCCCCAAGATCGCCGAGCTGCTGGCCGCTGTGCGCACGGTCATGGCCTCCGCGCTGCGGGCCGGCGGCACCTCGTTCGACAGCCTGTACGTGAACGTCAACGGCGAGAGCGGCTACTTCGAGCGCTCCCTGGAGGTGTACGGCCGGCGCGACCTGCCCTGCTCGCGCTGCGGCACCCCCATCAGGCGCGAGCCGTTCATGAACCGGTCGTCCTACTCCTGCCCCACATGCCAGCGACGGCCGCGGTGAGCACGGCCAGACCCGCGCCCAGCCACATCGTGGCCGAGATCGAGAACCCGTCCACGACCCTGCCGCCGGCGAACGCGCCGAGCGCGATGGAGACGTTGAAGGCGCTGACGAAGAGCGCCGTGCCGAGCTCGCCGCCGCCCGCACGCATGATCCACAGCTGCAGCGTCACCCCGACGCCCCCGTAGCCGAAGCCCCACACCACCAGCACGGCCAGGGGAAGGCCGATCACGGGCAGTGCCGCCGTGCCCAGCGCGATGAGGACGGCCCGCGTGATCAGGACCGGCTTGGGGTTCCTGGCCGCCCACGCGCCGGCGGTGAAGTTGCCCACCACGCCCGCGGCCCCGTACAGGAGCAGGATGGTGCTGATGAGGGCGGGACCGGCGTGCGAGACCTGCTCGAGGAACGGCTGGACGTAGGTGTAGGCGGCGAAGTGGCCGCACACGATCAGGACGGTCAGGACAAGGACGGTCCTGAGCTGACCCGAGAGCCATTCCCGCCGGGGTCCCGATGCCGGGGCGGGGGCCTCGCCCGGCAGCGGCGGCAGCGTGGCGTACAGGAGCGCGATCAGGAGCAGCGCCACCACGCCCATCGCGGCGAACGCCGTCCGCCACCCCGCCAGCGACGAGATGAACGTCGCCGCGGGCACCCCCAGCACCGACGCCACGGAGACACCGCTCAAGATGATCGACGTGGCCCGCCCGACGGATCGCTCCGGCACCAGCCGCGTCGCCAGGCCGGCCGCGAAGGCCCAGAACCCGCCGATGCTCACCCCGGTCAGCACTCTGGCCGCCAGGATGACGGGATAGCTCGGTGCGAACGCGCCCGCCAGGTTGGCCACCGCCAGCACCGCCATCAGCCCGAGCAACGTGGTACGCCGATCGAGCCGGCGGGTGGCGACGGCCAGCACGGGTGCCGACACGGCGGCGACCAGCCCCGGGGCGGTCATCATCAGCCCGGCGGTCCCCTCGGACACGCCCAGGGTGGAGGCGATCGAGGTCAGCAGCCCGACGGGGAGCATCTCGCTGGTCACGATGGTGAAGGTGCCGACGGCGACCGCCGACACGGCCAGCCAGCGAGCCCTCGTAGCAGGGGAAACTTCGGTCATGGTCATGCCACCCAGCCTTGGCCGGGCGGCCTGCGGGAACAATGGCGAAGTCCGAAGGCTTGGTTTAGGTGGGCTAAGCGATCCGGAGGTTGTGAGGGATGGAGTTCAGGGAGCTGGAATGCTTCGTGGTGCTCAGCGAGGAGTTGCACTTCGCGCGTACGGCCGACCGCCTCTACCTGTCGCCCGGGAGGGTGAGCCAGCTCATCAGCGCGCTGGAGACCAGGATCGGCGGCAGGCTCTTCCAGCGGACCAGCCGCAGGGTGCGCCTCACGCCGCTCGGCGAGCGCTTCCTGGCCGACCTCCGCCCCGCCTATGACGGCCTGGCGGACGCGGTGAGCCGGGCCAAGGCGGCGGCCCGCGAGGTGACCGGCGTGCTGAGGGTCGGGTTCCTGTCCACGCCGACGGAGGTCGTCACGGGCAGCGTGCGGGCCTTCGAGCGCCGCCATCCGGGGTGCGACGTGGAGCTGGTCGAGATCCCGCTCTCGGATCCTTTCGGCAGGCTGCGGGCCGGGCAGGTGGACATCGCGTTCACGCTGCTGCCGGTGGACGAGCCCGACCTGGCCACCGGGCAGGGGCTGAACGAGGTCTCGTACCAGCTGGGCGTCTCCACGCGGCATCCGCTCGCCGGTCGCGCGGGCATCGCCGCCGAGGAGCTCGCGGACGTGCCCCTGATCAGCCTGGACGGCCCCGCGCCGCGTGCCTGGCTCGAGCGCATGACACCGTCCGCGACCCCGTCCGGGCGTCCGATTCCCCGGGCCGGTGCGGTGGCCACCAGCCAGGAGGGCCTGATCCAGGTGGCGCTGAACCGGGGTGGCATGCTGTTCTGCACGCCGACGGCGGCCCACCACAGGCGCCCGGACGTGACCTTCGTGCCCGTCGCGGGGCTGCGCCCGTCCGTCATGGGCCTGGCCTGGGTGAAGGCCGCCGAGACCGCCGCGATCAGGGCGTTCGACGAGGCGGCGGCCGGGCACGCACTCGGGGTGGAGTCCTGGTGGCCTGATGGGAGAGGACATGCAGACGAACAGGGAGAACACCCGATTGACCGCCTGGGTTCGGGGCAGGGTCCAAGGTGTGGGGTTCCGCTGGTGGACCCGTGCCCGGGCACTGGAGCTGGGGCTCGAGGGCTGGGCGCGCAACACGGCCGACGGCCGGGTCGAAGTGGTCGCGGAGGGCCCCCGCGAGGCGTGCGTCAAGCTGCTGGAGCTGCTCAGAGGTTGCGACACGCCGGGGAGAGTGGATGGAGTAGTAGAACGTTGGAGCGAAGCTCGAGGTAGTTTGGGTGGTTTTGTGGAACGGTAGGGCCTTCCGTTAAACCGCCCAAATAGGGTATAGTTGTATGTCGGGAGTGCCCATCAGTAGGGCGCAGCGGTTTGTTCGACTTGACCGCCCACACTGCCGGTGCGACTCTTGTTAGGTACCACGCGCACCCCTCCCGCGGAATAGAAGTGCGCGAACCAGTCTGGTCACTCAGCGTGGAGGACCCTTTACCATGGCGAAGGCTCTACTCGGCCACGTCGGCGGTCCTGACCCTCGGATGGTCTCGGAGATGCGCCGCCTGCAGCAGCGTATCCGGGATCTGGAGGCAGAACTCATCCGACTTCAGGCCACCAATGACGCTCTTGCGGCGCAAACCCGCGACGAGGCGATAAGCCGCATGCAAGAGCGCGAGCCGGCACTCACCTGAGAGTGATCGGAGCGCAAGACCCCAGGGACGTCTCAAAGAGGCGTCCCTTGTTATTTGCGCACTTACGGAAAGCTTCCTTTGCCCAGGTCAATGCGGCCCAGAAGGTACCTGCCCACGTCGAGCGGTGCGGACCAGTAGGCTTTCCCGAGTCCGCATCACGGTGAAGGGGGTCGCGCTTGTATTTGAAGACCCTCACCCTGCGCGGCTTCAAGTCCTTCGCCTCCGCGACCGCCCTCCGTTTCGAGCCGGGCATCACCTGCGTCGTCGGCCCCAACGGCTCGGGCAAGTCCAACGTCGTCGACGCCCTGGCCTGGGTCATGGGCGAGCACAGCGCCAAGTCGCTGCGCGGCGGCAAGATGGAGGACGTCATCTTCGCCGGCACCTCCTCCCGGCCGCCGCTCGGGCGCGCCGAGGTGACGCTGACCATCGACAACTCCGACGGCGCGCTGCCGATCGACTACACCGAGGTCACGATCAGCCGGCTGATGTTCAGGTCGGGGCAGAGCGAATACGCGATCAACGGCGACACCTGCCGCCTGCTCGACATCCAGGAGCTGCTGTCCGACTCGGGCATCGGCCGCGAGATGCACGTGATCGTCGGTCAGGGCCAGCTCGACACCGTGCTGCACGCGGGGCCGGAGGACCGGCGGGCGTTCATCGAAGAGGCCGCCGGCGTGCTCAAGCACCGCAAGCGCAAGGAAAAGGCGCTGCGCAAGCTCGACGCCATGCAGGCCAACCTGACCCGGGTGCAGGACCTCGCCACCGAGCTGCGCCGCCAGCTCAAGCCGCTGGGCCGCCAGGCGGAGATCGCCCGCAAGGCCGCCGTCATCCAGGCCGACCTGCGTGACGCCCGGCTGCGGCTGCTGGCCGACGACGTGTGCATCCTGCGTACGACGCTGGAGCGCGAGGCGGCCGACGAGGCGGCCGTCATGACCCGGCGCAACCAGGTGGAGACCGAGCTGGCCGAGGGCCAGCAGCGCGAGGCGGCGCTGGAGGCCGCCGAGGCCGAGACGCAGCCGCGGCTGGCCGCCGCGCAGGAGACGTACTTCCGGCTCTCGTCGCTGCGCGAGCGCATCACCGGCCTGGCGCAGCTCGCCGCCGAGCGCCACCGCCACGCGCTCGACGCCGCCGCCATCGAGCGCCGCGGCCGCGACCCCGAGGAGCTCGAGCGCGAGGCGGCCGAGGTCCGCGAGCGCGAGCTGATCCTCAGGGCCGAGCTGGAGCAGGCGCAGGAGCTGCTGGAGGAGGCCGTCCAGCGGCGGGCCGAGGCCGAGGCCGGGCTGAGCGCCGAGGAGCAGCGGCTCGCCCTGGCCGCCCGCGCCGCCGCCGACCGCCGCGAAGGGCTGGCCAAGCTGCGGGGGCAGGTCGATTCCGTACGGAGCCGGGCGCGGGCCGCCGAGGAGGAGATCGGCCGGCTCCGGCAGGCCGTGACCGACGCGGCCGAACGCGAGCGGCGGGCCAGGGAGGACCTGGAGGCGCAGCGGCTGGAGGAGCCCGCGGTCGATCCCGCGCTCGCCGAGGAGCTCGCCACCGCGCAGGCCCTGGTGGAGGAGGCCAGGGCGGTCGCCGACGAGGCGCGTGCGGCGGTGGAGGAGGCCAAGTCGGGCCTCGACGCGCCGCGCGCCGCCCTGCAGGCCGCCAAGTCGGGGGTGTCCACCGCGCGCGCCGCCGACCAGGAGGCGCAGCGCTCCGTGGCCGCTCTGGTCGCCCGCCGGGACGCCCTGGAGCTGGGACTCGCCAAGGGCGACGGCGGCGCGGCCCTGCTCGACGCGGACCTGGCCGGGGTGCTGGGGCCGCTGGCGGCCTCGATGCAGGTCGCGCCCGGCGCCGAGCTGGCGGTGGCGGCCGTGCTGGGCCCCGTGGCCGAGGCGATCGCGGTCAAGACCCTCGACACCGCCGTCGAGGCGCTCGGTCTGCTGCGCGCCCGGGGATCGGGCCAGGCGACCCTGCTGGTGGCCCGCCCAGGAGGCGCGGAAGACGGCCACCCCGCGCGCACGGCCGCCCCGGAGGGCGGTCAGTGGGCCGCCGGCCTCGTCGCGGTCCCCGACCACCTGCGGCCCGCCCTCGACCACATCCTCGCGGACGTCGTGGTCGTGGACGACCTCGAAGCCGCCCGCGCGGTCGCCGAGCGCCACCCCGGCCTCAGAGCCGTCACCAGGACAGGTGACCTGGTGGGCGCACACCTGGCCAGTGGCGGCGCCGAGGGCGGCACCTCCGTGCTCCAGGTGCGGGCCGCGCTCGACGAGGCCGTCAGGGACCTGGAGGAGGCCGAGCGCAGGGCGGAAGAGACGGCCGAGGCGCTGGACGAGGCGATCGAGCGGGAGCAGGCGGCCCAGGCGGCGCTGGAGGCCGCCCAGGCCAAGGTCAACGAGGCCCAGACCGCCGTCACCACCGCACAGGCGGGCGTGAGCGCCGCCCAGGGCGCTCTCGACCAGGTCAGGAGCCGCCAGCGGGAGGCCGACCAGCGCAACGCCGCCGCCGCCAAGCGCCTGGCCCAGCTGGAGGCCGCCGCCAACGCCGCCCACGACGAGGCGGAGCGCCTCGCCAGGAGCGTGACCAGGGCGGAGGAGTCCCGCACCGAGGGGCTGGAGGAGCTGGCCGAGCTGGAGATCCGGCTGGCCGAGGCCGAGTACGCCCAGGAGCTGGAGGCCGAGCCCACCACCGACCTCCGCGACGACCTGGCGGGCGCCTGCGAGGCCGCGAGGCAGCGCGAGATGGAGACCCGCCTGCAGGTCCGCACCGCCGAGGAGCGCGTCAAGGGCATCGAGGGCCGCGCCGACGGCCTCGTCCGGGCCGCCCAGCGCGAACGCCAGGAGCGTGCCCAGGCGGCCGCCCAGCGCGCCAGGCGCCGCCGGCAGGCGGCCGTGGCCGACTCCGTCAGCAGGGGCGCCAAGCAGGTGCTCCGTGAGCTCGAGTCGTCCATCCAGCTCGCCTCCAGGGAGCGCGACGAGGCCGATCTCGCCAGGGTCGCCGTCGACGCCGAGCTCAAGCAGGTCCGTCTCCGCGTACGCGAGCTCGGCCAGGAGCTCGACAAGCTGGTCAACCGCGCGCACGGCAGCGAGGTCGCCCGCACCGAGCAGCGGCTGCGGCTGGAGCAGATGGAGCAGCGGGCGCTGGAGGAGTTCGGGGTCGAGGTGGAGACGCTGATCTCCGAGTACGGCCCCGAGGCCCCGGTCCCCGGCGACCCGCCCGTGCCGTACGTGCGCGAGGAGCAGGAGAAGCGGGCCAGGGCCGCCGAGCGGCAGATGAACCAGCTCGGCAAGGTCAACCCTCTCGCGCTGGAGGAGTTCGCGGCGCTGGAGGAGCGGCACGCGTTCCTCAACTCCCAGCTCGAGGACCTCAAGAAGACCAGGCGCGACCTGCTGACCGTGGTCAAGGAGGTCGACGACCGGGTGGAGCAGATGTTCGCCTCGGCGTACGAGGACGTGGCCAGGGAGTTCGAGCAGATCTTCGGCAGGGTGTTCCCCGGCGGCGACGGCCGGCTGGTGCTGACCGAGCCCAACGACATGCTGACCACCGGCATCGAGGTCGAGGCCAGGCCGCCGGGCAAGAAGGTCAAGCGGCTGTCGCTGCTGTCGGGCGGCGAGCGGTCGCTGACCGCCGTCGCGTTCCTGGTCGCCATCTTCAAGGCGCGGCCCTCGCCGTTCTACGTGATGGACGAGGTCGAGGCCGCGCTCGACGACACCAACACGCAGCGGCTGCTGATGCTCTTCGAGGAGCTGCGGCAGAGCTCGCAGCTGATCGTCATCACGCACAACAAGCGCACGATGGAGATCGCCGACGCGCTGTACGGCGTCTCGATGCGCGGTGACGGCGTGACGCAGGTGGTCAGCCAGCGGCTGCGGGAGCGCGAGTCGGCCTGACACTCCGCTCAGGCGGGCCCTGGGCATGACCATGCCGGTCGATCTGGAAAACTGACATCTTGTGGATGGTTACCTCGGCGTCATAGTGATCGTGGCCGTCGTCGCCCTGCTCGTGGCCGGCGGCTTCCTGCTCTACTTCAGGCCGGGCCGCAAGGCGGCCCCGCCCGTCAAGCCGCCAGAGCCGCCCGTGCTTCCCGAGGAGAAGGAGAAGCGGCCCGCCGGAGCCGGCGAGGAGGGCGAAGGCGCGACCACCACGCTCCCGCCGCCGGTCAAGCCCGCCGAGCCGGCCGTCGTCGTGCCGGAGATCGAGGTCCCGCCGCCGTCCGCGGGCCGGATGGTCCGGCTGCGCTCCCGGCTGGCGCGCTCGCAGAGCGCGCTCGGGCGCGGCCTGCTCGAGCTGCTCTCCCGCGACCGGCTCGACGACGAGGTGTGGGACGAGGTCGAGGAGAAGCTGATCGGCGCCGACATGGGCGTCGCGCCGACCCGTGCCGTCGTCGAGGAGCTGCGCACCAAGGTCAAGGTGCTGGGCAGCCGCACCCCGGAAGAGGTGCGGGAGCTGCTGAAGGAGGAGCTGCTCGCGCAGGTCAACCCCGACCTCGACCGCACCCTCCACGTCCAGAAGCACGGCGAGCGGCCCGCGGTGGTGCTCGTCGTGGGCGTCAACGGCACCGGCAAGACCACCACCACCGGCAAGCTCGCCCGTTCGCTCGTCGGCGACGGGAAGAAGGTCGTCCTCGGCGCGGCCGACACGTTCCGGGCGGCCGCCGCCGACCAGCTTCAGACCTGGGGCGAGCGGGTGGGCGCCGACGTCGTACGCGGTCCCGAGGGCGGCGACCCGGCCTCCGTGGCGTTCGACGCCGTCGCCAGGGGCATCGAGGAGAAGGTCGACACCGTCATCGTCGACACCGCGGGCCGCCTCCACACCAAGACCGGGCTCATGGACGAGCTCGGCAAGGTCAAGCGGGTCATCGAGAAGAAGGCCACGGTCGACGAGGTGCTGCTCGTCCTCGACGCCACGACGGGCCAGAACGGCATGCGCCAGGCTCAGGTGTTCGCCGAGGTGGTCAACATCACGGGCATCGCGCTGACCAAGCTCGACGGCACCGCCAAGGGCGGCATCGTGATCTCGGTGCAGCGGGAGCTGGGAGTGCCGGTCAAGCTCGCGGGGCTGGGCGAGGGGCCCGACGATCTGGCGCCGTTCGACCCCGAGGTGTTCGTGGACGCGATCTTGGGCGACTGAAGCGGGATATTTCCGGTCATTCGCTAATTGCCGCAGAAATAGCCATTACCAGATAAACGTTGTTTTGCGCCATTTGTCTGTGCTGACATGTAGCGGTCACCGCTCGATTCCGCGCAAAGGGGCGTTCATGAAGAAGATCGTTGTTCACCGGCCTGGCACTGTGAAGCCGACTGGGGCGGCCTCGCCGAGGCACGGCCAGTAAGCCGCCCGGCCGGCGTCTCGTGCGGGGGCGCCGGCCACCACGGAGAAAAGGCCCCTGTGAACACGATCATTCTTGACGCCGACCGCCGGATCGGCGGCCCTTACACGTTCGCGGCCGCGCTGCTCGGCCACCTCGTCCCCCAGGCGCTGCCCGACCTGGTCGCTGCCCACGACATCGAGATCCGCGCCGCCGCCCCGGCCTTACGCGAGTCCGTGCCCGAGCGCAGGCGCTCGCTGGCCGGCAGCCTGCCCAGAGGCGAGCGCATTCTCGTGCCGGGCGCCCGGCGCACCCTCAGGATCGCGAACGGGCTGGCCGAGTTCGTCCGCGACCACCTGCGCGGCGCGGGCCCGCTCGCCCTTACCGTGACGAACCTGGGCGAGGCCGACCACACCGACACTGAACTGGTGGCCGTGCTGCGGCGCCGGGTGGATCCGGGGCTGCTCCGGATCGACGAAGGACCCTCGGCCCCGAGTGCGGGGCCGCTGTGCAGGGATTTCGACCGCTATCGCGACGAGGGCTTCCACCACGCGCTGGCGGAGTCGGGCCTGGAGGCGCTGCGCGGGACGGCGTACGAGGACGATCCGGAGGGCCGTCGGCGCCTCCTGCAGCGCGTCGCCGTCTCCCTGGAGGCCATCGAGCGCGAGGACGAGGCCCGCGAGCTCTATGACACGGCCAGGCGCGAGAGCACCGAGCCCAAGCACCGCGCCACCATCGCCTACGCCACCGCCATGATCCTGGTACGCCACCACGACCCGGCCCGCCGGGACCCCGAGGAGGCCCTGGCCTGGATCAACGAGGCGATCACCATCACGTCGCTGCTGCCGGACCGCCGCGAGCGCGCCTTCCACCTCGGGTTCGACCTCAACGGCAAGGCCCTGGTGGAGGTCCGCAGGGGCCGCCACGAGGCCGCGATGGAGCTCGTCCGGCAGGCCATCGACCTGGCCGAGACGGACCTGCCCGACGAGCACCCGATCCACCGGCTGGTGCTGTACGCCAACCGCGCCCAGCTCCTGGCCATGGCGGGCAGGTCGGAGGAGGCGCTGGCCGACTACACGCGGGCCGTCGAGGCCGACCCCGGCTACCCCGACTACTACCTCGAGCGCGGCAACCTGCTGCACCGGCTCGGCCGGTCGGAGGAGGCCGTGGCCGACTACGAGGCGGTCATGCGGCTCAGCCCGCCCTTCCCGGAGGCGTACTACAACCGGGCCGAGGTCAGGTTCGCCTCGGGCGATCTCGACGGGGCCCGCGCCGACCTGGACCACACGCTGGAGCTGGACCCCGGCTTCGCGCCCGCGTACGTCAACCGCGCCGGGATCCACGCGGGGCTGGGGGAGTACGCGAGGGCCAGGCAGGACGTGCTGCGCGGGCTGGAGCTGGCGCCGCGCGACCCGCACCTGCTGTGCGTGCTCGGGCAGGTGGAGCTGGCCGAGGGGCGGCGCCCGGAGGCGCTGGCCGCGTTCGACGGGGCGCTGGAGAGCGACCCCGGGCTGGTGGCGGCCTGGGCGGGCCGCGCCGAGCTGGCCTTCGAGCGCGGCGACCACGACACGGCGCTGGCCGACCTGACGCGCGCGCTGGAGCTGGGGGAGACGGCCGAGCTGCTGTTCAACAGGTCCGTGGTCTACCGGGCGGCGGGGCTGGCGGGCCAGGCCAGGCAGGACCTCCTCAGAGCCGCCGAACTGGCTCCTGACGACCAGGACGTCGGGCGGGCGCTCGCCGAGGTGTGACTCATGGGCAGGCACTACTGGCTGCTGCTGAGCGCGTTCCTGGCCTCGTCGCTCGGCACCTGGATCTACCGGCTCGCGCTCCCGCTGCTGGTCTACGACCTGACCGGGTCCGCGCTGGGCACCGGGCTGGTCTACGTCATGGAGTACCTGCCGTACCTGGTGCTGGGGATGTTCGGCGGGGTGCTGGCGGACCGGCTGGACCGCAGGCGCGTGCTGGTGATCGGCGACCTCGTCTCCGGGGCGATCACGGCCGTGCTCGCGGTCATGGTCAGCGCGGGGGTGTCGCAGCTCTGGCCGCTCTACGTGGTGGCCTTCCTGCTGGCCTGCGTCGATCCGCTGTACCAGCCCGCGTTCCGGTCGATCGTCCCGTCGCTGGTCCCCGTCGACCGGTTGCCGCAGGCCAACGCGCGCATCCACATGGGCGAGCACGCGGTGAACATGATCGGCCCGGCGGTCGGCGGCGCGCTCGTCGTGAGCTTCGGCTACGAGGTCGCGGTCTACGCCGACGCCGGGACCTTCCTGGCCTCGGCGCTGCTGATCTGGCTCATCAGGAGGACCCCGGCCGTGGCCACGGCCCGGGGGCGCTCGGTGCTCGCGGACATGCGCGAGGGGCTGCGCTTCCTCCTGAGCGGTGACAAGGTCGTGCTCACCACCGCGCTCACCGCGTCGGCCTGCAACTTCGGCGTCTGGCTGCTGCTGGCGGGCCTGGTCTACTACCTGAGCTCCTACCACGGGTTCACGCCGGGCGAGATCGGCGTCGTCTACGCCTTCCAGGGGGCGGGCGCGGTGCTGGGCGCGATGCTCGGCAGCCGGTTGATCCGCCGCTATCCGCCGGGGTGGGTGATCTGCTGGGCGGTCGTCGCGGGCGGGCTGGCCATGCTGCTGATGATCCCGGCGCGCGGTCCCGTGCTGATCGGGCTCGCGTGGCTGGGGCAGTTCGCCGCGGCGGGCACGTCGATCGTGGCCACCGCGACCGTCCGCCAGCTCCTCGTGCCGGACGAGCTGCTCGGGCGGGTGCTGGGCACGGCCAGGATGATCGCCTTCCTGTCCATCCCGCTCGCCTCGCTCGCGACCGGGGTGTTCGAGTCCTTCGCGCGCGACGCGTACGCGCTGATGGCCTTCGCCGGGGTGAGCTGGCTCGCCATCGCGGCGGCCGTGGCGCGCTCGCCGCTGCGGCGGGTCAGGCTCGCGGTCCTCCAGGATGCGAACGCGGCCCGATCGGAACCACCAGGGGAGTCCCGGCCACCGGATCCTCGATGACCTTGGCGTCCAGGTCGAACACCTCGCGCAGCAGCTCCTCGGTCAGCACCTCGTGCGGGGTGCCGGCGGCGATCACCTTGCCGGCGCGCATGGCCACCAGCCGGTCGGCGTAGCGGGCGGCCAGGTTGAGGTCGTGCAGGACCATGACGACCGTGCGGCCCGCCTCCCGGTGCAGGTGCCGTACGAGCTCCAGCACCTCCACCTGGTGCGCCAGGTCCAGGAACGTGGTCGGCTCGTCGAGCAGCAGCAGGTCGGTGCCCTGGGCGAGGGCCATGGAGATCCACGCCCGCTGCCGCTGCCCGCCCGACAGCTCCTCCAGCGGCCGCTCGGCCAGGTCGGCCAGGCCGGTCATGTCCAGGGCGGAGGCGACGGCGCTCTCGTCGTCGGACGACCACTGCCGGTACCACGTCTGGTGCGGATGCCTGCCCCTGGCCACCAGGTCGGCCACGGTCAGTCCTTCGGGGGCGGTGGGCGCCTGGGGGAGCACGCCGAGGATCTTGGCGACCTCGCGGGTGGGGACCTTGTCGATGCGCTTGCCGTCCAGCAGCACCTCGCCGCCCTGGGGCTTGAGCAGGCGGCCGAGCGCGCGCAGCAGCGTGGACTTGCCGCAGCCGTTCGGGCCGATGATCGTGGTCACGGTGCCTGCCTCGATGCCGAGATCGAGGCCGTCGACCACCAGGCGGTCGCCGTACCCGAGCTTGACGCCCGCGGCCTGCAGCCTCATTTGCGTGACCTCCAGATCAGATGGATCAGGTACGGGGCGCCGAGCACGGCGGTGACGATGCCGACGGGCAGCTCCAGCGGGGAGAACGCGGTCCTGGCGATCAGGTCGGCGGCGGTGGTGAGCACGGCGCCGACGACCGCCGAGCAGAGCAGCGGCGGCTGGGCGGAGCGGACGAGCCTGAGCGCGATCTGCGGCGAGGCGAGCGCCACGAACGCGATCGGGCCGGCGGAGGCGGTGGCCACGGCGGCCAGCAGCACGGCGGCCAGGATCATCAGGGCGCGGGCCAGGTTCGTGCGGACGCCGAGCGCGGCGATCGTGTCGTCACCGAACCTCAGGGCGTCGAGCGAGCGGGTGCCGAGCAGGGTCAGCGGCACGAGCACGACCAGGGCCAGCGCCGTCGGCGTCACGTGCTCCCAGCCGCGGCCGTTGAGCGAGCCGCTGATCCAGACCATGGCGCGGCCGGTGTCGTTCACGTCGCCGACGGTCAGGAGCCAGAACTTGACGTTCGTGAACACCGCGGCCACGCCGATGCCGACCAGCACCAGGCGGTAGCCGTCCAGACCGCGCCGCCAGGCGAGCCCGTAGACGACGGCCGCGCCGATCAGGCCGCCGAGCAGGGCCAGCGCCGGGATGCCGGCGGTGGCCAGCAGGCCGCTGGTGCCGCCGTACGCTGTGCCGCTGGCCACGACGCCGGCCACGACCGTCACCGAGGCGCCGGTGGTGACGCCGAGGATCTCGGGGCTGGCCAGCGGGTTGCGCGCGATGGACTGGATGATCGCGCCGGACAGCGCGAGCGCGGCCCCGACCAGGGCACCGGTCAGGGCGCGCGGCAGGCGCAGCTCCATGATGACGAAGTGGGCGGCGC
Organism: Nonomuraea sp. NPDC050786; assembly: GCF_040654115.1. Lineage (NCBI taxonomy): Bacteria > Bacillati > Actinomycetota > Actinomycetes > Streptosporangiales > Streptosporangiaceae > Nonomuraea > Nonomuraea sp. NPDC050786. The sequence continues at coordinate 316,207 of NZ_JBFAHJ010000005.1, forward strand.
TGTTGACGTCGAACGTGCCGGCGACCACGTCCGACAAGCTCATCCGGAGCTCGCCGATGCGCATGTTCAAGGCCATGAGCAGGACGAGGAGGGCGAGCCCCGTCAAGGTGACGGTGACGCCGCGCAGCCGTACCCGCCAGGACAGGCCGGCGACGCGCAGGGGGAGAGCGGTCATCACAGTCGCACGGGCTTCCTGCGCCGTACGAGCGCGACGAAGAACGGCGCGCCGAGCAGGGCGAGCACCACGCCTACCTCCAGCTCTCCCGGCGGGGCCACCACCCGGCCGATCACGTCGGCGAGCAGCAGCAGCGCCGCCCCGACCAGCCCCGAGTACGGCAGCAGCCACCGGTGGTCGGTGCCCGACAGCGGGCGGACCAGATGGGGCACGATCAGGCCCACGAACGCCAGCGAGCCGCAGGCCGCGACGGACGCGCCGGACAGCAGGGTCACCGCGGCGACGCCGACGGCGCGGGTCCTCGGGATGTTCTGGCCGAGGCTCCTGGCCACGTCCTCGCCCAGGGAGAGCGCGTTGAGGCCGGGCGCGTTGACCATCGCGAGCACCAGGCCCACGACGATGAACGGCAGCACCTGCCAGACCACGTCGGGTCCCCTGGCCGCGATCGAACCGGCCTGCCAGAAGCGGAACACGTCCATCGCCTGCTCGTCCAGGAGCACGATGGCCGAGGTCAGGGCGTACAGGAGGGCGCTCACCGCGGTGCCCGCCAGCGCCAGCGTGACCGGGGTCGGGCCGCCCCTGCCGCCCACCATGCCGAGCGCGAACACCGCGACGCTGGCGACCAGCGCGCCCGCCAGGCCGAACCAGATGTAGGCGAGCAGGCTGGAGGCGCCGAGCAGGATGATCGAGGAGACCATCGCGAACGCCGCCCCCTGCGTGACGCCGAGCAGCCCCGGGTCGGCGAGCGGGTTGCGGGTGTGGCCCTGCATGAGCGCGCCCGCCACGCCCAGCGCGACCCCGGCGAGGATCCCCAGGGCGGTCCTGGGGACGCGGAGCGAGCGGATGACGATGTCGTTCTCCGTCCCGGTGGGGGCGGTGAGCGCGTGCCAGGCGTCGGGGAGCGGCACGGACTTGGAGCCGATGGTGATGCTCAGCACGATCGCGACGAACACGGCGGCGAGCAGCGCGAGGAGCACCGTGAGCCGCCTCTGCCGGAGGACGTGGAGGCGCGGTGCCACGGCGGTCGCACTCACCCGCGCCCTCCTCACCATTTGCTCGATCCTGCAGAAGTATGCCAGCTTAGGCAGGGCTAACCTAATTTAGGGTTACCTTACTTTTGGATTCGGGAAGGGATCTGATGCGATCGTTGCGCGTGCTGGTCGGCGCCGTCCTGGTGGCGGGGCTCGCGGCCTGCGGCTCTTCCGAGGGCAAGACCGAGGCCGCTCCCTCTGTGTTCACGACCGTCGAACATGCCATGGGCAAGACCGTGATCCCCGCCCAGCCGAAACGGGTGGTGGCGCTCGACCAGAGCTTTGTCGACGCGGTGCTGACGCTGGAGACGCCGGTGGTGGGGTACACCACCTACCGGTCGCTCGACGACAAGCTGCCCGCCTACCTCGGCGCCGTGGCCGAGCGGTACGGCAAGGAGGCGACGCCGGTCGGCACGCTGGAGCAGCCCAGCCTGGAGAAGATCATGGCGCTCAAGCCGGACCTGATCGTCTCGGCCAAGGTCCGGCACGAGGCCCTGTACGACAAGCTCTCCAAGATCGCGCCCACCGTGTTCAGCGAGACCACCGGGGCCATCTGGAAGGAGAACCTCCGGCTCATGGGACGGGCCCTGGGCAAGGAGCAGCTCGCCGACACCAGGATCAAGGAGTACGAGAGCCGGGCGGCCGCGATCGGCGCGGCCGTCAAGGCGAAGGACGGCGAGATGCCGACGATCTCGGTCGTGCGGTTCGCCGGCGAGCCGACGGTCCGGCTTTATGTAGAGAAGTCCTACTCCGGGCTGGTGATGAAGGACGTCGGGTTCCCGCGGCCTGAGGGACAGCCGACCAAGCAGGACGCCATCGCGGTGGACGTCAGCCAGGAGCGGATCTCCGACCTCGATGCCGACCACATCTTCGTCGCGACATATCCGGACCCGTCGGCCGAGGGGCCCAAGGAGAAGTTCGTGAACAACCCGCTCTGGGGCAAGCTCAAGGGCGAGAAGCACGAGGTCCAGGACCTGACCTGGATGACCGCGGTGGGGATCCAGGGCGCGCACGCGATCCTGGACGACGTGGCCAAGCTCTTCTCGGTGGACCCCGCGCGGGCCTGAGCTCACGAGCTCAGGAACGCGTGGAGCTCCGTCAGATAGGGGTCGATGTCGAGGCCCTGGCCGGCGAGCCACTGCGGGTTGCCGTACGTGCCGCGGTAGCGGTCGCCGCTGTCGCAGACCAGCGTGACGATGCTGCCCTGCTCGCCCGCCGCGCGCATCTCGCCGATCAGGTCCACGCAGGCCGCCATGTTCGTCCCGGTCGAGCCGCCCACGTCCAGCCCCGTCACCTCGCGCGTCCAGTGCATGGCGGCGATCGAGCGGGCGTCGGGCACGGCGATCATGCGGTCGATGACGGACGGCTGGAACGAGGGCTCCACGCGGGGCCGGCCGATGCCCTCGATGCGTGAGCCCGGCGCTGTGACCGTGGTGTCGCCGGAGACCCAGCTCGGGTAGAAGGCCGAGCCCTCGGGGTCGACGACGGCCAGGCGGGTGGCGTGGCGGCGGTAGCGGATGTAGCGGCCGATGGTGGAGGACGTGCCCCCGGTGCCGGCGCCCACCACGATCCACGCCGGCTCCGGGTGGGGCTCGAGGGACATCTGGGAGTAGATGGACTCGGCGATGTTGTTGTTGCCGCGCCAGTCGGTGGCCCGCTCGGCGTAGGTGAACTGGTCCATGAAATGGCCACCGGTCTCGGCGGCCAGACGGTGAGATTCGTCATAGATCGCGCGAGGGTCCGACACGAGGTGACATTTCCCACCGTAGAACTCGATGAGGTGACACTTCTCCGGCGACGTGGACGCCGGCATGACCGCGATGAACGGCAGGCCCAGCAGGCGGGCGAAGTACGCCTCGCTCACGGCCGTGGACCCGCTCGACGCCTCCACGATCGTCGTGGAGGGCCCGATCCAGCCGTTGGCCAGGCCGTACAGGAAGAGGGAACGGGCAAGACGATGTTTGAGTGAACCGGTGGGGTGCACTGACTCGTCTTTCAAGTAGAGGTTTACACCCCAGTGCGAGGGCAGCGGAAAGACGTGAAGGTGTGTGTCGCAGCTACGGTTGGCGTCGGCCTCGACCTTGCGTATGGCCTCCGCCACCCAACGGCGCGTCCCCAGGTCGTGACGGTCCACGAAACTCATGCCCATACGCTATCCCATGTGACTCTCGCCACTATTTCCGAAAAATTGGGCGGGTAGTGTTATGATACTGAGACTTGTCCGGCCGTGGACGTGATAGCACACGCCGCGAGCAGATGGACGGAAACCCCCTCTGACCAAGGCGGATCTCTAACGCGTCCCTTAACCGGGGCTTGCCATGATGGAATCCGCCCTCAGGCGGCTTGTGCCGGAACGGGGGATAGCGCAAGGGGGAATGAATTGATCACTATGACCGATGAGCAGCGTCAGGACTGGTTCGAGCGCGATGTCGTGCCCGTGACGTCGCAGCTGTTCGCCTCCGCCATGCGCCTGACCCGTAACGCCGCTGACGCGGAGGACCTGGTACAGGAGACTGTGGCGAAGGCGTACACGTCGTATCACCAGTTCCGGGAGGGCACCAACCTCAAGGCGTGGCTGCACCGGATCCTCACCAACAACTTCATCAACGACTACCGGAAGAAGCAGCGCTCGCCCAAGCTCTCAGCCGCCGAGGACATCGAGGACTGGCAGCTGCACGCCGCCGAGTCGCACAGCTCGACCGGTCTGCGCTCCGCCGAGACCGAGGCGCTGGACCGGCTGCCCGACAGCGTCGTGATGAACGCCCTGCGTTCGCTCCCCGAGGACTTCCGCGTGGCCGTCTACCTGGCCGACGTCGAGGGGTTCGCGTACAAGGAGATCGCCGAGCGCATGGGCACGCCCATCGGCACCGTCATGTCCCGCCTCCACCGGGGCCGGCGCCAGCTGCGCGGCATGCTGGAGGAGTACGCCCGCGAAGAGGGCGCCGTCCGGCTCCCCGCCCAGCGTGCCGCAGCCTAAGACCCCATAGCGAGATGAAGGCGGACGCGTAACACGCCGCCTTCATGGCGCAGCTGCACGAGATCGCAGAGCTGCCGGCTGATCCAGAGCCCGTATCCCCGAGGGGATCCGGGCTCGGGTGGTATATAGCCGGGTAAGGGGTCGTCCAGGAAGCCGCCGGGATCGGCGATCTCGCAGATCAGCTCGCCGTCGCCGACCCACATCGTGATCGTGCCGTACCCGGCGCCGTGCTCGATGCTGTTCGCGGCGATCTCGGACACGCTGATCACCAGCGAGGTGACCAGGTCGGAGTCCATGCCGGCCGCCCTGGCGTAGTCGCCGACGATCCGGCGCAGCCGCCGCAGCTCGCGGGCGGTGAAGGGGACCGTCCGGGCGTCGCCGTCCGGGTCAGGCAGGGGTGCGCGGTCGCCGTGCAGCACCAGTTCGTGGGGCTCGACGAAGCGGCTGCTCGCCGATTCGCCCTCTGCCCCGAGCAGGAGAGGGTGGCTGACCGGCCCGAAGTCGAGCGCGCTCTCGGGTGCGCGGCGCACGTCGTACAGGCAGAGCATGGTGAGCGCCGCCGCGTGGAGCGCGGCGTTGAGCACGGACTCGTAGCGGATCGGCTCCCTGATGTCCCGCTCGCTCCTGCCCTCCCAGCTGGGCTCGCAGACGACGAGGGTGCGGCGGTCGCGGGTGTACTCGTGGTAGGCGGCCAGGGTCCGGTACGGGTGGCCGTACCACGAGGTGGAGACCCGGCCGTCGACGCGCCCGGCGTCGGGGCCGAGGGCGTCCCGCAGCAAGGAGAGCTTGGTCGCGCACGTGATGACCAGCACGCGCCTGCCCTCGGCGAGGGCTGGGCGCACGCGCGGCACGGTCAGGCGGAGAAAGGCCTCATCCGAGTCGTACGGCACGGCGACATGCCGCAGCGACTCGCCATCGGAAGGTGCCCGGCCAGGGCGCACGGGCGAAACGTAGCAAGCGCTAGTGGGGCTGCGCAACGGCTATCAACGCCACCGCCCCGAGCGCGCAGGTCACACCGGCCACCTGGATCGCCTGCAGCCGCTCGCCCAGCACCTGCCTGGCCAGCAGCAGGGTGCTCGCGGGATAGAGCGAGACCAGCACGGCGACCAGGCTGAGCAGGCCGTCCTGCTGGGCCAGCAGGTAGAGCACGTTGGCCGCCATGTCGAGCACGCCCGCCGCCACGGTGATGTGCAGCGAGCCAGGACCGGGCTTCAGCGCCCGCCGCGTGGCCAGCGCCAGCAGCGCCACGGCCGTCACCGACGACAGCCTGGCCCCCACCAGCGGCCACAGCCCCGCCTCGTCCGGCGCCATGGCGAGAAGGATGAAGAAGCCGCCGAACCCGGCCCCCGCCGCCAGCGCGGTCAGCACCGAGGCGAGCGAGCCGCGCCGCTCGGCGGACCTGTCCTGGCTGACCAGCAGCACCGCGCCCAGCGCCAGGACCACGCCCACCAGCGCCCAGAACGCGGGCCGCTCGCCCGTCGCCAGCCCGAACACCACGGGCAGCGCGGCGGAGGTGACGGCGGTCGTCGGAGCCACCACCGACATGACGCCCGTGGCCAGCGCCCGGTAGAACAGCACCAGACCGGCCGCGCCCGACAGCCCCGCCGCCAGGCCCCACGCCAGGGCCGGGGCGCTGGGTGCGCCGGGCAGCAGCGGGAGCAGGACGAGGATCAGCCCCAGGCCCGCGAGCTGCGATAACACGACGACGGACAGCACTTGCGAGCGCCGCGTCGCCAGGCCGCCGAAGAAGTCGGCCGTGCCGTACACCACCGCGCACGCGGTCGCCAGGATCACCGTCACCGGTACCCCTCCAGTCCAACAGATTGAACTCTTAGTACAACACATAGAGTACATTCCGCTGAACCTGGAATTCACTACACTGCACTGCGTGGAAGATCCGGAACTGATCAACCAGGCCATCGCCAACAACGTGCGCGCCCAGCGGGCGCACCGGGGGCTGACGCTGGACGCGCTGGCCGCCAGGTCGGGGGTGAGCCGGGGCATGCTCGTCCAGGTCGAGCAGGGCAGGACGAACCCCAGCGTCTCCACGCTCACCAGGATCGCCTCCGCCCTGGGCGTCACCGTGGCCCGGCTCGTCGAGGTCGCCGACGTGCCCACGGTGCGGATCGTGAGCAAGTCCGACGTGGTCACGTTCGACCAGGGGGACGTGCAGGCGCGGCTGCTGGTCGGCGCGGACGTGCCGATGATCCTGGAGCTCTGGGACTGGCGGCTGGCGCCCGGCGAGCACCACGACGGCGACGCCCACCCGCCGGGCACCCGCGAGATGCTGACCGTGCTGGACGGCGAGCTGACCCTCACCGTGTACGGCAGGAGCCACGTGATCGGGAAGGATGACGCAGTGCTCTTCACCGCCGATCGGCCGCATCGCTACGAGAACAGGGGCGAGGAGGACCTCAGGCTGATCATGGTGGTCGCCGAGCCGCGCGAGACGCACGACCATTAGCGGATTCGCAACACTGTGGAAAAATTCGGTCACGATCTGTAACGTATGCGGGCGTGATCTCTCCGGCGCCTGCCGATTGCCGCCTGTCTTGGACGGCTGCTGCCCGTTGCTGGGTACATCCCTGGTGTACGGCGGAACGTCGGCAGGGGGTGGCGTGTGAGTGAGGCCCGAGCGGCGACGGAGAAGCTCCAGGCGGAGCTCCATGGTCTGGGCGTCACCAGCGCGTACGAGGTGGGCGACGGCGCGACCATCTCTGTGTGGATAGGCCTGGTCGTACGGTATAGAGATGGTTTTTACCGTTGGCAGGAAGGGTCGGTGAAACGTCGGCATCTGGGTACGGATCCGGTTGGATGTGCCATAAGGGTGGCGCGCCGCTACAAGGAACTGCAGGCCGATATCCCACTCTGGTGGGACGACCTGACCAGGGAGCTGCGGGGGAGACCGGTCCAGGATTATCCATGAGCCCCCGCGCGCGGCGTTTCGGGGGGAACCATGCGCGTGTGGGCTTTGCCGTTGGCCCTGCTCGCTCTGGCGCTCTGCGTCACCTACTCGGTGGCGACCCGCCCGCGGAGCTGGACGCCGCCCGCGCCTCTCAGGCCGGCGGTCGTCTCACCCGAGGCGCTGGCCAAACGGCTGGTCTCGATGCAGGCCGGCTGGCCGCGCAGCCGCAGGTTCGACTGCACCAAGCTGAAGTGCGTGGCCCTGACCTTCGACGACGGGCCGGGCGAGTACACCGGGCGGCTGCTCGACCTGCTGCGCGCCCATGGCGTCCGGGCCACGTTCTTCGTCGTCGGGCAGATGGTGGCGGCCGACAAGGACGGCCGCCTCACGCGCCGCATCGTGGAAGAGGGCCACGAGATCGGCAACCACTCGTGGAGCCATCCGGCGCTCGCCGGACTGCCCCGCGAGCAGATCGAACGGCAGCTCAAACGGACCGACGACCTCGTGGAGCACCTGACCGGGGTGCGGATGCGCGTGATGCGGCCGCCCTACGGGTCGACGAACGACCGCGTCGTGGCGGAGCTGCGCCGCGAGGGGCTGGCGGAGATCCTCTGGAGCGTGGACACGCTCGACTGGCTCAACCGCGTGCCTTCCGTCGTGGCCAAGCGGGCCGGCGCCGCCAAACCCGGCTCGATCGTCCTCCTGCACGACATCCACCGGAGCACCGTGGAGGCGGTGCCCGCCATACTCGCGACCCTTGAGAAGAAGGGCTACACGTTCGTCACGGTCTCCGAGCTGTACGGCAGGACGCCCGCGGCCGGGCGGTCGTACAGCGAGCGCTGAGGTCCGTCGTGCCCGCGGGGCGTGGCACCCTGGTGACATGGGTTTCAGCGGCTTCCCGGACGAGGCGTTCCTGTTCTACGAGGGGCTCGAGGCGGACAACTCGAAGACCTACTTCACGCGGCACAAGCACCTCTATGAGCAGGCGGTGCGGGAGCCGATGCTGGCGCTGACGGAGGAGCTGGCCCCGGAGTTCGGGACCGCGCAGCTCTTCCGGCCCTATCGGGATGTGCGCTTCTCCAAGGACAAGTCGCCATACAAGACCCATCAGGGTGCCTTTGTCGATCTTCAGCCGGGGATCGGGCTCTACGTCGAGGTGAGCGCGGCGGGGCTGTTCACGGCGGGCGGCTTCTACACGCAGGCCACCGACCAGGTGGCCCGCTACCGGGCGGCCGTGGACGAGGACCTGTCGGGCAAGCAGCTGGAGTCCCTGACGTCGGCGCTCGTGGCGCAGGGGTACGCGCTGCACGGGGAGCGGCTCAAGACCAAGCCGCGGGGCTTCTCGGAGGAGCACCCGCGCATCGAGCTGCTGCGGCACAAGTCGCTCTACGCGGGGATGCGCTTCGAGCCGGAGCCGTGGGTCTCCACGGCGGAGGTGCTCACGCGCGTCAAGGAGACCTGGCGCGCGTACGGCCCGCTGGTCGACTGGCTCTGCGCCCACGTACGCGGCAGCGAGCTCCCACGCCGCTGACCCGCCCCGGCGCCGCTGCGCCCGGCTGGGGACCGGCCACCCGGCGCGCGTGCGAGCGCCGCGCTGCGGGGAGCCGGCCGTCCGGCGTGTGCGAGCGGCGTGGTCGCATCTGCGGGCGCCGGGTCGGCGGGGCGTGATTGCGGTGGTGTCCGGCGCAATGCGGTCGGTGGCCGGCCGGTGGGCGGGCACACCAGGCGTCACCGAGGGGCGGTGGTGGTGACCTGGTCGCCCTTGAGGATGCGGTCCACGGTCTGCCCGGCCACCGAGGTCGCCGCCGTCGTGCCCGCCGCCAGGACGATGGCCAGCGTGGGCGCCGCCAGGCTGCGGATGCTGCGCAGATTGCGGACCCGGGCCCAAGGCTCGCCGGCCAGGTGCATGATGCGCCACTCCCAGAACAGCCCCAGCCCGATGCAGACCACCGTCACCTGCCCCACCACGATCCCCACGACCTGCACCTTGTCGAAGACCCCGATGTCCGGCTCCACCAGCGTGGAGAGATAGCCCGACAGCTCGGTCAGCAGCGCCGCCGCCGTGAGGTGCAGGGCCTTGGTCATCGGCTGGGTGCCGCGGACGCGCGGGTAGAAGTAGCCGAACAGGAAGCCGAAGGCGGGCAGGGTGATCAGGTAGCGCCCGTCGAAGACGAAGCTGGTCAGGTCCGCGCCCTCCGGCCACCCGTACACGATCGCGAAGGGCAGGCTGAGCAGCAGGCTCACGGTGAAGGCGTGCACGCCGTTGGACCAGGGCGGGCATCCGGCGGCGGTGGCGAAGGCGGTCTCCGGGTGGCGGCCGTGCCGGCGCAGCGCCTCCTCCAGGGCCTCCCGCCGCTGGTCGAAGTCGGCCATCGACATCTCGCCCGAGCCGATCCTGCCCCGTCCGACGCGGTACAGCTCCTGCTCGGCGACGAGCAGCAGCCGCTTGTGCAGGGCCGTCCTGACGAGCTGCCGGTGCTCCTCGTGCGAGGAGGGCTCGGTGAGTGCCGGGCGCGGCCCCGCGAGCAGCCAGCGCGCGGTGGCCCAGGCCACGATCGAGGTGATCGCGAGCAGCGGCAGCGGCACGTCGATGTCGGCCAGCGTGGTGCTGCCGCCGGGCGTGATGTACAGCACCATCAGTACGGCGATCATGGTCGACTCGGCGACCGGGCTGTCGATCGCGGAGAGCCGCCCGCCGAGCCGCCAGAGCCGCAGCACCAGCATGAGGAACCCCAGCAGGAGCAGGCCCAGCACCCCGCGCACCAGAGGGGTGAGGGCGAGGCTGCCGATCATGGGCTCCGTCCGGGGCACCGCCAGGCTCCACGACCCGGAGTCCAGCCACTCGGTGGGCCAGCCCTGCACGAGCAGGCTCACGATCACGGCGCCGACCACCGCGCCGCGCGTCCACTGCCTGGTCGCCAGGGCGATGGCGGCGACCGGGATCATGGCCCAGCCCAGTGCCAGGACCAGCCGGACGCTGTCGGGCGGGTACACCCCGGACAGCAGCGCCCGCAGCCACAGCGCCAGCGCGAGGGCGCCGATCGCGGATTCGGCCGCCCACACGGCCAGGCGTACGATCACGGACCTGACCCCCAGGTCCACGCTGAACGCCACCGCGGACCCCGCCGCCGCCAGCGCCGCGACCGCCCCTCCGGCCAGCAGGACCTGAGCGGACAGCTGGCCGTGCAGCCACGACCAGATCAGCATGCCGAGCCCGACCACCCCGCCCAGCCCGGTCGTGACCAGCAGGTCGCGCGTGTTCCACGGCGGGTTGGTGGGCAGCACCCGTCCCGCGTGCCGCAGCGCGAGCGCGGGCACCACGACGAAGAGCACCACGTACGTGACCGCCGACCAGTCCTCGGCGACCAGCGGGATCAGCAGCGTCGGGGCCGCCAGCGCGAGGCCGACGACCAGCTCCCTGTTGGGCGGGCGCTCCCACCACCCGCGCCCGAGCGAGCGCGCCAGGAAGACGACCAGCGCGAGCGCGGTGAGCACCCCGAGCGCGGTGGCCCACGAGAAGTCGTCCTCCAGGGCCACGTCGGCGAACCCTAACGAGTCCGGCGCCAGCGTCATGCTCACCGGGTACGCCCCGACGCCGAACTCCAGCCGCTCCTCGTGCTCACGGTCCGGGTTGATCCCCGCCATCCGCAGCACCGTCCACTCCCCGGGCAGCACCGCGATCGAGCGCGAGGTGACGATCAGGGGAGTCGCGGTGGGGGCGGTGAAGTCCAGCGTCAGCAGCTCGCTCCGCTTGACCTGCCGCAGCAGCGTCACCGTGAACCTGGCCGTGGTGCCCGAGGAGTCCGTGTCGAGGATCGGCGCCAGGCGCGTCGTGGGCGCCAGCCCCGGTCCGTCCACCTTGATCGCGCCGAACGCGGCGTCGGTGACCTGCTGGAGCGTGCCGGGGAACCCCGCGCCCTGCCGGAGCGCGCCGATGAGCGGATCCTTGGGCGCCATCGTGAGCCGGTGCACGACGGTCACCTTGACCTGCCGCTGGCGGGGGTCGATGCGCCCATCGGGCACCGGGTCCAGGTCGGCCGCGGTCGCCCGGGTCACCGTCACCTCGGTGGCGGCCTTACGCGCCCAGCCCACCAAGGGGTCGGCGCGGGCGGCGGCCGCCACCCACGGGTTGGGCGCCGCGGTGCTCTTGGGCACCTCGGGCCCCGCCACCGGCCTGGCTGCGACGGTGCACCAAACGATCGCCCCCAACGACACCAGAGCCAGCCCGAACGCCATCGCCATCCGGAGCCTTCCCACAATTTGGATGATTCTCCGGAATACGAGAATGTTCTATGTTGTGGGGTCACGGTGTTATTACATCTGCTTCCCCGGGCCTTTTTCCTTTACCCGGGGGCAGTTGCATCGTCCGTGGCGAAGCCGGATGCTGACCGACTTTACTGACCGCCGAATGAACGGCCGGAAAAGTTCAGGCGCGCTTGGCGCGGGCCGCGGCGCGACCGCGCGTGGCGGCGTCGAGCACGACCTTGCGGATGCGTACGTGCTCCGGAGTGATCTCCACGCATTCGTCCTCGCGGATGAACTCCAGCGCCTGCTCCAGCGAGAGGACGCGCGGCGGGATCACCTTCTCGGTCTCCTCGCTGGTGGAGGAGCGCATGTTGGTGAGCTTCTTCTCCTTGGTGATGTTCACGTCCATGTCGTCGGACCGGGAGTTCTCGCCGACGATCATGCCTTCGTAGACCTCGGTGCCGGGCGAGACGAACAGGGTGCCGCGCTCCTGCAGGTTGAGCATCGCGAACGCGGTCACCGGGCCGGACCTGTCGGCCACCAGGGAGCCGTTGTTGCGGGTGCGCAGCTCGCCGAACCACGGCTCGTAGGAGTCGAACACGTGGTGCACCAGGCCGGTGCCGCGGGTCTCGGTGAGGAACTCCGTGCGGAAGCCGATCAGGCCGCGCGCCGGCACCACGAACTCCATCCGGATCCAGCCGGTGCCGTGGTTGGTCATGTGCTCCATCCGGCCCTTGCGCACGGCCAGGAGCTGGGTGACCGCGCCGAGGTATTCCTCCGGGCAGTCGACCGTGAGGCGCTCGACCGGCTCGTGCACCTTGCCGTCGACGGTCTTGGTGACGACCTGCGGCTTGCCGACGGTCAGCTCGTAGCCCTCGCGGCGCATCTGCTCGACCAGGATGGCCAGCGCCAGCTCGCCGCGGCCCTGCACCTCCCAGGCGTCGGGCCGGTCGGTGGGCAGCACGCGCAGCGACACGTTGCCGACCAGCTCCTTCTCGAGGCGGTCCTTCACCATGCGGGCGGTGACCTTCGAGCCCTTGACCTTGCCGACCAGGGGCGAGGTGTTGGTGCCGATGGTCATCGAGATGGCCGGCTCGTCCACCGTGATCAGCGGCAGCGGGCGCGGGTCTTCAGGGTCGGCGAGCGTCTCGCCGATCATGATGTCGGGGATGCCGGCGATGGCGATGATGTCGCCGGGGCCCGCCTCCTCGGCCGGCTTGCGTTCCAGGGCCTCGGTCATGAGCAGCTCGGTCACCTTGACGCGCTGGATCGTGCCGTCGGTGCGGCACCAGGCCACCTGCTGGCCCTTGCGCATCACGCCCTGGTGGATCCGGCACAGTGCGATGCGGCCCAGGTAGGAGGAGGCGTCGAGGTTGGTGACGTGGGCCTGGAGCGGGGCGCTCGGGTCGTACGTCGGCGCCGGGATGGTCGACTTGATGATGTCGAACAGGGGCTCGAGGTCCGGCGAGTCGGGCATGCCGCCGTCTTCGGGGCGCTCCATGGAGGCCCGGCCCGCCTTGGCGGAGGCGTAGACGATCGGGAAGTCGATCTGCTCCTCCGTGGCGTCGAGGTCCATGAACAGCTCGTAGACCTCGTCCACGACGTCCTTGATGCGGGCGTCGGGGCGGTCGACCTTGTTGATGCAGAGGATGACCGGCATCTTGGCGGCCAGGGCCTTGCGCAGCACGAAGCGGGTCTGCGGCAGCGGCCCCTCGGAGGCGTCGACCAGCAGCACGACGCCGTCGACCATCGACAGGCCGCGCTCGACCTCGCCGCCGAAGTCGGCGTGGCCGGGCGTGTCGATGATGTTGATGGTCATGCCGCCGTGCCTGACCGCGGTGTTCTTCGCGAGAATGGTGATGCCCTTCTCGCGCTCGAGGTCGTTTGAGTCCATGACGCGGTCGTCGACGTCCTGGTTCGCGCGGAAGGCCCCGGACTGCCAGAGCATGGCGTCGACCAGCGTGGTCTTACCATGGTCGACGTGCGCGATGATCGCGATGTTCCGCAGGTCGTCGCGGCTGTTCAAAGGCATGATGACGTCTCGCTCTATGTGAGGTGGGGTCGGCCGCGCGAAGTCGCGACCACATAAGTCTAGTTGATCCCCCAGATGCCAGCGCGACGCGGGGAACTCCAGCGGGGAACGTGAGGGGCGGGCCTACATACTCGGGATCGACCGTACGCGTGGCAAACCTCACGTACATAGCGGGTTGCACAATTGTGCGCATGGCAAGCGCCGCCCGCGTCCCTAGATTGACGGCATGACGTGGACAGAGCTGGTTATGGCCGCGGCGCCGACGCGGGGGGATCAGCCGGCGGTGAGCGATGTCAGGACCGGCGAGGTGCTGTCCTACTCCGCGTTCGTCAGACGCGTCACCCGCGCCGCGGCGGGCCTGAGCCGCCAGGGCCTGCAATTCGGCGACCACGTCCTCGTCAACGTCCCGCTCGGCACGACGCTGCCGGTCGCGGTCCACGCCGTGGCCTGGGCCGGCGGGGTCGCGGTGCTCGCGGCCTCGGGGGCGGCCCGCTTCATGATCACCCAGAGCCATTACGACCCCACCGTGGCCAAGGTCGAGCAGGTCTACTCGTTCCAGCCGGTGCCGGGGGCGAAGCCGTTCGGCAACTTGATCGGCGACCGGGCCCTCGAGTTCGGCCCGCTGGCGGGGCCCGCGATCATCGTCGACGGCGTGCGGACGTTCCGCCACGACACGCTGGCGAGCGACCTGCGCAAGCTCGCCTCCCGGCTGGTGATCGACAAGGACGACGTGGTGATCAGCGCGGTCAGCGAGCCGTTCAGGGGCCTCAGGCTGGTCGATCTGGCGATGACGGCGGGCGCCCACGTCATCGTCGCCCACGAGCCGAGCGTGATCGGCTGCCGCGTGCTGGCCGCGGAGCGCCGGGCCACCATGGTCGTCGCGCCGTACGACGTCGCCAAACGGCTGCTCGGTGACCCCATTCTGCGTGTCGTGGACGAAAGGGCGATCGTCAGCTCGCTCGGGCTGTGAGTCGTGCGACACTGTGGGAGAGTGTGATCCTTCCGCGACGCAGGGTGACCACATGCCAGAGCCCCCCAGGCACAACCTCCCCGCTGAGCCCAACCGGTTCGTGGGTCGCGAGCGTGACCTCGACGACCTGCGCGGGCTGTTCGGCGAGACCCGCGTGGTCACGCTGTGCGGCGTCGGAGGCATCGGCAAGACCCGGCTGGCGCTGCGCGTCGCCGCGGGGCTCGTGCCCGCCTACCCCGACGGCGTCTGGCTGGTCGAGCTGGCCAAGGTGCGCCGCCCGGAGCTGGTCGACCAGGAGGTCGGCCGCGTGCTCGGCGTCTGCGAGGAGGCGGGCCGCCCGGTCTTCGCCACCGTGACCGACCGGCTGCGCGACCTGCACTGCCTGCTGCTCCTCGACAACTGCGAGCACCTCATCGACCGGTGCGCCGAGGTGAGCGCGGGGCTGATCGCGGCCTGCCCGCGGCTGAGCATCCTGGCCACCAGCCGGGAGCCGCTGCGCATCGCCAGCGAGCTGATCTGGCGGGTGCCGCCGCTCGACCTGCCCGACAGGGGCGCTCCCGACGCCGAGTCCGTGCAGCTCTTCATGGACCGGGCCACGGCCGCCGGCACCAGGCTGGGTCCCGACAGCCTGGCCGACGTGGTCCGCCTGTGCCAGGCGCTCGACGGGCTTCCGCTCGCGCTGGAGCTGGCCGCGGCCCGGACGAGCCTGCTCAGCCCCGGGCAGATCGCCGACCGCATCGACGACCGGTTCTCGCTGCTCACCACCGGCGGCCGCACCGCTCCCGCCCGGCAGCGCACGCTGCTGGCCGCCGTCGAGTGGAGCTACGACCTGCTGTCCGAGAAGGAGCAGGTGCTGCTGCGCAGGCTGTCGGTGTTCCCCCGCGACTTCGACCTCGACCTCGCCGAGCAGATCTGCGCGGCGCAGCCGATCTCCGAGGGGGAGATCGTCGATCTGCTCGGCGGGCTGGTCGACAAGTCCCTGGTCCTCTGCGACGAGAGCCGCAGGCGCTACTGGCTCCTCGAGACCATCAAGCGGTACGCGGTCGAGCGCCTCCAGCGGGCCGGCGAGCGCGAGGCCCTGCGCGAACGCCACCTCCACGTGCTCTGTGAGCTGCAGGAGCGCCACTTCATGACAGAGATGGTCGAGCAGGGCGTGCCGTGGGCGCGCCGGCTCGAGGCGCTGACCATGAGCAAGAGCCTCGTCGACGACCAGCGGGTGGCGCTCGACTGGGCGGCCGAGTCCGGCGACGTGCAGTTCGGCCTGCGCGTGTGCGCCGCCAGCACGGGCCTGCTGCCCATCTGCGGCAACCTGACGGAGATCGTCACCTGGATCGAGCGGTTCCTCTCGCTCGACCTGACCGGCGTGCCGCCCGAGCAGATCGCGCAGGCCAAGGCGTACCTCGCCTATGGCCTGGAGGCCAGGGACGAGCTGAGCCGCGCCCTGGAGCTGGCCGAGGAGAGCCTGACCGGGCTCTCCTCGGCGAACGCCTACCCCCGCTCCGTCATGCACAGCCTCATCGTCGTCATCCTGCTGCGCATGGGCAGGCCCGAGGAGGCGGTGCGCCACGCCGAAGAGGGCCTGGCCCTGGCCACCCGCTCGAGCGACGCGTGGAACCAGGCGGCGGGGCTGGCCGGGCTGTCGGCGGTGGCCCTGACCCGCGGCCGGCTGCGCGAGGCGCAGCGGCTCGGCGAGGAGGCGCTCGCGCGGGCCCGCGAGCACGGCCATCGCTGGATCATGGCCAGGACCGCGACCCAGCTCGGCGCGGTGGCCGAGTTCCGCGGCGACCTGGTGACCGCCAAGGCCCAGTACGAGATGGCCGTCCCCTGGCTGCGCGAGCTGGGCAGCGACCTCGACCTGTCGCGCTGCCTGGCCAGGATGGGCAGGGTGGCGGCGCTGCTGCGCGAGTTCGGCACCGCGCGGGAGTGCCTGGGCGCCGGCCTCGCCCTGGGCCGGGAGACCGGGCAGCGGCAGAGCGTGGCCCGCAGCCTGGTGGCGCTGTCCGTGCTGGCGGAGTGCGAAGGCGATCTGGATGCCGCTGTGCTGGCCGCCGCGGCGGCGGCCACGCTCCGCGAGTCGATCGGGCAGCAGTCCTCCACGCTCAGGATCGAGGAGCTGCTCGGCCGGGCCCGCACCAAGCTGGGCGACGGGCGCACGGCCTCGCTGTGGTCGCGGGGACGGGCGATGAGCCCGGACGACGTCGCCCGGCGGGTGCTGGAGGGCGAGCGGGTCACGCAGAAGCTGCCCGTGGTGGCCGAGCCGGTCAAACACTCGCTGCTGACCGTCCGCGAGCAGGAGATCGCCAACCTGCTCACCCGTGGGCTCTCCAACCGGGCCATCGCGGCCGAGCTGGTGATCAGTCCCGCCACCGTCGCCCGCCACATCGCCAACATCATGGAGAAGCTCGGCTACACGTCGCGGGCGCAGATCGCGGTGTGGGCCGCCAAGCACCCTGCCACTCCCGCCTGAGCTCCGAGCCGGCAGGTGTGTAGGCGGCGTTCACGGAGGGTAGGTGAAGGGCCCCGCGGCGGTGACGGAGCTTCTGCATAAGGATCTGCATATTCCGCCCCATGTATGCACGAGACCCCCTCCCTACCGTGGGCCACATGGAGGAGCGGATCGTCATGGTGGACTCGGGCACGGGCCTGAAGCTCACCGAGGAGCAGCTGGACGAGAGGTCCGCCGTCGCGACCGTCCAGCTGCGGCGCAGAGGCGTGCGCGAGGGTGACACCGTGCTCATCTGCCTGCCCCTCGGGTGCGACCTGATGGTGGCGGCGGCCGCGGTGATCGCCGTGGGAGGCGTCGTCTGCCCACTGCCGGCAGAGCTGGACGCGGGCGCCCTCAGGCACCGCATGCGCGCGAGCGGCGCCCGGGTGATGATCTCCGACGTCCCGCAGGCGCTCGACGCGGCGGACGAATCACCCGTAAGGATCATCATGAGCGTCGCGGACCTGAGCGCCCTACACTCCTATCCAAACAGTCGCGAGCTCTGCACGGAAAGTGATCCCATCGGGCACTGAAGCGGTGGAGACTATGCACCGGATGTGATCCTCCCGCTACCGCTTGGGCACCCACATGACCGCGCAAGTCCTGCACAATCTGCCCGCCGAGCCCAACCGTTTCGTCGGGCGCGCCCGCGACCTGGCCGAGCTGGCGGCACTGGTCCACGAAGAACGCGTCGTCACGCTGAGTGGCGTCGGCGGCATCGGCAAGACCCGCCTGGCCCTGCGCGTGGCGGCGCAGGAGGCGCACCGCTTCGCCGACGGCGTGTGGCTGGTGGAGCTGGCCCGCATCGGCAACCCCGCGCTGCTCGTCAACGAGCTGGCCGAGGTGCTCGGCGTACGCGACGAGGTGCCCGGACGGCTGCTCGACGGCCTGCGCACGCGCCTGCGCGGCGCCGAGGCCCTGATCGTGCTGGACAACTGTGAGCACCTGGTCGACCGCTGCGCCGAGCTGGTCGCCGACCTGATCGCCGAGTGCCCGCGGCCGCGGTTCCTGCTCACCAGCCGCGAGCCGCTGCACATCCCCGGCGAGCTGATCTGGCGGGTGCCGCCGCTGGAGCTGCCGGACGAGCGGCATCCCGAGGCGGAATCGGTGCTGCTGTTCGTGGAGCGGGCGCACGCGGCCGGCGCGCGCGGGGTGACCGGCAGCATGCGCGACGTCGTACGCCTGTGCCACGCGCTCGACGGCCTGCCGCTCGCGCTGGAGCTGGCGGCGGCCCGCACCAGCCTGCTGGGCCCCGGCCGCATCGCCGACCGCATCGCCGACCGCAAGGGCGACCGCTTCAGCCTGCTCACCACCGGCGACCGCACGGCCCCCGCCAGGCAGCGCACGCTCCTGGCCACCGTCGACTGGAGCCACGAGCTGCTCCTGCCCAAGGAGCGCGTGCTGCTGCGCAGGCTGTCGGTCTTCGCCGGGCTGTTCGACCTCGGCCTGGCGGAGCAGGTGTGCGCCGACGGCGGCATCGTGCGCAGGGCTGACGTGCTCGACCTGCTCGGCGGCCTGGTCGACAAGTCGCTGGTGCTGCACCACGCCCCCGGCAGCTACCGCCTGCTGGAGACCATCAAGCAGTACGCCGCCGAGCGCCTGGACGAGGCCGGGGAGTGCGAGCGGCTGCGCGACAGGCACCTGAAGGTGATCTGCGAGGAGCTGGAGCGCGGCTACGCGGCGGGCTCGTACGACCGCAGGAAGCCGTGGCAGGAGCGCTTCGCGCACTTCACCAGGGGCCGCGCCCTCCTCGACGACGCCAGGAACGCGGTGGACTGGGCGGTGGAGAGCCGCGATGCGGTGCTCGGGCTCCGCCTCGCCCGCGTGTCGCTGGCGATGCTGATCGTCCGTGGCGATCTGGGCGAGAGCATCGCCTGGCACGAGCGGCTGCTCGCGCTCGACCTGTCCGGCGTGCCCGCCGACCTGATCGCGGTGGCCAAGGGCGCGCTGGCGTACGGGCTGGAGCTCGCCGACGAGCTCGCGGGGGCGGAGGAGCTCATCGTGCAGAGCGTCGAGGAGCAGAAGCGCCACCCGTACACGCACTGGCTGGGCATGGCGTACGGCGTGGCGCTGAGCGTGTTCTTCCGCACCGGGCAGAGCGAGAAGGCACGGGGTTACCTCGATGAGCTGGAGGCGGCGGCCACCGCCCACGACGACCTGTTCAACCTGAGCACGGCCAGGATCGCCCAGCTCAACCTGGCGCTCTTCCAAGGGCGGCTGCACCAGGCCCAGCGCCACGGCGAGGAGGCGCTCGCGCTGGCCACGGAGGCCGGGCACCACTGGACGGTGGCCAGGGCCCTGACCCATCTCGGCGCGGTCGCCGAGGCGGCGGGTGACCTGGAGACGGCCAGGTCGCGCCACGCCGCCGCGCTGCCGCTGATCGAGGAGATGGACAACCGCGTCGAGCTGGCCCGCTGCCATGCCCAGCTCGGCCGGGTGGCGGCCGGGCTGGGCGACTACGCCGCGGCCAGGAGGCACATCTCCGCCGGCCTGGACCTGAGCAGGAAGATGGGCCAGCGCAGGGGCGTCATGCGCGCGCTCGTGGCGCTGTCCGCCCTGGCGCGGGCCCAGGACGACCTGGAGGGCGCGGTGCTGGCCGGGTCGGCCGCCACCGCGCTGCGCGAGTCCATCGGGCAGTTCGGCACGCCAGGCCGCGTCCAGGAGCTGCTGGTGCTCGCCCGATCGAGGCTCGGGGCCGGGCGGGTGGCGCTGCTCTGGGCCAAGGGCGCGGAGCGGCCGCCCGAGGAGGTGGCCAGGTGGGTGCTCGAGGGCGAGGCCGGGCGCGCTCTCGCGCAGCCGGGCGCACCCGTTCAGGAGGCGGCCCAGGAGGCGGCGCCGTACGGCAGGCTGACCGCGCGGGAGCAGGAGATCGCCGTGCTGCTCGCCCGCGGCCTCAGCAACCGCGGCATCGCCCAGGAGCTGGTGATCAGCTCGGCCACCGTGGCCCGGCACATCGCCAACATCATGGAGAAACTGGACTTCGACTCGCGGGCGCAGATCGCGGTGTGGGCGGCCGAGCATGGGGCGGACGCGGGGCGAACATAAGCTCATATCCATGCACTTCGCGCCCAACTTCCCCGTCATGCTGCGCACCGCTGACGGGGTCCGCATCGACGCCGCGCACACGCCCTCAGCCCGTACGGACCTCGGTCTGGTCGTGGCGCATGGGTTCACCGGGTCGTGGCGGGAGCGGAGTGCGCGGCGCATCGTGCACGTGCTGAGTGAGTACGGCGGCGTGGTCGCCTTCGACTTCCGCGGCCACGGGCGCTCGGGCGGCGAGACCACGGTGGGCGACCTGGAGATCCTCGACGTGGAGGCCGCCGTCAGGCACGCCCGCGTGGTCGGCTACTCCAAGATCGCGGTGGTGGGCTTCTCCATGGGCGCGGCGGTGGCCGTACGGCACGCGGCGCTGCACGGGGGCGTGGACGCGGTGGTGGCGGTGAGCGGACCGGCCCGCTGGTACTACCGGGGGACCAAGCCGATGCGGCAGGTCCACTGGGCCATCGAGCGGCCGCTCGGCCGCTGGGCGGCCAGGATGGCCAAGCGCACGAGGATCGCCCGCGGCGAGTGGGACCCGATCCCGATGCCGCCGCACGAGGCCGCCGCGCTCATCTCGCCGGCGCCGCTGCTGATCGTGCACGGCGACGCCGACGCGTTCTTCCCGCTCGACCACCCACGCCAGCTCTACGCAGGCGCGCGCGAGCCGAAGGAGCTCTGGATCGAGCCCGGGTACGGGCACGCCGAGTCCGCCGCGACCCCCGACCTCATCCGCAGAATCGGCAAATGGATTGCCTCGAACCTTTCGTGAGTTAAACGCGTCTATCTAGGACGTACAGAAGGAAACCGCCGGGAGAAAGTCCCTGGGGAAGGAAACCGCCGTCGCGGTGGACGTGGGACATACTTCCGGTAGCGGGATCTGTACCTAGCGTTGCGGGGGCGCGCTGGGTGCACATTTCGCATCAGAAGGGCCTCGTGGCAGTGCCACGAGGCCCTTCGCATGTGTGCTCAGCCGAGCCGCGCGATCGTCTTGTACTCCAGGTAGCCGTTCAGGCCCTCGGGCCCGAGTTCGCGGCCGATGCCGCTGGCCTTGAAGCCGCCGAAGGGCGCGTTGGTCTCCAGCATGAAGCAGTTGACGCCGTACGTGCCGGCGCGGATCTGGCGGGCCACGTCCATGCCGTGCTCGGTGTCGCCCGTCCAGACCGTGCCGGCCAGGCCGTAGTCGCTGTCGTTGGCGATGCGTACGGCGTCCGCCTCGTCCTCGTAAGGGATCACGACCAGGACCGGGCCGAAGATCTCCTCGCGGGCGATGCGCATGTCGTTGCTGACGCCGGCGAAAACGGTGGGGGAGACGTACCAGCCGCGGTCGTAGGGCCGGTCGAGGCCGCCGACGACGACCTTGGCGCCCTCCTCCATGCCGATCCTGATGTACCCCTCCACCCGGTCCTGCTGGCGCTTGGCCACCAGCGGGCCGATGCCGGTCGCCGGGTCGGCGGGGTCGCCGACGGGCTGGGACGTGGTCATGCCGGCGATGGCCTCGACGACCTCGTCGTAGCGGTTGCGCGAGGCGAGGATACGGGTCTGGGCCACGCATGCCTGGCCGTTGTTCATGAGCGAGGCCAGCGAGAGGAAGCCCATGCTGGCGGCCAGGTCGGCGTCGTCCAGGATGATCGCGGCGGACTTGCCGCCCAGCTCCAGGCTGACCCGCTTGAGCTGCTCGCCGCAGATGGCGGCGATGCGCCGGCCGGCCGCCGTCGAGCCGGTGAAGGCCACCTTGTCCACGCCGGGGTGGGAGATCAGGTGCTCGCCGACCTCGCGGCCCGCGGGCACGATGTTGAGCACGCCCGCCGGGATGCCCGCCTCGAGCGCCCACTCGGCCAGCAGGTACGCGTCCAGCGGTGTCTCCGGCGCCGGCTTGAGCACGATGGTGCAGCCGGCCAGCAGCGCGGGCGCGACCTTGGTCATCGTGACGAACTGGGGCACGTTCCACGGGACCACGGCCGCCACGACGCCCACGGGCTCCCTGCGCACGGTGGTCGGGCCGAACAGCCCCGGCCGCTGCTCCTCCTGCTCGAACGTCCTGCCCAGCTCGGCGTAGTACTGCAGCATGCCCAGCGGCTGGGGCGCCTGGGCCAGGTTCGAGAACGTGATGGGCGAGCCCATCTCCTCGGTGATGAGCGCGGCCATCTCGCCCTGCCGCTCGTCGTAGATCGCGGCCAGCCGGCCGATCGCCTCGGCCCGCTCGGCGAACGTCATCCGCGGCCACGGCCCGTGGTCGAACGCCTCCCTGGCGGCCGCGACCGCCCGCTCCATGTCCTCGGCGGTGCCGTCGGGCGCCCGGCCGACGACCTCCTCCGTGTGCGGGGAGACCACCTCGATCGTTCCGGTGCCCGCTGGGGCCACCCATTCGCCCCCGATGAACAGCGTGTCGTGCTGGCGCATGTCGTGAGCCTCCTGCTTGACCGAATGCTTGCTTGCTTTCGGGATGCCTCAAGGCGACCGAACCATGTTCTGTGCGGACACGCAAGAGGGGTGCGGCCTGGCGTGCCGCACCCCTCCCGGGCCCTAGCCGAGCAGATGCTTGAGCGACCGCTTCACCAGGTCGGTCCGCGTGGCCTGGTCGGTCACGCTTTCAGCGCCGAATCCCAGGTAGACGGTGTCCTTGGTGACGATGCCGCCACCTTCCTCGAAGACCTGGTCGGTGCGGAACCAGTTGTTGATCGACGGTGAGGTGCCCTCGGGAGGCGCCCCGACCGCCCAGCCACCCAGGTCCGACTCGAACGAGGTCTGCTCCGCCGTCGCGCCGTCCAGGGTGAGCGCGAAGTCGTCCAGGAAGACGCCCGCGCCCTGGGTGCTCCAGTCGCTGATGTAGGAGATGGAGAGCTCGACCTTCTTGCCCGCGTACGGGGTCAGGTCGATCTTCCACTGCTGCCAGCCGCCCGAGTTGCCGGTGGCCGCGTTCCACGAGCCGGAGGTGCCGGTCGGCTCGCAGTTCGGGCCCTGGTAGCGCTGGGTGAACGGGTGGATCGCCCGCCAGCCCTCGCCGCCGCTGGGCGGATCGCAGCTGCTGCCGGCGTCCTGGGCGGTGTGCCCGTTGGCGTCCGGCAGCGTGGTCCAGTCGTCGCCGCCCGCCGTGTGCGCCTCGACCGTCAGGAAGTCCCAGCCGTTCTCGGTGTCGTACGAGGTCCAGAACGACAGCTCGCCCGCGCTCTTCCCGGTCAGGTCGATCGTCTTGGTCAGCCGCTTCCAGGAGACGTCGGCGATGCCGCTGTAGACGTCCCAGGAGCCGGTGTGCGGGTCGAACGGGCCGCCCGGGCGTACCCACTTGATCTGGGCCGAGCTCGCGAACAGCGGGAACTGCTTGGCGGGCAGGATCGCCGAGGTGGCCACGAACGAGTTGGTGTGGCTCGGCTCGATCGTGGCGTCGAAGCCCTCGAACGCGCCTCCCTGGCCCCGCAGCGCGTACGGCTGACCAGTGTTCTGGTCGGTGCCCGCGTCGTCGAAGAAGACGTACGCGCCGAGCCAGTACTGCTGGAAGTCGTTGAACACCGGGATGCACGGCGGGTCGTTCGGGACCGTGCACTCGGGCTGCGCCGGCTGGTCGGGCTGGTAGTAGTAACTGCCGTTGGCGTTGGCCGCGTACGACGGGTACTTGCCGGCGTGCAGCAGCTTGCCGCCCTCGTTCAGGTAGTCGCGGACCGCCAGCTCGGTGTCCACGCCGCCCTTGGAGGTCGTGCCCGCCACCTGGCCGGGCGATCTCGGGATGATGTCGTCGCCGGTCTCCCACACCACGGCCTGGTAGTGGCTGAGCACGCCGAGCGGGTGCGGGGCCTTGCGGCCCATCTTGTCCATGTCGTACACGTCCGAGGTGTAGCCGGCCGCCTGGAGCGCGGCGGCGTACTCGTCGGCGTACTTGGCCTCGGTCGCGCCCTGCGCGGGGCTGAGGCCGGTGACGTCCTCGGTGGCCAGGATCAGCACCTTGCCGCCGATGTCGGACGCCACGGTGTAGGTGAAGTCGGCGCTCTTCCTGCCGATCGAGCTGAACCAGACCTTCACCTTGTCACCGGGTTTCGTGCCGGTGATCCTGCCGCGCAGCCGGTGGTAGTAGCGGTCGTAGCCCTTGCCGTAGCGCTCGCCGCCCTTCCACTCGGAGGTCAGG
Source organism: Nonomuraea sp. NPDC050786 (assembly GCF_040654115.1). Taxonomy (NCBI): domain Bacteria; kingdom Bacillati; phylum Actinomycetota; class Actinomycetes; order Streptosporangiales; family Streptosporangiaceae; genus Nonomuraea; species Nonomuraea sp. NPDC050786. The sequence goes on from NZ_JBFAHJ010000005.1 coordinate 340,183, forward strand.
GCCGTCCTGGTGCGGCCGCCGTTGACCTGGTAGTTCAGGAGCACCGGGCCGAGCTTGCGCTTGGCGTCGACCTGGACGACCTGGTCCCTGCCGTAGCTGACCTCGAACGGGTCGAGCTCGAAGTCGGGGGTCGTGTTGCCCAGGTGGTTCACCGGCTCGACGGGGTTGACCGCGGACTTGGCCACGTCCAGCGCGAACGGCAGGCCCTTCTCGAACTCGCCCTGCACCAGCGCCTCGTCGTCGGGGAAGACGAAGCCGCAGCCGTCACAGCCCTCGTCCAGCTCGGGCGTCCACGACAGCGTGCCGTACTGGCGGTGGGCGTGGTCGTTGGTGTCGCCGTTGGTGGTGTACAGCTCGGCGCCGAGGTCGGGGTCGAACCCCGGGACCGCGGGCTTGGCGTCGTTGCCGGTGATGGCCTCGTAGATCGGGTTGTCGGCGGTCTCCGTGGCGATCTGGAAGCCGCTCGGGTAGAGCAGCAGCGGGCCGTAGGAGTGGTAGTTCAGCTGCATCTCGAACCCGACGCGCCTGAGCAGGCCGTCCATGGCCTTGGTCTCGGGCTCGCTGGCGGGCCCTGTGCCGCGGTAGGTCTCGCTGCTCGGGATGCTCGACGAGCCTTCCTCGTCGTAGTGGAAGTTCGTGGGGAAGTTCCGGTTCGGGTCGACGCCGTCGCCGATCGCGATCTTGCCGTCCCCGTCGTTGTCGCGCAGGTTCTTGCGCCACAGGCGGTTGCCCTCGGTGAACGTGAAGTCGTACCCGTCGGGGTTGGCCACCGGGACGAACCAGAGCTCGGTTCTGTTGAGCAGGTCCTTGAGCGTGGCCTTGTTCGCGAGCACGTACTTGAGCAGCCGCATGTCCACCTCAGTGGCGATCCACTCGCGGGCGTGCTGCGTGGCGGAGTAGAGCGTCGAGGGCTTGAGGCCGTCGGGCAGCAGCCGGGCGCCCGTGGTGACCTTGACGGCCAGGATGTCCTGCCCCTTCAGCGACTTGCCGATCGACTGGAGCTTGACGAGGTCCTTGTTGGCGTTCGCGATGGCCTTGAGCTGGTCGGCGATGCCGCCCGGCTCTGAGTAGGACTTCCAGACGGTGTAGCCGCCCGCCGCCTGCGCCTTGGCGGCCTCCAGCTGGGTCTGGCCCTGCGGGTTGCGTACGGGTTCGGGCTTGTGGCCGAGCTTGCGCAGCGCGGCCAGGTCCGTCTGGGCCGCGGTCAGCTCGATGTGCTCCTTGCCGCCCTTGATCTCCTGCTGGACGACGTCGAAGCCTTTCTCCCTGAGTGCCTGGGCGGTGCCCGGCGGGCTGTCGAGCTGGTAGAGCTCGATGCGGTCGCGGGCCGGTAGGGGGTCCACGGACGCTTCCGCGGTCGTGGCCACGATGGACGTGCCTAAGCCGAGGATGACGGCGGTGGCGAGGGTCAATGATCGAGACACGGTCTGCCCCTTCGCAGAGACGAGTTCGATCGCCATCTCAGACCGTTGGAGCGGTCTATACAAGGCCCAATCTTTAGCTTCTCCTTAAATCCGACAAATCGCCTTAAATCGCCATAAATTTCGCCAAAGGTGCGGGAGTTCGGTCGTTCGGGTGACAGGCATCAAGATCATCTTCTATAGTTTCGGTCCGTCTATGAGGGAGGGGACGGGTGTGAGAATCTGGCGGGTCGCCGGTCTTGTCGCCGTCCTCGCCGGGCTGCTCGGGCTCCCCGCGCCGTCGCCCGCCGTGGCCGATCCCAGCCCTGCTGACCTGAGGAAACTCACCAAACAGGCCGCGCAGCTGGAGAAGCGCTACCGCGGCCAGATCCAGAGCCTGGAGGAGATCAAGCTCCAGGTGAAGAAGGCCACCACCACCTCCGGCTCCCTGCAGGCCCAGCTCAAGGCGGCCCAGGCGGACGTCACGCGCATCGCGCAGAGCGCGTACATGGTGGGCCCGATCGACACCTTCCAGCTCCTCGCTCCCAACGGCGACCCGTACGCGCTGCTGGGGCAGGCGGCCAACATGACGTACATGGCCGAAGAGCGCGTCAAGCGCATCGAGAACGTCCAGAAGCTGATCGACAAGTCCAAAGAGGCGAAGATCGCCGCCAACGACAAGATCGAGAAGCTCCGCAAAGAGATCAAGGACCTGCAGGACAAGCAGCGCGACGTGGAGAAGCTGCTCGCCAAGTTCGGCTTCCAGCAGCCGGGCGGCTCGGAGGGGCTGACCCAGCGCATGATCGCGGTGCGCGCCGACATCATGCAGAACTTCCCCATGAAGTACGGCGTCGGCTGCCTGCGCCCCGGCGACCCCGGCGAGCACGGGAAGGGCCGGGCCTGCGACTTCATGATGTCGACAGGCGGCACCAGGGCCACCGGGGCCGACGAGGCCCGCGGTGACGCCCTGGCGGATTACCTGATCAAGAACGGCGCCCGGATCGGCGTCATGTACATCATCTGGAAGCAGCGGTACTACGACATCCGGTCAGGGGGCGGCTGGGATCCGATGTCGGACCGGGGCGGGATCACGGCCAACCACTACGACCACGTTCACGTGTCGGTGTTCTGAGCCTTCAGGAAGTCGCGCAACCACCGGTAGGACGCCTTCGGGGTGCGGCGCTGGGTCTCGAAGTCCACGCGTACGAGGCCGAAGCGCTGGTGGTAGCCCTCGGCCCACTCGAAGTTGTCCAGCAGGGACCAGACGAAGTAGCCCCGCACGTCCACACCCTCGGCCATGGCCCGGCGCATCGCCGCGAGGTGGCCGTCCAGGAACTCGATGCGGGCGTCGTCCTCGAGCGTGTCCTCGGTGGAGCAGCCGTTCTCCGTGATGAGGACGGGCGGGAGCGCGGCGCCGTACCTCTTCTTGAGGCCGGTCAGGAGCTCGCGCAGGCCGTCGGGGACGACCGGCCAGCCGAACGCGGTGGTGGGGTGGCCGGTGATGCCCGCGTCCGAGAAGGGGAGTCCCTCGTCCGTGGGGGCGGCTATGCGGGTGGGGTTGTAGTAGTTGATGCCGAGGGCGTCCAGCGGGGTGGCGATGATGTCGAGGTCGCCGTCCTGGAGGAAGTCCAGGGTGGGGGTGTATGCCGACAAATCTGGATATTTGCCGAGAAGTACGGGGTCGTTGAACAGGCGGTTGTGGAGGATGTCGTACGCGTCCGCCGCCTTGAGGTCGGCCTCCTGCTGGGAGGCGGGCCAGACCGGGGTGCAGTTGTTGGTGATGGCGACCTGGCGGGCGCCTGCGGCCCGCAGCGCCCGCGTGGCCAGCCCATGGGCCAGGAGCTGGTGGTGGGCGGCCGGGAGCGCGTCCGTGAGGAGGGCCTGGCCGGGGGCGTGGATGCCCATGGCGTATCCGTAGGCCATGTGGACGAACGGCTCGTTCAGGGTGATCCAGAGAGGGATGCGGTCGGCCAGGCGGTCGGCGACCGCGGCGGCGTAGCAGGCAAACTTTTCCGGAATTTCCCGATTTAACCACCCGCCGCGGTCTTCCAGCGCCTGCGGCAGATCCCAATGGAACAGCGTCGGCACCGGCTGGATGCCGCGCTCGAGCAGCGCGTCCACCAGGCGCTCGTAGAAGTCGAGCCCCTTGGCGTTGACAGGTCCGTCTCCTTGGGGCTGGACGCGCGGCCAGGCGATCGAGAACCGGTAGGCGTTCACTCCCAGACCGGACATGAGCTCGACGTCCTCGGGCCACCGGTGGTAGTGGTCGCACGCCACGTCGCCGGTGTGCCCGTCCCTGGTGCGGCCCGGCTCATGGGCGAAGGTGTCCCAGATGGAGACGCCCCTGCCGTCCTCCTCGACGGCGCCCTCGATCTGGTACGCGGCCGTGGCCGTACCCCACAGGAACATCCCGGACTCCTCCCTGGCCTAGGCTTTCGTGGCGAACTTTACCCTTCGGCATAGGTCAGGATGGGGTCATGACGAGTACCTTGCGCCGCCGTCCCGCCCAGCGCCGGAGCGCGGAGCGGGTGGAGCGGATGCTCGACGAGTGCGCGCTGCTGCTCGACGAGGTCGGCTACGAGGCGCTGACCACGAAGGAGGTGGCGCGCCGGGCCGAGGTCCCGATCGGCACGTTCTACCAGTTCTTCCCCGACAAGCAGGGGCTGGTGCGGGCACTGGCGCGGCGCAACCTCGAGGCGTTTCTCGCCCGGATCACCGAACGCATCCCCCAGGCCGACCTCGGGCACTGGACGGACCTGGTGGACCTGGCCGTGGACGAGTTCGTCGACATGAAGCGCACCACGCCGGGGTTCGGGGTGATGGACTTCGGCGAGGTCTTCCTCGCGCCCGGCGGCCCCTCGGTGGAGGGGAGCCGGCGGACGCTGGACGGGACGCTGGACAACAACATGGTGGTGGCCGAACGGCTGCGCTCCCTCAGCCGGGAGCTCCTGGGCGCCCCGGCGGGGCCGGGGCTGGACCGCGCGCTGCTGGTGGCGGTGGAGGCCTCGGACGCGGTGCTCAAGCTGGCGTTCCGGGCGGATCCCCGGGGCGACGCGCTGCTGATCGCCGAGTGCAAGCAGCTCGTCCGCCGCTACCTGGCCGACCACCTCCCCTGACCCCACCGGCGGAACCGTGGGCCGGAGCATCGTGCCGCGCTCTATGTCAAGGCGTTGACCTGGAGTGCACTCCAGGTGGGATGCTAAGGGCCGTGAGTGTCTACACACCAGCGGAAGTGGTCGAGGAGACCGGCTTCAGCCTCGACACCCTGCGTTACTACGAGAAGATCGGCCTGCTGGAGCGTGTCGGCCGCAACGCGGCCGGGCAGCGCAGGTTCAGCCAGGAGGACATCGGCTGGCTCGGCACCCTCCGGTGCCTGCGTGACACGGGCATGCCCATCCGCCAGATGCAGCGCTTCGCCGAGCTCGTCCGCGCGGGGGACCACACGATCCCCGACCGGATCAAGCTCCTGGAGGAGCACGACCGGCAGGTCCGGGCGCAGATCGACAACCTCACCGAGCGGCAGCGCTACATCCACAACAAGATCTCCTACTACCGCAGCATCCTCTAGCTCCGCCTTTGCGTTCCGGCTGTTAAACCAAGATCCATGGCCGGATCGAGGGCGGAGCGGATCAACGAGCCGCTGCGCCGCGTCGCCAGGTGCTGCTCGGCAATGCTCTTCCTCGTGCTGGCGCACATAACGCTGGTCCAGGCGTTCGGCTCGCGCGTGCTCAACTCCGACCGCAGGAACGAGCGGCCGCTGATCGCCAGGTTCGACCATCCGCGCGGCGACATCCTCACCTATGAGGGCACGCCGATCGCCACGAGCCGCCCGACCGGCGCCGGCCCGTACCTCTACCGGAGGACCTACCGGGACGGAGAGCTGTACGCCGCGGTCACCGGGCACATGTCGCTCTACCGCTCCACCGGGATCGAGCAGGCGCGCGACGGCGTGCTGTCGGGGGACGACCCCCAGGTCAAGGTGCGGTCGCTGGTCAGGGACGGGGTCGTGGAGGGGGCGGACGTCCGGCTGACGATCAGGGAGCGGGTGCAGCGGGCCGCGTACGAGGGGCTCAAGGCGACGGGGCTGCCGGGGGCGGTGGTGGCCATCGACCCGGCGACCGGGGCGGTCCTGGCCCTGGCCAGCTATCCGACGTACGACCCGAACGCCCTCGCCACGTTGGACCCGGCGCGCCTGTCCGAGACCGCGCGCCGGCTCGTGGCGGATCCGTCGCACCCCCTGCTGAACCGGGCGCTGAACCGGCTCTATCCGCCCGGGTCCACGTTCAAGCTGGTCACGGCCGCGGCGGCGCTGGCCTCCGGCGAGTACACCCCGTACGCGCTGGTGGACGCCCCCGCCCGGCTGCGGCTCCCCGGCACCTCGACGTTCCTGGAGAACGCCGGTGGCGGCGGGTGCGGGGACGCCCGGCCGACGCTGACGTACGCGTTCCAGGTGTCCTGCAACACCGCGTTCGCCAACATCGGGCTCCAACTCGGGCAGGACCTGCTCAGGGACCAGGCCGAGGCGTTCGGGTTCAACGCGCCGGGCCTGAGCATCCCGCTGGCCGCGGACGCGAGCCGGTACCCGCTCGGCATGGACAGGTCCCAGACCGCCCTGTCGGCGATCGGGCACCACGACAGCCGGGTGACGCCGCTGATGGTCGCCATGCTCTCGGCGGCCGTCGCGAACGACGGGGTGCTGATGCGGCCGTACCTGGTGGAGGAGGTGCGGCTGCCGGACGGCTCGGTCGTCGACCGTGCCGGACCCGCGGTCTACCGGCGGGCCGTGTCGCCCGCGGTGGCGAAGAACCTGGTGGCCATGATGACGATGGCGCCCCGCGCCCGGGCTTCCAGGGGATCGGGAGTGGGAGCGCCAGGATTTTCCGCCTCGAAGGTCATCCCGGGGACGGACGACCACGCGGTCATCACCGCCTTCGCGCCCGCGAACGCGCCCGAGGTGGCGGTGGGGGTCGTGCTGGAGCATCCGGGGTCGCGGGCCGACGCGGTGACCACGATCGTCCAGGATGTCATCGAGGCCGCGATGGAGTGAATGTGCCCGCGGGCACTGACAGTTCTTCACGATTACGTCTGGGCGCATGGCGTAGTTGGTGACACACTCACAGTGATGCTGCGATCTGCTGACTTCAGCAACCTGCCGGCCGAGCCGAACGCGTTCGTGGGTCGTGAGTCCGACCTCGACGAGCTCGTCCATCTGATGCGCGTGTCGCGGGCCGTGACCCTGTGCGGCGCGGGAGGCATCGGGAAGACCCGGCTGGCCGTGCGGCTGGCCGACAGGATCGCCTCGGACCACCCGGGCGGCGTGTGGCTGATCGAGCTGGCCGACCTGGAGAAGGGCGAGCTGAGAGGCTACGTCGCCGCCGCGCTCGGCATCGTGGGCGACCTGGCCGAGACGATCGGCGGGCGGCGCGCGCTCCTGCTGCTCGACAACTGCGAGCCCGTGATCGGCGAGTGCGCGGAGCTCTGCCGTGACCTGCTCGGCGCCTGCCCCGGGCTCACCGTGCTGGCCACCAGCAGGGAGCCGCTGCGCGTGCCGGGCGAGACGGTGTGGCGGGTGCCGCCCCTGTCGGTGGAGCTGTCGGTGGACGGGGAGGAGAGCGAGGCCGTCCGGCTCTTCGTGGCCAGGGCCACCGCCGCCAGGCCCGACTTCACGCTGACCGACGAGAACCGGCCGCTGGTCGTGGAGCTGTGCCAGGCGCTCGACGGCCTGCCGCTGGCGATCGAGCTGGCCGCCGCCATGGTCAGGGTGGTGTCGGTCGGCCAGCTCGTCGAGCGGCTCGACGACCGGTTCAGGCTGCTGGCGGGCGGCGCGCGTACGGCTCCGGCCCGGCACCGCACGCTCAGGGCCGCCGTGGACTGGAGCTACCGGCTGCTCACCCCGCAGGAGCGGCTGCTGCTGCGCCGCACGGCCGCCTTCCGCTCCTCGTGGACGCTCGACCTGGCCGAAGCCGTCTGCTCGGGCCCGGGGCTGGCCGAGGAGGACGTCCTGCTCCGGCTCTGCGACCTGGTGGACAAGTCGCTGGTCGCCCTGGACGGGGAGATCGCCGGCCAGGCCCGTTACCGGCTGCTGGAGACCGTACGCGACTACGCGCTGGAGCAGCTCGCCGAGTCCGGCGAGGAGGCGGAGCTGCGGCAGAGGCACCTGACGGCGCTGGCCGCGATGGCGGCCCGGTTCAAGGAGGCGATCGCGCCGGGGGCGCGCACGTCGTGGCCGGTGATCGAGCGGTACGTGAATCTCTTCGACGCGCTCAAGGCCGAGCTCGGCTCGGCCTGCGACTGGTCGATCGCCAACGGGCAGCCGGAGACCGGGCTCGGCCTGCTGACCGACCTCCGCTACCTGCTGGTCGGCAGCGGCAGGAAGCTCGACGTGACAGAGCGGCTCGACCGCCTGCTGGCGCTCGGCGCCCCGCAGGTGCGGCGGGAGCTGCGCGGCCAGGCCACGATCCTGCGCGGCGAGCTGGCGCTGGCGGCGGGCGATCTGGAGCCGGCCACGCGGTGCACGCGTGCGGGCCTCGACCTGTGCAGATCGGTCAAGGACGGGTACGGCGAGGCCATCGGCCTGATCGTGCTGGCCCAGCTCACCGGCCAGCCCGACACCCTGTCCCGCGCGCTGGAGCACGCCGCGCAGTCAGGCGACCTGGTCCTGGAGTCGCTGGCGCAGGGCACCAAGGCACAGATCGGCCTGCACCACGGCCGCCTGCACGAGGCGCAGCGCGCGTTCGAGGAGGTCCTGGCGATCAGCGAGGACCTCGACAACCACGTCGGCCAGGCCTTCGCCCACATCGGGCTCGCCCAGGTGACCAGGCGCGCGGGCGACTCCGGGGCGGCCAAGCGGCACTACGAGTCGGGGCTGCGGCTGCTGCGGCACGTCGACGCCAGGCAGCAGATCGTGAGCTGCCTGGCCGGGCTCGGCAAGGTGGCGCTGGACGAGGGCGACCTGGTGGAGGCCAGGGCCAGGCTCACCGAGGCGCTGGTGCTCAGCCGCGACGCGGGGCTGCGTTCCGGCATCGCCAGGCGGCTGGAGGAATGGGCGGTCCTGGTCAGCGCCGAGGGCGACCCCCGGCGCGCCGTCCTGCTGGCCGCCGCCTCGGTGGCGCTGCGGGGCCGGCAGCCGGACGCGCGTACGGAGGACGTGCTGCGCCCCGCGCGGGCGGAGCTCGGCGAGGCCGTGGTCGGCATGCTGTGGGCCGAGGGCACGGGCATGACCGCCGAGCAGGCCGTGGCGTGCGCTCTCGACGGCGCGCTGCCCGAGCGGCCTCCCAAGCCCGTGATCTCGGTCCACCAGGACAGCAGGCTCACGGCAAGGGAGCGCGAGATCGCCGAGCTGATCGCCAGAGGGCTCAGTAATCGGGCCATAGCCGACGAACTCGTCATCAGCCCCGCGACAGCCGCCCGCCACGTGGCCAACATCCTGTCCAAGCTGGGCTTCTCCACACGTACACAGATCGCCGCATGGGTCATCGAGAGCCGCTGACCCGTGCACCTCTCTACACATCACGGTGCAGGACCGGTTACATCCTCTAATGGCGATGTCAGCGCATGTGCTGCCGCCGTCTGCACACCTAACGTTGCTAAGTGTGATCGGCCACTCCGGGAGTGGCCGATCGATCGCGGACGTCACGCGCCCGCACGGGGCTGGGCCTCCTCGGAGGGGTGGGGGCCCGGCTCCGGGCGTGTGACTGCGGGCTCGAGTCGCGCAGGGCTCGGGCCCGCCCCGCTGGAATGCACATCGGCCTACATACATCGGGGGATGCTGGTCTGGCCGCCCAGCCGTACGTTGGCGGGCATGAAGCCCAGCGCCTCGACCACCGGCACTGTGATCCACGAGGTGTTCCGCCAGGCCTACGAGCATGGCGAGCGGCGGGCGCTCGTCGACCTGCGCGGCGGCCACGTCTACGGCTACCGGAGGCTGGTGACCGAGGTGACCAGGGCGGCCTCCGGGCTCGTACGCAGGGGCGCGCGGCGCGACCAGGTGGTGGGCGTGCTCGTCTCGACGGCCGGCGCCCAGACGCTGGCCGTGCACACCGTGCTGGCCGCGGGCGGGGTGGCGGCGCCGATCGACCCCTCGCTCGGCGCCGGAGAGATGGCCGCGCGGCTGCGGGAGTGCGACGCCCGCACCCTGATCACCACTCCGGACCTGGCGGAGACGGCGGTCCGTGCGGCCGACGAGTCCCGGGTGCGGCAGGTCATCTCGCTGGGCGCGGCGCTCGACACGATCGACTTCCGCGGGCTGCTCACCCTGGAGCCCACCGCGCTGCCCGTGCTCGACGCCAAGCGCCAGCAGGCGCTGCTGACGGCGGACGGCCGCCGGCTCTCCCACGCCGACCTGCTGAGCAGGATGGCCGAGCTCGACCTGCCCGTACGCCTGGCCGAGTCCGACGTCGTGCTCACCACCTGGCTGCCCGACGGCGGCGGCGACCTCGTCGCCCTGGTCGGGCTCGGCATGTCCAAGGGCGCGCTGGTGGTCGCCGCAGGCGGCGGCGACGTGCCAGGCACCAGCTACGACTTCAGCGTCACGGTGGTGACCAGCCCGGAGGGCACGCTGGAGCGCATCCGCTGACCGCGCCCGAGGCGGCGATCAGACGGTGGCCACGTGGGCCAGCGGCTCGCCGCGCACATAGCGGGCCACGTCCGCGGCCACGATCGAGGCGGCCTTCATGGCCGTCTGCTTGCTGGCCCCGGCCAGGTGCGGAGTCATGATCAGGTTGGGGGTGGTGAGCAGGCGCGAGCCGGGCGGGATGGGCTCCTCGGGGAAGACGTCCATCGCGGCGCCGAACAGGTGGCCCGACTCCAGCGCGTCACACACGGCGTCGTAGTCGAGCAGCGCACCTCTGGCGCAGTTGACCAGGACCGAGCCGCGGGGCATGGCGGCGATCTCGGCCGCGCCGATCATGCCGATGGTCTCGGGGGTGGCGCGGGCGTGCAGGGAGACGAAGTGGGAGCGGCGGAGCAGCTCGTCCAGCTCCACCTTGCCCGGCACGTCCACGTACGGGTCGTAGACCAGCACGTCGGCGCCGAAGCCCTCGAGCATGCGCGCCACGCGGCGGCCGATGGCGCCGTAGCCGACCAGGCCGACCGTGTTGCCGTCCAGCTCCGGGCCGACGTTGTCGTACATGTAGTAGTCGCCCCGCCACACGCCGCCCGCCAGGTCGTTGTGCGTCTGGGGGATCCTGCGGGTGGCGGCGAGCAGCATGGCCAGGGTGTGCTCGGCGGTGGCCACCGCGTTGCGGCCGGGCGCGTACGTCACCGCCACGCCCGCCGCCTTGGCCGCCTCCAGGTTGGCGTTCACGGGGCCGCCCCGGCTCACGCAGAACAGCCGCAGGTCGGGGGAGGCGTCCAGGACGCGCTTGGTCAGGGGGGCCATCTGGGTCACGCAGACCTCGACGCCGCGCAGCGCCTCGATCAGCTCGTCCTCCACGTCCGACGCCTCGTCCACCTCGCCCACCCGGCCGAACGGTTCGACCGGCCACGGCAGCGTCAGCTCACGGACGTCCACCTCGCCGGGGACCTCGCGCCTGAGCGCGTCGATGAGCAGGCTGTTCCGGACGAAGTGGTCGCCTGCGGCAAGGACTCGGATGGTCAACGAACGGCTCCAATCGGGGAGTTGTACTGCAGCAGCGCGGCGCGCCGCCCAGCGCGGAGGCGCAGCTCGGTGCGGGCGCAGTTGTCCAGGCGGGGGAAGAGCCGCCGGTACTCGCCCAGCGGCACGCCGATCAGGCGGCACAGGGCGAGCCTGATGGCGGTGGTGTGCGCCACCACCAGGACGCGCCCGTCGGCGTGGGCGGCGGCGATGTCGTTCAGCGCGGCGACGAACCGGTCGGCGGCCGCGCGCGGGTCCTCGCCACCGGGCAGCGGGTGCTCGGCGGGGTCGGATTCGAACGCGGCCCGCGCCTCGGGGAACCGGGCCGCCATCTCGGCGGAGGTCAGGCCCTCGCCCTCGCCGAAGTCCAGCTCGCGCAGCCGGGCGTCGATCTGGAGGGCGACGCCGGCCTTGGCCGCGGCGGCGGCGGCCGTGATCTGGGCCCGGCTGAGCGTGGAGGCCCACACGGCCGACAGGCCCGCCTGCCCGGCCCACTCGGCGAGCTGGGCGGCCTGGGCGTGGCCGCGGGGGGTCAGCTCGATGTCGCTGATTCCGGCGTAGCGGTTCTCGGCGTGCCAGACGGTCTCGCCGTGGCGGACGACGACGAGGTCGGTCATCGGTCGGTCCTCTCGCGCGCGTGTTCGGCGGCGGCCGTGTCGAGCCAGCCGCGCCGCTCCAGTTCGGTGACGAAGCGCAGGTACGCCTCGGTGAGGTCGGCTCCCGACGGGTCGACGACCGCGCGGGTCCTGATCATCCCGCTGGAGTCGCCGGACGCCAGGACGGCCATGCCCAGGGCGGGTTCGGCGTTCTCCCGCAGCGTCACCGGACGTTCCAGGACGTCCGCCCGGAGCTGCGTCCAGTACGCGCTGCGCGTGGCGCCGCCGGTCAGGATGATCTCGCCGTCCACGGGGGCGCCGAGCAGGTCGAGGTAGTCGAAGCAGAGACGCTCGACGAAGGCCGCGCCGAGCAGGATCGCCGCATAGCGCTCGACGTCGTCGGCCGGGCTCCCGAGCGTGAACCCCTCGGCCGCCGGGGCGTCGAACGGGAAGCGCTCGCCACGCGACACCAGCGGGTACGTGACGCCGGCCGGCGGCCCGGGGCGGGCGGCCGCCTGGGCGCTCAGGGCGTCGAGGTCGCGGCCCGGCAGGTCGCGCGTCAGGACACCCGCGCCGGTGCTCGACGCGCCCCCGGGCAGCCACGAGCCGTCCGGCGCGCGGTGCGAGTAGACGACGCCGAGCGGGTCGTGGATCAGCTCCTTCGTCACGCCCTTGAGCACCAGCGTCGTGCCCAGCACCGAGTTCCAGCTGCCCACCCGGTCGGCGCCCGCGCCGAGCTGGGCCGCGCAGCCGTCGGTGGTCCCGGCGAACACGGGCGTGCCCGCGGGGATGCCGGTCTCCTGGGCGGCCTCGGCGCAGACCACGCCGAGCCGGGTGCCGGGCCGTACGACCTCGGGGAGGAGCTGCGCGGGCACCCCCAGCGCGTCCATCACCTCGAGGGGCCAGCGCTCCTCGATGAGATCGACGCCGGTCTTCAGCGCGTTGCTCAGGTCCGTGGCCACCTCGTGGCCGACCAGTCGCCGGTTGACGAAATCGCTCTGGTGGGCGAGCCGGGCCCCTTCGGGCGCGTTCTCGAGCAGCCAGAGGAGCTTCGGCAGCGCCCAGTTGGGCTGCATGCGCCGGTAGCCCAGCCGCTCCCAGACGGCCGCGCCCACCTCGTTGGCGCGCCCGGCGTCGGCGCGCCGGTCGTCGTACATCAGCGCGGGGGTCACAGCCCTGCCGGAGGGGTCCGTGAGCAGGATCGTTCCAGAGGTCGCGTCGACGGCCACGCCGGCCACCTCCGACGCGGGCACGTACCGCAGCGCCTCGCGGGCGGCGACGGACAGCTCGCGCCACCACTGCTCGGGGTCCTGCTCGTGGCGGGGCCCGTCGCGGTGGCTCGACAGCGCCCGGCTCGCCGTCCCGACCACCTGTCCGTCGCCGGTCACGGCCATGACCCGTACGCTCTGCGTCCCTAGATCGACGCCGATCCACACGTTCATGCGCCCTCCTTCGTCGGTCGCATGAACGTGGCACGGCTGCGTCTGATTGTTCGCTCGCTGCGCTCGCTCATCTACGGCCCCTCATCTCGGCCAGCAGCGGCCAGGAGGCCGCGTTCGTCCCGCGCAGGGTCAGGAAGTCGTCGAACAGCCGCGTGTACAGCGCCTGGCGGGCGGGGGAGGGCTCTACCGCGTCGCGCATGCGTACGTGCGTCGAGGCCGCCGCGGCGATGGACGGGGCGGCGCCGGTGGCGGCCAGCCCCACCAGGTACGCGCCCCGCGCCCCCACCTCGGAGTCGGCCGGGCGGCGCACGGGCAGCCCGGTGACGTCGGAGATCAGCTGGAGCCAGACGGTGCTGTTCGAGCCGCCGCCGCACACGCGCAGCTCCGTGGGCTCGGCGCCGGTGGCGGCCAGGCAGTCGCGGATGACCATCGTCAGACCTTCGAGCGTCGCCCGCGCCACGTCCTCGCGGCCGTGCTCGAACGACATGCCCAGCAGCGAGCCCCTGGCCAGCGGGTCGGAGAACGGCGCCCGCTCACCGGCCGGCGACAGGTACGGCAGGAGCGTCAGCCCGCGCGCGCCCGGCTGGCTCAGCAGCGCCAGGTCGCCCAGCTCGGCCGGCCCGTGCAGGCCCAGCATGCGGCACGCCCACTGCACCACTTCCGTGCCTGCGAAGGTGGGGAAGGCCCGCAGATAGCCGCCGGGGATCGCGATCGTGATCCCGATCGGATCGCCCTCCAGATCGGCGGAGTCGACGATGACCTCGGTGCACAGCGTGGTGCCGAGGATGCCGCACGCCTGACCGGCCCGTACGGAGCCCGCGCCCAGGGCCGTGGCGGCGATGTCGTACGGGGCCATCGCGACCGGCGTCCCGGCGGGGAGGCCCAGCGCCGAGGCGGCCTCCGGGGTCAGCTCGGCGACGTGGCCGGAGCGGATCGGGGGCAGCAGCCGCTCCGCCCACTCCAGGCCGAACATGGCGAGCAGCGCAGGGGAGTACGCCCGCGCCCGCAGGTCCATGAACGGCGCGGACGCGTCGGACTCGTCGGCCACGAGCTCCCCGGTCAGCCTGGCGAAGATCCAGCCGCCGCAGGTCAGCATCGCGCTCGAGCGGTCGAGCCGGTCGGGATCGTTCGCGCGCAGCCAGGTCAGGATCGCGTGCGGCAGCCCGGAGGCGGCCGACGAGCCGTTCAGGCGGAAGGCGTCGGCCGCGACCCCGGAGCGGGTCCAGGCGTCCACGGTCGAGGCGGCCCTGGCGTCGTTCCACAGGATGGCGGGCCCGGTCGGCTCGCCCTCCGCGTCGACCAGCCAGCAGCCGTCGCCCTGCGCCGTCACGGCCACGAAGTCGACCCTGTCGCCATTCCGGTCCACCTGGGCGGCCACCTCGCGCACGGTGGCGGCGACCGCCTCCCAGACGGCGCCCATGTCCTGCTCGGCGTGGCCGGGCGCGGGCCTGGAGACCGTGGTCTCCCTGCGGGCGACGAACGCCTCCGCGCCCTCGGCGTCGTACCCGACCGCCTTGATGACCGTGGTGCCGGCGTCCACGCAGATGATCGCCATCAGGCCCTGCCGTGAGAGGTCCTCGACCGCCGCGACACGGAGTCGACGATCACCGCGAGCAGCAGCACCGCGCCGGTGACCACGAACCGGATCGAGGAGTCGAGGTTGAGCAGGGTCAGTCCGCTGGAGATCGACTGGATCACGATGATGCCGAGCAGCGCGCCGAACGCCGTGCCGCGACCGCCGAACAGGCTCGTCCCGCCGATCACGGCCGCCGCGATGGCGTTGAGGTTGACGTCGCCCGTGCCGCTGGACTGGTTGGCCGCCGCGAGCCTGGCCGCGGCCAGGATGCCGCCGACCGCCGCGAACGTCGAGCAGAGCACGAACACCGAGGTGTAGATGGCCTTGACGTTGATGCCGGCCCGGCGGGCGGCCTCCACGTTGCCGCCCACGGCGTAGACGGCCCTGCCCCACTTCGTCCGCGACAGCAGGTAGTGCATGATCAGCACGAGCGCCACGAAGAAGACGAACATCCAGCCGACGCCGCGGGTCTGGCCCAGGTACCAGACCACGAACGCCAGCACCACCAGCAGCGCCACGCTCCTGATGGCCAGCACCGACACGCTCCTGGCCGACAGGCCGGCCTTGCGCCGCTGCTGCGCGTGCAGGTATCCGCTGGCGAACAGCCACACGGCCGCGACGACCGCGAACGTGTACGACAGCCAGGCCGGCACGAAGTCGAGCTGGGCGAAGTTCACCAGGCCCGAGTCGAACGGCAGGTTGATCGAGCCCTTGGTGCCCAGCACGTACAGCTGGAGCCCGAGGAAGGCCAGCAGGCCGGCCAGCGTGATCACGAAGCTCGGCACGCCGAACCGGTTGAACAGCTGCCCGTACACCCAGCCGATGACCGCACCCATGATCACCGCGGCTGCGATGGCCAGCCAGACCGGCAGTCCCTGGCCCACGAACAGCACCGCGAGCACCGCGCCCGACAGTCCGCTGACCGAGCCGACGGACAGGTCGATCTGGCCCACGAGCAGCACGCACACGATGCCGAGCGAGATGATGCCGACGGCGGCGGACTCCAGCGTGAGGTTCACCAGGTTCGCGCTGGACAGGAAGATCGGGTTGAGGATCTGCAGCACCGTCCAGATGACCACGAGCCCGACCACGACGGGGATGACGCCCAGGTCGCCGCCTCGGGCGCGATCGAGCACGTCGGCGAGTGCGCCGCGCAGCCCGTCGCGGTCCTGGAGCCGCTCGTCCTGGCGGTCTGTCGTCAATGTGCTCACGACTTGAGTCCCTTCTGCGCCCGCCGGGACACCACATTGTCCGTGGCGCCGGTGATGGCGGCGATGATGTCCTCGGTGGAGACCTCGTCCACGGCGAACACCCCGTTGTTGCGGCCGAGCCGCAGCACCGCGACGGTGTCGGCGACGGCCTTCACGTCCGCCATGTTGTGGCTGATCATGATGACGCCCAGGCCGTTCTCGCGCAGCCGCTCGACCAGGTTGAGCACCTCGGCCGTCTGTGCCACGCCGAGCGCGGCGGTGGGCTCGTCGAGGATGATGACCTTCGGGTCGCCGAGCAGCGACCTGGCGATGGCCACCGTCTGCCGCTGCCCGCCCGACAGCGCCGCGACCGGCACCCGTACGCTCGGGATCTTGGCGGAGAGCTGGCGGAGCAGCTCCCACGAGCGGGTCTCCATGGCCACGTCGTTGAGGCGCAGCGGGCGGATCTCCTGGCCGAGGAACAGGTTCTGGATCACGTTGAGGTTCTCGCAGAGCGCCAGGTCCTGGAAGACCGTGGCGATGCCGAGCTTGTGCGCGGCGGACGGCGTGGGGATCTCGACCTCGTTCCCCTCGAACGTGATCGTGCCCCCGTCCGGCGGGTGCACGCCGGACAGGATCTTGACCAGCGTCGACTTGCCCGCGCCGTTGTCGCCCACGACGGCGACGACCTGGCCGGCCGCGACGTCGAGTTCGATGTCGGTGAGCGCGGCCACCGCGCCGAAGGTCTTGCTGATCCCGCGCAGGGACAGGACGGTCATCGGCGCTCTCCTACTTGATGCCGAGCTCTTCGCAGCCCTTGGCGTACTCGCCGGTGCAGACGTCGGCGGCCTTCATGATGCCGCTGTCGAACAGCACCTCCTTGATGTTCTCCTTGGTCACGACCGTGGGGACGAACAGCTCGGAGGGGGTGTTGTAGAGCGTGGTCTTTCCTGCGGGCTTCTTGCCCTGCATGAACTCCCAGGCCGTGTTCGCCGCGGCCTCGGCCACGATCTTGATCGGCTTGGAGATGGTGTTGTACTGGTCGCCCGCGATGATGCGCTGCGCGGCGGCGACCTCGGCGTCGTTGCCGGTGACCGGGGGCACCTTCACGCCCGCGGCCTTGAACGCGGCGATCGCGCCGCCGCCGGTGCCGTCGTTGGCCGCGACGACGCCCACGATCTGGTCCTTGAACTGCGTGATCTGGCCGCTGACCCAGGTCTGCGCCTTCTCCGGCTGCCAGTCGGGGGTGTCGTACTCGGCCAGCAGCTTGAAGCCGCTCGGGTCCACCGCGCTGTGGATGCCCTTCTTGATCAGGCCGGCCGCCGCGTCCGTGGGGGAGCCGTTGACCTCGAGGATGCCGCCCTTGGCGTTCTCCTTCTTGAGGTGGTCGACCAGGGACTGGGCGATCATCTGGCCGATCTTCTCGTTGTCGAACGAGATGTAGTAGTCGGCGGGCGTGGCCGGGACCGGCCGGTCGTAGGCGATGACCGGGACCTGCTGCGACTGGGCCGACTTGACGATGGTGGCCGCGGCGGCGGAGTCGACCGGGTCGATCACGATGGCCTTGACGCCCTGGGCGAGCGCCGAGTTGGCCTGCTGCTGCTGCTTGGCGGCGTCGGAGTCGGCGTTCTGGTAGATGACCTGGCAGGTCGGGCAGAGCTGCTTCATCTTGGCCTCGAACAGCGGCTTGTCCTGCAGCTCGTACCGGGTGGAGGCCAGGTCGGGCATGAGGAAGGCCACCTTGGCGTTCTCCACGGCGCCGCCACCACTGGTGCTCCCGCCGGTGGATCCGGAGCCGGAGCCGGAGCCGCACGCGGCCAGCACCGAGCCTGCGAGCACTGCCACTGCGGCGAACGTGGAGGTCCGCATCTTCGCTCTGTTCACGGGTTTGTTCCTCACTTGCTACCGGGATTCATGACGCACTGCCCCCGAAACAGGACATGGCCCTCACAAAGGGACACATCCTGTGGTGCGGCTCACGGTAGCGCGCCTTCTGAAACTTTGTCCAGCAAAGATGTTCAGACGTTTCGGGCGGCCGCCACCAGGCCCTCTGCCGTAGGGACATCCGTCACGAGCTGGTTGAAGTAGCCGCCCTTGGCTCCCGCGACGATGGACAGCACCTTCTCCGCGCCCACCGCGACCGCGATGGTGGTCGGGATGCGGCGCAGCTCCTCCAGCCGGGTGGCGACCAGGCGCTCGCTGCCGGGGTACGTGATCGGCTCGCCGTCGCGGTCGTAGACGCGCATGCACACGTCGCCCACGGCCTCGCGCAGGCTGTCGGCGTCGCGCGGCATGAGGGCGGGCATCATCTGCCGCATCAGCGGGGCCGAGCCGACGCCGACGATGGCGCACTTGGCATGCGCCCACAGGTCCATGACCCGGCGCACGGACGGCTCGTGCTGGAGCGAGTAGAACAGCTCGGGGCCGGGCAGCGCGGGCGCGTAGAGGTAGGCGGGCACGCCCCCGACGCGTTCGGCCAGGATGCGGGTGGTCTCGTTGGTCTGGAACCAGGGCTGCGGCTCCTCCTGGCCGCCCACCGCGGGGGCGATCGTGACCCCTGGGTAGTGGCCGAGCCCCTCGCGGGCGCACTCGTAGACCGTGGTGCCCGACGAGACGAGCACGACGTCGCCGGACTCCAGCCCGACCGCCGACAGCGCGCGGGCCACGGCGGGGGCCAGCCACGGGCCCAGGGTGGGGCCGCTGACCTTGGGGACCAGGTAGACGCGCTGCAACCGGAGCGCCTCGGCCACCTCGGCGGCCAGCGGGCCGTCCCCGAGCGTGGCCGGCCGGTGCACCTTGATCTCGACGATGCCCTGCCTGCGGGCCTCGGTGAGCAGCCGGCTCACCGTCGCCCTGGAGACGCCGAGCCGCTTGGCGATGTCGCCCTGGGTGGCTTCCTCCATGTAGTACTGCTGGGCCGCGGCGTACATCAGCTCTAGGGGGAACCTGGCCTGCGTCTCGGGTGCGACGTCGGCGGCATTCATGCGCGCTCCTGTACGTTGCGTGAAAAAATTTTCTGAACTGATGCGCAAACGACTATATGGTGGGCCGCGTTCAGCGGTCCACTGGGCATGGTGCACACTCTTCGCTTACGATCGACTGCATAAAGTGACGGTCACGGCGGGGAGGGGCAGTGTCCAAAGGGATGTTCGTCGCGGCGGCCATCGGTCTCGTGGCCGCGGGCATGGCGCCGCCTGCCCCCGCGGTGGCCAAGGTCCTCAAGTGCGACACGGTCGTGCAGGAGCAGGGCAGTGACCTCGGCGTCGCCGCGTGCAGCAATCCCACGGGGGAGACGTGGATGTTCCGCGCCGTGGTGGTCTGCCGGCGGGCGCTCGACGTCCTGGGCGAGTGGGTGACGCTGCCGCCCGGCGCCTACGGGCAGTCCCGGGGCGCCTGCGACAGTGCCGGGGCCGGCACCGTGGGCGTGGAGGAGAAGCTCGGCTGAGAGTCACCCGGGCGCGAGCAGCTCGCCGGAGCCGCGGGCGATGAGCCGTACCGGAAGCTCGATGTGCTCCGGCGGGCCCGAGTCGCCGCGCAGGCGACGGAAGAGCAGCTCGGCCGCCACCCGCCCCATCCACGCCGGGTCCTGCGCCACCACGCTCACCCGCGGGGTCAGCAGGTCGGCCAGCTCGAAGTCGTCGAAGCCCACGAGCGCCATCCGCCGCCCGTCGAGCGCGCGCAGGGCGGTCACGGTGTAGCGGCCGTTGCCGGTGAACAGCGCGGACGGCGGATCGTCCAGCGCGAGCATGCGGGCCAGGTCCGCGCGTACCGCCTCCAGCGAGGGTGGCCGCATCGACACCAGCCGCTCGTCGAACAGCCCCCCGAGCGCCTCGCGGTAGCCCTTGAGCCGTTCGGCGGCGGTGAAGATCCCCGGGTCGTCACCGAGGAAGGCGATCCTGCGGTGGCCGTGGCCCATGAGATGGCGGATCGCCTCCCCGGCGCCACCCGCGTTGTCGGCGAGCACCGTGTCCACGTCGATCCCCGCCCCCGGCGGCCGGTCCGCGAAGACCACCGGCGTGCCGGCCTCCAGCTCGGGACGGAGGTAGGTGTGGTCCTCGCCGGCGGGCACCACGATCAGCCCGTCCACCCGGCGCGCGCAGAACGTCTCGACCAGCTCCCGCTCCCTGCCGGGCTCCTCGCCGGACGAGCCGCTCAGCAGCAGGCAGCCGTGCCCGATGACGACGTCCTCGACGGCCCGGCTGAGACCGGCGTAGAACGGGTCCGCCACGTCCTCGATGACCAGCCCGACCGTGGCGGTCCTGCCCCTGCGCAGCACCCGCGCGCTCTCGTTGCGGCGGTAACCCAGCCGGTCGATGGCCGCGCGCACCCGCTCGGCCGTGGCCGGATGGACGCCGGGCTCGCCGTTCACGACGCGCGAGACGGTCTTGAGCGCCACACCGGCGGCCGAGGCGACGTCCTTCATCGTCGGTCTCACGCCAGGATCATGTCTCACCACGACCCGGCAGACAACGTTGTCAGCGCGTTATGCGAGAGTGGTGCCCTATGTCGTTGAGATCTGCCGTGCTGGTGGCGGGGTTCGTGCTCGCCGCGCTCAACCTGCGCCCGGCCATCGCGGGCATCTCCCCGCTCCTCGACGAGATCATGAAAGACGTGGGCCTCTCGCCCGCCGGCGGCGGCGCGGTCACCACGGTCATGGTGGTCTGCCTGGGCGTGTTCGGGCTGGTCACGCCGCTGCTCGCGCGCCGTTTAGGGCTGGATCGCACGCTGCTGGCCGGCCTGCTGGTCATCGCGGCGGGCGTGACGCTGCGCGGCCTCGACGGCGCGCCCGTGCTCTACCTCGGCTCCGCCCTCGCCGCCACCGCGATAGCGGTCATGAACGTCTCCATGCCCGCCGTCGTCAAGCAGCACTTCCCCACCCGGGTCAACCTCATGACCGGCGTCTACGTCTCCGCGGTGGTGGCCGGCGCCGCGACCGCCTCCGCGCTGGTGATCCCCGTCGAGCACGCCACGGGGTACGGCTGGCGCGGCGTCTCCGCGCTGCTCGCCGTGCCGGCCGTGCTGGCCGCGCTGCTCTGGCTGCCCCAGGCGCTGCGCGGCCGGGCAGAGGCGCAGAACGGGCCCAGGCCGTTCGGCGCGGTGATCAGAAGCCGCGTGACCTGGTACGTGACCGCGCTCATGGGCCTGCAGTCGCTGACCTTCTACGTCATGCTGGCCTGGCTGCCGACGATCTTCCTGGAGGCCGGACTGGCCGCCGACCAGGCGGGCTACCTGCTCAGCCTGACGAACCTGGTCCAGGTGGTCACCGCGCTCGCGGTCCCCGTGCTGGCCGGCCGGCGGGATTCGCAGGTGCCGTACGTGGTGGGCTCCGGGGTGCTGACCGTCCTCGGCTACCTCGGCGTGCTGCTGGCTCCGACGACGGCGCCGTGGGCATGGATGATCGTGCTGGGGATCGGCCAGGGGGCCTCGTTCGCGCTGGCGCTGCTGATCATCGCGCTGCGGCCCGCCGATCCGGCCACCGTGACCGCGCTGTCGGCCGTGGCGCAGTCCGTGGGGTACGTGATCGCGGCGCTGGGGCCGCTGCTCTTCGGGTTCCTCCGGGAGGTCTCCGGCGGCTGGTCGGTGCCGCTGGTGGCCGGGCTGGGAGTGGTCGGGGTCCAGATCGTGGCTGGGTGGTTCGCGGGGCGGCCTGCTACCTTAGGTAAGGCTTACCTATAGGGAGGTTCCAGCGTGCTGACCGAGGCGCTCCAGCGTCTCGCCGACGGGCGGGGCGGGATCATCGGGGTCGAACCGGACCTGGTCATCGAGCCTGACGAGAGCTGGACGCCGGTCAGCGAGCTGCTGCGGGAGCCGTACGAGCTGCTCGTCGGGTTGATCGACGAGACGGCCGCGCGCTGGAAGGCGCCGCGCCACGTCGGGGCGGCGCTGTTCTGGAAGACCTACAGCTACTGGCACACGCTGCCCATGGCCCTCGGATGGGCGCTGGACGGGCGCGTGCCGGTCATGCGGCCGGCCGACACGTACTTCAAGGTGTCGGAGGCGGGGGTGACGGTCGCCGCGACGCGCGTGAGCTGGGGCTCGGGCGCCCAGGCGATCGGCGGGGCGCTGGCGGAGTCGCAGCGGCCGCTGGTGAAGGCGATCGAGGCGGTGGCGAAGGTGGGCGAGCGCACCCTGTGGGGTTCCACGGCGGAGGCGTTCGCCCACCCGCTGACGTCGGTCGTGCCCGGCGACTACATGCGGCTGCTCAAGGAGCTGGGCCCGCCGGTCGACGGGCTGATCGAGCCCGCCGGTGACGGCTACTTCCGCAGGACCTGCTGCCTGTGGATCACACTGCCCGATGTCGAGCCCTGCGGAAGCTGCTGCGTGCTGAGGCCGCCGCGGCGTCGGCCGGCGGCCTGAGACTGCTCCGTGCTCAGGCCACGACGGCGTCGTCCAGCGGCCTGAGCTCGTCGGCGTAGCTCACCGAGACGCGGCGCATGACGCCGGTGTCGTCGATCGAGTACTGGCCGAGCCGCCACAGCGGCGGCGAGTAGGCGTGGATGGAGACGCTCTTGTCGACCGCGCCGTTGAGCCGGTGTATGTGGTCGGGCCCGAACGAGAACGACTGGCCCTCCGAGACCACGGTCTCCAGGTGCTCGCCGCCGATGCGGGGGTTGCACTCCAGCAGCGCGCCCTGCACCACGTGGACGGCTCCCGAGGAGATGTCGTGGTCGTGCCAGCCCGTGTCGTCCTCGGGGCGCCAGCACAGGAGCCATACGTCCACGTACGCGTCGCGGTAGAGCGAGGCGTAGTGCCTGCCGCCCTCTTCCGGGAAGGCCACCTGGTCGCGCCACTCCTCGGGGTGGGCGGCCAGCTCGTTCACCAGCTCGCGCAGCTCGCGGCGGTCGAGCGTGCGCTCCGGCAGCCGGGCACAGGTGCCCCCGTCCTGGATCTGGATCGTGCTCACGTACGAGTCTCCCTTCTGTGCAAGAGGCGACGGGGGTTGACGACCCGGATGGCGTGGCCGGCGGCCGCGCCGAGTCCGGGCTCGGGTGCTTTCGCGTAGGGGGCGTCGGAGCCGTTGACGACGACATCGATGCCGAGCTCGCGGACGATCGCGTCGATCGCGCGCGGGCCGTACGAGGAGGTCTCCACGAAGAAGTCCGGATCGACCAGGCCGCGGGTGCCGCCGCCCCTGGCGATCAGGCGCTCGGAGTGCAGCGGGGCCAGGCCGGCGAGCGCCGTGAAGCAGACGCGCAGCCTGGGGTGCCTGGGCCGCACCACGGCGTGGAAGTAGTGCCAGGCGGCGTGCAACTGCTGCACGTACGGCACCACGGCGGGCCACCACGGCGGCGTGCCCGGCGTGGGCGTGGCGGGGCCCGGGTGGACGAACAGCGGCAGGTCCCTGTCCGTCAGCACCTCGAGCAGCCGGTCGTCCGGGAGCGCCGTCGCGGGGATCTGCAGCCCGGAGAGGCCGCGGTCGAGGTCCTTGGCCAGGCGGTCGGGGTCGGGCTCGCTGAGGCACGTGGACGCCCAGGCACCGAACGGCTCGCCCAGCGCGAGCGCGCCGTCGTGGTAGGCGTCGATCAGCGGCCACGACTCCTCGGGCGGCAGGGACTCGACGCCGAGCGGGCTCGACATCGACACCAGCGCCAGCTCCAGGCCGGTGGTGTCCCTGCGGTCGTGGGGGTCGATCTCGTACGGGGCCTCGCCGTCGAGGAAGAGCGTCCAGCCGTCCACGTAGGGCGGGGAGGTGCGGGCGCGCAGGGCGTCGACGAACGGGTGGGTCCAGACGTGCTGATGGACGTCGACGCTCACGGCTACCCTCCTTCCCCTATTTCCTACTTACATTACATGTTAAACCGCTGCGCTGCGTCGTGGCTACCGTGAAGCGTTTCAGTGATACGGTTCAGTGAACCGCTTCACCTACGGCTTGTCAACGGCTTCGGGGGCGGCCGGACCGACAGACGGCGTGGCGGAAACCGCGGTTCTGTCGGCGGCACCGAATAGGCTGGCCTAATGCCTCGCAAGAGAGCCACGATCCGTGAGGTGGCCCAGGCCACGGGCCTGTCACCCGCGGCCGTCTCCTATGCCCTGCGCGGGCTGCAGGTGTCCGAGGAGACCATGGAGCGGGTCCGTGCCGCGGCGGCCGAGCTGGGCTACGAGGCCGACCCCATCGCCAGGGCCCTGGCCAGCGGGCGCACGGGCATGATCGGGCTGCTGTGCGGCTCGCTGGAGGATCTGTGGCAGCAGTCCTTGGCGGTCGGCATCAGCAGGGGCCTGCGGGAGAAAGACCGTTACGCCCTGATCCTCGACGCGGTCGGCGATCCCGCCCGCGAGCGCGCCTTCGCCCAGCGGCTCCGCGACCAGCGCGTCGACGGCCTGATCGTCCAGCCGATCGACCCGGCGGCGGCGTTCTGGGGCGAGCTGTGCGACTCGCTGCCGGTGGTCGCCATCGGCGACTCGATCAAGGGCACGGCCGGGGAGGTCGTCTTCGACAACCGGCGCGGCGTGACCATGGCCCTGGAGCACCTGCGCGACCTCGGCCACCGCCGCATCGCCGTCCTCACCCCGACCCGGGCCAGCACGCCCGACCGTCCCGCCGACCTGCACGTCACGGCCGAGGCCGACCGGCTGGGCCTCGACATCGAGGTCGCCACCGCGCCGCACGGCCTCGCCGGCGCCACCTCGGCCGCCCGCGACCTCCTGACGGCCCGGAGGCCGAGCGCGGTGTTCTGCTTCGCCGACTCCATCGCCTACGGGGTCTACGCGGCGGCTCAGGAGCTGGGGTTGGACGTTCCCGCTGACGTGTCGGTCATGGGATACGACGACCACCCGATGTCGGGGCTGCTCACACCGGGGCTCACGACCGTCGACTGGGACATCGACGGGATCGTGCGGGCGGCGGTCCGGCTGATCTCGGCGGCGACCGACGGCGGCACCCGACGCCGCCGCGTGGTCCAGGCGCCCACACTCAGGGAACGGGGGTCGGTGGCCCGGGTCCGATGACCCGGGCCCGGCGCCGTGGGGGTGCGGCCCGTCTACTGAGCCGCGCTGGCCTGCCCGCCGCCGAACACCTCCTGGACGAGCCGCTGCGTCGCCTGCTGGAAGGCCGCTGCCATGGACAGCGCGGCGTCGTCCACGTAGTTCAGCGCGGCGGTCATGGTCCTGCTGCCGTCGGGGGTGCTGTACATCAGCGCCGCGTGGCCCGCCATGCCGCCGTTGTGGGTGATGACGGTGCCGCCGCCGTCGGTCTTCTGCACGAACACGCCCAGGCCGTAACCGGCCTTGGGCTCCGGCGTGCACATCTCGGCCAGCAGGCCGGCCGGCAGCAGCCTGCCGCCCACCAGCGCGGAGATGAACGTGTGCAGGTCGCGAGTGGTCGAGATCATGTCGCCGCCGCTGGAGATCCAGGAGGGGTTCTGGCGGGTGACGTCCACCGTCTCCTGCCGGCCGTCCTGCTCGTACCGGTAGTAGGCGTGCGCGTACGGCTCGGGGATCTCCGTCTCGGTGGTCGGCGCCACGGTGCCCGAGAGGCCGAGCGGCCCCAGGATCAGTCGCCGCATCTCCTCGGCGTACGGGCGGCCGGTGACCTTCTCGATCAGCAGCCTCGCCAGCACGTAGTTGGTGTTGGCGTAGCTCCAGTCCGTCCCCGGCTCGAACCGCGCCGGCTTGGACAGCGCCAGCCGTACCAGGTCCTCCGGCCGGTAGGTCGTGAACCGGTTGTCCACCCACTCCTTGCCCGCCGTGGTGGCGGGGATCCCCGGCACGAACGTCCCGTCGTCGTAGTACTCGCCGGTGAAGTTGAACACGCCGCTGGTGTGCTGCAGCAGCATCCGCACCGTGATCCGCCGGTCCAGGCCGAACTCGGGCAGATAGTCGGCCACCGGGGCGTCGAGCTCGATCCTGCCCTCGGCCACCAGTTGCAGCACCACGGTCGCGATGAAGGTCTTGGTGTTGCTGCCGATCCGGACGTGCCCGTCGATCGGCGGCGTGCCGCTCTCGCCCAGCTCGGCGACCCCGGCGCTGCCGACCCACTCGCCCCGCTCGTCGTGCACCCGCAGCGTCACCCCGACGAAACCGGAATCGACCATCTCCTGGATGGCCTTCTGCAGTTCCGGGCGATCCTGCCCGGGAGTGGCCGAAGCGGCGTCGAGGGCCGCGGTGATCTTGCGAGCCATCTCAGCCATGGTGGGGCTGGGCTCGCCCTTCCGGCCCTGGACGGCGGCTTCGACGGCGACGATGACGGTCCGGCGGAAGTTGTCGGCCTCTGCCGGGTCTCGCTCCTTCAGCAGGCTCATGGCCGCCGTCAGGGCGGGCAGCACCTGGTCGGCGAGTTCGGCCACGGACCTGCCGTACTTGACGCCCTTGGGCGCCTCGGCCAGCACGTGCCCGACCAGGCCCGTCGCGGAGGTCAGGGCGATGGAGCCTTCGGTGGCGACCTTGTGGGCCGAGCCGGCGGCGCCGGCGGCGGACATCAGCGAGACCGCGCCCCACGCGGCGATCCGCAGGGTGAGCTTGTCCTGGTCAGTCAGGGCGATCGGCATGGTGGTGCGCTCCTTCAAGTCGGGTGAACGGGCGTTGCTGAACCGTTCATGGCATCCACGATCGACGACCGCTCTGATACCGGGCCGTTGCCGTGCTGACGCCGCCGCTGACACGGCGCCGCGTCCCTGAAACAGGTCAGGAAGGTGGGTGGAGAGCGTGGCGGGAGGCGGTGAGGTCGGTGGTGAGGGGGCGGTCCGGGGTGGGGCCGTGGAGGGCGCGGGTGGCGGCCGTACGCTCGCAGGCCAGGACGATCTCCAGGGGCTCCAGGCAGCCGAGCGCGTGGCGGGCGGCCTGGGTGGCGAAGCCCGCGTGGTCCTCCGTGCCGAGGGAGATCACCGCCGTGCCCGTCGTCACCGGGTGGGCGAGGTGGCGGAGTTCGGCGAGGGCGTCCTGGGCCACGTACTCCAGGATCAGCAGTCCGGACGAGCCGGGCCGGTCGGCGAGGAAGGGGTGGCGGCCGGTGTAGGCCGGGTCCATGAGGGTGGCCAGGCGAGCGGCGCTGAGCTGGGCCGTCTGCACGAGCGCGGCACGCAGCGCGTCGAGCGCCAGGGAGACCGGGGCCGAGTGGAAGTTGCCGTTGTGCCAGGCCAGGGAGCCGGAGATGAGGGGGTTCTCGGTGGCGGCGTTGAGGTCGGTCTCGACGGCGACGCTCGCCCGGTCGAGCGTGTCCATGGCGGCGCCGTGCACCTGGGCGAAGGCCCGGTAGCCGTACGGGTCCTGCACGCGGGTCCCCGGAGCCTGGTTGAGCAGGCCGCGCAGGCGTGCGGCCACGGCGGCCTGGCCGGGGTGGGGCCGGGCCTCCTGTACGGCGGCGGCCAGCGGCTCCGCCGAGGCGTGCACGGCGGCGAACGACATCGCGGCCACGTCGACGGCGGCCTCCAGGAGGTGGCGGAGGCGGTGGCAGGCGATGGCCGCGTCGGCGAGCGTGGCGGCCCCCGAGCTGATGAACGGCAGCGCGTCCCCGGAGGCGAGCGGGAAGCGGGGCCGGTCGGCGGGGGCGGGCGGGGGTTCGTGGTGCCAGGGGAGCTCGCCCAGCAGGCACAGGGCGGTGGTGGCGAGGGCCGTGAGGTCGCCGGTGCCGATGGCGCCGTACGTCTGGATCGGCGGGGTGAAACCGCCGTTGATCGCGTCGGCCAGCACCGGGAGCACGGCGGGGTCTATGCCGGAGCCGCCCGCGACGAGCTGGTTGAGCCGGACGACGAGCATGGCCCTGGCGCGGGCGGGCGGGATCAGCGGGCCGGCGCCGCACACGTGGCTGCGGAGCAGGTCGAGGCCGGGCTCTTCGACGAGTACGCCCCTGTTGGCGCCCACGCCGGTGCTCCGCCCGTACACGGGGCCCTTGAGCTCCTGGGCGGTGGCCCACGCGGCCCGGGCCCGATCGAGGGACGCGATCGTGACCCGGGCCCCGCCGTACGCGGCCTCGTGCACCTGCGCGCAGGTCAGGCCGGCGCCGTCGAGCTCCACGTGCGAGTTCAGTCGCCGTCGGGGAGGACGAGGCCCAGCAGCCAGCTCACGACGCTGACGATGATCGCGCCCCAGAACGCGGCCGGGTAGAAGTTGGAGACGTGGAAGGGGATGTCGAGCTGGCCCGCGATCCAGCTCGTCAGCAGCAGCATGGCCGCGTTGATGACGAGCAGGAACAGGCCGAGCGTCAGCACGACGATGGCGCACCCGAGCGCCTTGACGATGGGCTTGACGATCGCGTTCACGAGGCCGAAGATCAACGCCACGATCAGCAGGACGCCCCAGTATTGGGGGGAGTTCGCGGGGGCGCTGACCCCGATGCCGGGGACGAGCTGGATGGCCACCCATAGGGCCACCGCCGCCGCGATGGTTCTGATGATGAATCTCACGCTGCTTGATCCTCCCACTTGAGCTCGGTAATTCGATAGTGGCGCAGTCTGCGCGTTTCCGGCGGCTACTCTGCGTAGTCGCCGGTTATCGTCGGCTCAACCCGGGCAGGGGGCGACGAAGGGAGGGAGCGAGATGGACGCGAACGGGCTCGAGTCGCTGCCGGCCGACGAGTTGCACGATCGGGCGGTGCGTTACGCCGTACGCCACGGGGACCTGGGGTTCCTCTGGGACCTGCTGAAGGTCATCCCGGCCGCCGAGGCCGCCAGCGGTCACGGCGCGGAGGCCGCCCACGACCTCAGCCGGGTTTCCGCGCTGCTCAGCGATGCCATCGCCTCCGGCGAGGGGCAGCTGGGCGAGGCGCTGCGCCCGATCTACATAGAGTATCTGCGCAAACATCCTGACGCCTGACGCTGAGTGACGGCTGAGGAGGCGGCGCGGCACAGCCCCGCGCGCCACCCTGGGTAACCACTCGAGCGCGGCGGGCCGCCGGAGGGCGGTCAGCCCGCCAGGCGTGCTTCCGTCCCGCTGTAGTCGGCGAGGCCGGGCGTGCTGATCTCCTGCCCGTCCCGCGTGATGATCATCGTCTGGTACCGCCCCGCCGCCGCCAGGTCGGCCGCGAAGCGCCTGGCCACGATGGGTCCCATGGCGTAGATGGCGGTGGCGTACGCGTCGGCCACCCCGAGATCGGGCCCGATCACCGTGACCGAGCCGAGGCCCTCCGCGACCTGTCCCGTACGCGGGTTGACCACGGGAGCGCCGCCTGAGGTGGCGATGCCCAGGTCATGGGCGAAGACGACCTTGCGTACCACGTCCTTGCGCGGGTCCCGGATGCCGACGCGCCAGCGCTTGCCGGGGGCGGCCGAGCCGCGCACCCTGATGTCCTCGCCCGCGCTGATGCGGTGGTCGCCCGCGCCCGCGTTGACCAGTGCGCGGGACAGCCGCTCGAGCGCCCAGCCCTTGATGTAGCCGGACGGGTCGATGACGCCGTTGATGCGCGCCTCGAAGTAGCCCTCCGTGGCCTGGCTGAGCTCGTCGCAGCGGTGGAGGACCTCGACGATCTCGGGGACCTGGCTGATCGTCTGGCCGCGGTTGAGCCGGCCGATCTGGCTGTCCTCCTTGACCGGGCTGAAGGTGTCGTCCACCCACCTCAGCCAGGAGAACGCGTCGTCCATCAGCGGGACCAGCTCGCGCGCCGGGAGAGCGGTGCGGATGTCCACACTGACCGGCATGCCCATGACCATCTCGACACGGGCGCTTCCGGGGAAAGTCGTCACCTTGCCTCCTTGTCCGCAGCCCACCGTTGCAGATGAGGCGTAATGTGGGCCTAAACCTTTTGCCGGGATTTGAAATGAATCTGTGACCTCGGCACAGCAAGGCGTGACAACGCCCCGCGTACATACCTCCTGAACCGCCGCGGACCGGCCACCACCACCTCGCGGTCGGCGATGTCGGGAATCTGGCGGCTCAGGCCCGAGGCGCTCACGCGCTCCTTGGCGCGGGGGTCGTGCTCGGCGCCCTCGACCAGGATGAGGCCGTAGCGGGCCTCAAGGTCGCGCAGCTCGTCGGTGGCCCGCTCGACCCGGTAGACGGCCACGGTGTCGTGCTCGCCGTCCAGCCGGGCCCGCAGGGCGGCCGGGTCGAGGCCGGTGGCGATCAGCAGGGTCGGCCTGGCCGTGGCGGGCACGCGGTGGCTGCGTACCGCCATGACGGCCGCCATCGCGTACAGGGCGAGCGAGCCCGCGCGGCTGAGCTCGGTCACGTACGCCGCGGAGTTGAACTCGTGGGCCACCAGCAGTGCGCCGGCCAGGTAGCCGCCGAGCCGCAGTCGCTGCCTGGCCTCCTCGGTACGCAGGCGGTCGGCGGCCTTGACGATGAGGAAGCCGAGGGCGACGAGCAGCGCAGCCGCGGCGTAGGCCGTCGGCCGCCACGGGTAGCCGAACCCCGGCTGGATCGCGCCGAACTCGGCCACCGCGACGCCGCACCAGAAGAGGATCGGGCCGGGGTTCGCATTCGCCTGGCTAGCCATGCTCCCCACGATCCTGAATGAACATTAAAGCTTTCTGAGTAGGGTCTGAAACATGGCTAACGTGCGTGTCGAACGAACAGAGGACGGCGGATTCCGGGCCACGAACGCCCGCGGCGCCGAGGTAAGGATGGGCGGCGGTGACGAGGACGGGGTCTTCACCCCCGTGGAGTTGCTGCTGGCGGCGGTGGGCGGGTGCAACATCGTGACCGTCGAGCCGCTCACCGCCAAGCGCGGCCACCGCCTGGTGCGGCTGGCGATGACCGTGCAGGCGGAGAAGGTGGAGCCGAGCAAGCTCGGCCCCGTCACCGTCACGTACGAGGTGGAGCTGCCCTCGGAGGAGGCCGGCGAGGTCTTCAGGGCGGTCGCGGAGCGGGTGCACGAGAAGTACTGCACGGTGAGCAGATCGTTGCAGGAGGGCACAGAGGTTCGGCTGGAGGTTCCCTAGTCGGATAAAACAGATATTCGACCCCGTCATGACGCGACCGTTGCATTCGTCTCGGTAGCGTTGTAGCAGGTCAAGAGACCAGCGAACCTTCACCGAAGCGGACGCGGAGGGGGACCGCGGTTCGCCAGTGCGGGACCGCCGGTGTTTTTGGGGGAAGACACCGGCCTGGACCGCCGCCGATCGGGCCGGGCAGCTTTGGGGGAACTGCCCGGCCCGATCTATGCGTATCCTCCGGTTTCGTGAAGAAGGTTCTCATTGACTGCGACCCCGGTATCGACGACGCCCTCGCCCTGGCCCTCGCCGCCGGCTCCCCTTCCCTCGACGTGGTGGGCATCACCACCGTGGGCGGCAACGTCGATCTCCCCCTGACCACGGCCAACGCGCTGGCACTGAGAGAGTTCCTGAGGCTGGGGGACGTCCCGGTGACGCCGGGCAGCGCCGGCGCCCTGCTGCGCGAGACGGTGCGCGCCGCCCGCGTGCACGGGAGCACGGGCCTGGGCGACGTCGTGCTGCCCGCCCCGGCCCTGGGCCCGTCGGACGGGCACGCGGTCGACTTCATCGTGGACACCCTGAAGGCCGCGCCGGGCGAGATCACGCTGGTGGCCGTGGGGCCGCTGACGAACATCGCCCTCGCCGTACGCCGCGAGCCCCGCGTCGTGGAGTGGGCCCGCGACCTGGTCATCATGGGCGGCTCGTTCACGCGCGGCAACCACAACCCGGCCGCCGAGTTCAACATCCTGGCCGACCCCGAGGCGGCCGCGATCGTCTTCGGCGCCGGGTGGACGGTGAAGATGCTGGGCCTGGACGTGACGCTGACCGCCGTGGTGACCTCGGACGTGCTCGACCGGATGCGTCCCCTGGGCAGGCTGGGCGAACTGCTGCTGGCGCCCGCCGCCCAGTTCTACGGGGTGGTGACGGCCGACGGTGGCCCGGCCATCCACGACGCGTGCGCGGTGGCGTACGTGCTCGACCCCTCCCTGTTCACCTGCGTGCCGGCCGTGGTGAACGTGGAGACCGCCGGGCTCTACACGCGGGGGATGACCGTGACGGACTTCAAGGTGAGCGCGCAGGACGCGAACGCGCTGGTGGCTACCTCGATGGACGTGAAGGGGTTCTGGGAGCTGGTTCTGGGAGCGTACGAGGGGTTGGCGGGGCGGCTCGGATGATGTGCGGGCAGTGCTCGGCGGCTGATACAGTTACATCTGTTGCGCCGCTAGCTCAGTTGGTTAGAGCAGCTGACTCTTAATCAGCGGGTCCGGGGTTCGAGTCCCTGGCGGCGCACCCCACGCAAAGCCCAGGTCACGCGATTGTGACCTGGGTTTTTGCATGTCCGCGCCACCCCTGTCCGGCGATATTCGATAGATCCGCTTTCCTGGCCGCTTGTACAGTGAGGCCGCCCGGAGGCCGATGGGGGAGGGGATCATGCGCGTGCACTACCCACGCACCCCTCACCTGCCCTGGTCGCCCGGGGTCGCCCTGGACGACGTACGCGCGGACGACCTGTCGGGGCTGCGCGGCCGGGAGGTCGTGGTCACCGAGAAACTCGACGGCGAGAACACCACGCTGTACTCCGACGGGATGCACGCCCGGTCGCTGGACTCCGCGCACCATCCCTCCCGAGCCTGGGTCAAGGGACTCCAGGGGCGGGTCGGGGAGCGGATCCCGGCGGGGTGGCGGGTGTGCGGCGAGAACATGTACGCCCGGCATTCCATCGCCTACCAGGCGCTGGAGAGCTGGTTCTACGGGTTCTCGGTCTGGGACGGCGATCGGTGCCTGGACTGGGAGCGTACGGTCGCGTTCCTGCGCGGGCTCGGGGTGCCGGTGCCGCCGGTGCTGTGGCGCGGCGTCTTCGACGAGCGGGCGGTGCGGGGCCTGCGGCTGGACACGGAGCGGCAGGAAGGCTACGTGGTACGGACCGTCGAGGGGTTCGGGCGGGAGGAGTTCGCGGGGCGGGTGGCCAAGTGGGTGCGGCCGCGGCACGTACGGACGGGCACGCACTGGATGCACGCCACTGTCGTGCCGAACGGTCTGGGCCCGGCGGCGGCGCTGTGGTCGGTGCGTTCCGGTGCCGATCCGGATCCGGCCGCACTCCTGGCCGCGGTCGGCCTCGCCCCGGAGAGCCTCGCCGCAGAGAGCGTCGCCCCGGGGAACCTCGCCCCGGAGAGGCTCGCCCCGGGAAGCCTGGCCGGTGTCGCCGCATCGGTTGCCGCGGTGTCGAGCCGGCTCGAGCTGATCGGGCGGTACGGAGACGCCCGGCTGGCAGGCGTGCTGGCCGCCGCGCTGCACGCCATGCCGCGCGCCTGGCTGGCGGCGCGGCTGGCCGGGCCGCTGGGCATGCGGCCGGCGCGGCGGGTCGCGGATCTGGTCGGGCTGCACGCCGCGCTCCATCGGCCGTACCCGGACGAGGAGCGGCGTGCCGGGCTGGCGCGCATGGCGCTCGCGGCCGACCTCGGCGTGCTGCACGCCGTCGCGGCGGCCGTACTGACCGGGCGCGAGGAGGGCGAGGCCGGTCCGGCGCGCGAGCAGGTCGAATGGTCGGCCCTGCACGCCGAGGACGCCGGGCTCCTCGGGCCGGGACCGCTGGAGCCGTTACGGGCCGGTCTGCGCGAGGCACTGGCCGGTCTCGGCGTGGAGGCGGCCGACCGGTGCTGGGCGGAGGCGCGCCACGCCTGGGCCAGCGGGAGGATCGCCACGGTCGAGGAGGCCGTGGCGGCGACCTGGCGGTGGCGCTCCGGGCGGTTCCCCAGGCTGGTGCAGCTGGCCGGGCCGTCGGGCAGCGGGAAGAGCACGTTCGCGGCGGGCCTGCCGGGCACCGGCACGTACCTGTCGCTGGACGACCTGCGCCAGGCCAGGGGCTCGCGGGCGGACCAGCGGGACAACCGGGAGGTGCTCGGCGAGGGCCTGGACCGGCTCGACGCCGCGCTGGCCGCCGGCGGCAGCGTGGTGTGGGACGCCACCTCGCTCAACCAGCACCAGCGCTCCCTGGTCCACACCGTGGCTCGCCGGCGCGACGCGCTGACGACGCACGCGGTCGTGCTGGTGGAGGAGGACGAACTGCACCGGCGCAACGCCCGGCGTGCCCATCCGGTTCCGTCGCACGTGCTGGCCGCGCAGTCGCGCCGGTTCGTCCCGCCCTATCCTGGTCAAGCCCATCGCACCTGGTACATCGGCGCGTCCGGAGCCGTCGAGGACGTGGACGGCGCCTTGTACGGGGAGGAGGCGTGATGCGTACCAGCGAGGAGATCTACCACCGGGTCCGCTGGGACCCGCGGTTCGACCCGTCCCGGTTCGTCCTGGGAGTCGGCCAGCGGGACGCGGCCCCCAAGCGGGTCCCGCTGCCTGCTTTCACGCCGGGCGGCGACATCCCGTGGCACCGGGTGCTCTTCGTCGAAGCGGACGGCGAGCTGGTCTGGGAGCGCGCGACAGGCGTGGACCGCATCGACGACTGCGAGGCGGGCCGGGCGCGGGACCCACGCCGCCTGCGCCCGCCGTTCTTCACGGCCAGGACCCCGTACGCCTGGGACCCGGCCGGCGGATGGCGCCCTGTCCCGGCACACGATCACTCCGGGCGCCGGCCCGCCACGGCCGCCCCGCGCGTGCTGACGTGGAACACGTTGTGGGACCGCTACGACAGCGACCGCATCGACACCGCCCGGCGTCGCCCGCTGCTCCTGGCGGCCCTCGAGAAAGCCGATGCGGACGTCATCGCGCTGCAGGAGGTGGAGGCCGCGCTGCTCGCGGAGGTGATGGCCGCCCCTTGGGTACGCGCCCGCTACACCCTCGGCACCGACCCGGACGGCACGGACATCGACGACGGCGGCCTCCTGCTGCTCAGCCGGCTGCCCGTACGGGAGGCGGCCCGGCACGACCTGGGCCCGCACAAGGCGGTGGCCGCCATCACCGTGGACACCGCCGTCGGCCCCCTCGTCGTCGCCACTACCCACCTGACCAGCGACCATTCCCACGACAGCGCGGCCCGGCGGCGGGCCGAGCTGGCCCGGATCGCCGACGGCCTGGCCGGAGTGGACGGCGAGCTGATCCTGATGGGCGACTTCAACGACGGCACGGACACCCCCGCGTCCGCGCTCGGCCTCCGCGACGCCTGGACGGAGGCGCACGGACCCGACGAGGCCCCCACCTTCGACCCGAGCGCCAACCCGCTGGCGGCGATCTCCTCACGATCCGGCCGGCCCGCCCGCCTGGACAGGGTCCTGGTCCGGGGACGGGCCCGGGTGGTCTCGGCCGCTCTGCACGGCGACACGCCTGCCGCCGAGGGACTGTACGTCTCCGACCACTACGGGGTGGAGGCCGTTCTCGACGTCGCCGGTGACGAGCGCGGCGGGATGCTCGACAGCCCGCCGACGGCGCGTACGGCGGTGGCCTGGATACCGCCGCGGGAGCTGTGGCCGCCGATCCAGGACGTCCGCCGCGTGCACGACCCGCAGATCGACCGCTGGCCGCCACACGTCAACCTGCTCTTCGGCTTCGTGGCGGAGTCGGAGTTCGAGGCGGCGGCGCCGCTGCTGGCCGCGGCGGCGGCCGAGGTCGAGCCCTTCACCGCCCGGCTGGAAGGCGTACGTGCCTTCCGGCATCGCCACGACGCGACCGTCTGGCTCGACCCTGCCGCCGGCGGCGCGACGCCCTGGTCCCGTCTGCGTCACGCGCTCGTACGGCGCTTTCCCCGCTGCACGGGACGGGCGGAAGGCTTCACCCCGCACCTGACGCTCGGACGTGTCGAAGATCCCGAACGTGTCGCCGCGATCCGCGTGGACGGGATGGCGGCGCAGGTCGGGGAGCTGGTGCTGCTGTCCCGCCGCGCGGACGAACCCATGCGTCCCCGAGCCCTGATCGCCCTGGGGACGGGCGAGATCCGCTGGCTCCCCGAGCCCGCTCCCGCCGCAGGCAGCCGGCCGGACCGGAAGCCCATGCCCGCCGCGAGGAGCCCGCTGGACCGGAAGCCCATGCCCCCCGCGAGCAGTCCGCCGGACCGGAAGCCCACGGCCGAGCGGGTGACCCGGCGGCTGTCGGAAGCGCTGCGGCCGGGAATCCTGTACGTCGCCGGATCCCGGCGCATGGGCTGCGACCTCCCGGAAGCGGACCTCGACCTCGTGGCCGCGCTGCCCGGCGAAACGGGCATCGCCGAGGTGGAAGCCCAGGTGCGGGCGGCCCTGCCGGACGCCGCCGGCGTGCGCCGCGTGATCGGCGCCAGGGTGCCGGGCCTGCGCTTCCACGTGGCCGGCCTGGACACGGACCTGACGGTGGTCCCCACCGGACCGCTTCCCCCCGAGCACGCTCCGGCTCGCCGCGCCGAACTCGGCCCCGCGGCCGCGCTCGCCATGAGCGCGGTCAGCGACGCGGACGCGATCCGCGATGCCGTCGGCCCTGACCACGCCCGCTTCGCCTGCCTCGCCAGACAGGTGAAGGCGTGGGCGCGGGCACATGGCCTGGACTCCGCCCCGTTCGGCGGACTTCCCGGCCTGGCCTGGGCGGTCATGGCCGCGCGCACCGTACGTGAGAGCGGCGACGTCCCCGCCGACGACCTGCTGAGCCGCTTCTTCAGCACGTGGGCAGCCTGGAACTGGCAGGACCCGATCGCTCTCACTCCCACCCCCGCACCGCCGGAACCGGCCCCGATCACGGTGATGACACCCAGCGCCCCGATCCGCAACTGCGCCGTCCAGGTGACCCCCGGTGGCCTGGACCGGCTCACCCAGAGGCTCTACGAAGCATGGGACCTCATCGAGACCGGCCGGTCCGCCGAACTGCTCGCACCGCCGCCTCTCCACCGCCGGCACGCGGCCTGGGCGGTGCTGACCGTGCGCTCCGGCACTCCCGAAGGGCTCGACGCGATGCTCGGCCGCGTGAGAGGTCGCATGCTGGAGCTGATCTCCGCCCTGGAAGAGGCCGGGATGCCGGATGTCCACGCCTGGCCGCACCCGTTCGAGAGCGGTCCCGTTTCGGCGCGTTACGCCATCGGCCTGGGTCACACGCCTCCGCAGGACGCGGAGCTCGACAAGATCATCGGCCGATGGGCGAGGGGCCTGTCCGGGGTCACAGTCGACCAGGTCGAGTGCGACGCCGTACCGACCTTGGCTTGACGCGCGGAGCGCGCGATCGACGAGAAGATCTACAAGGTGGCCCGCAAGTACACCAACGCCGACCTCTGCTGACATGCAATTGCACTCACGTCAATGATCGCGGTTGGCGGCGACGCAGCTCACGGGAGGTGGCGCGGGCAATGTGATCGGCTGCTGCTGCCGGTACGGTTCCAGGTCGATGAGGCCCCCGTTGATCGCGTTGCGCCTCTGGAGTTCCGCCCAGTACACCGGGTCGAGGAAGATCGCGGGGTTCCACAGCGGCTGCGTCAGTTCCGTCAGTTGCCCCAGGTACAGCACGGCGTCGGCCAGCCTTCCCAAGGGAAAGCCGCACAGCCGCGGCGCGTTCATGAACTGTCCCGCGTCGGTGGATTCCAGCCAGCTGCCTGAGCATGGGATCACGGTGCGGCGTGGACAGGTCGCCAGGCGGGGATGGCTGCCGGCCACGATCACGTAGACGTGCCGGCCGGTCTGTTCCTCGATCAGCGGGACTGCGTGGTCGGCGTTCTGTCCTGGCTGCGGCGAGTGCATCACGTGCCCGCTGCCGTAGCAGATCAGTGCCCGGCGTTTCTTGGCGAGCACTTCCCGTTTCACCACTGACGCCATGTGGGCGTCACGTTGGGCGAGAAAGACATCCACTTGGTCTTGGGTGGTGATGTGGGACCAGTCGATCGGCGGATCCCCGAGCAGCACCCGGATCCTGCGTTCCGCAGGCAGCGTCCAGTTGACGGCGCGGACCGTCCGGAAGAACTGTTCTCGGATCGGCTGGTCGCCGGTGGCCCCGGGCGACTGCGTGGTGTTCCGCCAGACCTGCCGCAGCACGTGGTCGTCGACAGCCGCACCGGCGACGAACCGGTCGACGATCGGCTGATACAGCGCGTTGCCGAACTCAACGACGATGTCGTCGACCACCTGCGGCAACCGCGGATCGGCGAGCAGCATCTGCTGCGCGTCACCGTGTTCCTGCTGGCCGTGTGACTCACCGATCGCAACGAGCCGGTGGCGCTCGAACGCCGCGAGCACCGCCTCAGTGAGGTCCCGTGTGACCGCGTCGGCCCTGCCCGTCGACTTGGTCGCCAGCCGGCCGCCGGCGCTGCCCGTCGAGCTGCCGGTCGAGCTGCCGGTCGAGCTGCCGGTCGAGCTGCCGGTCGAGCTGGTGGTCAGCAGTCCGCCGGCTGCCGTACTGGCACTGGTGACGGCGAGGAACCTGCGCCGCGTCAACCGTGGATCTCTCACGTCTGGTCCTTTCTGAAGGGAAATTCCGCGTGCCTCTCGTGGGCGCCTTTCCGGGATGGTTGTACGGCACGGCCGGTGTCGGCCGGGTGTCAGCGGCTGACACCCGGCCGACACCGGATCCCTGGCATCGTGAGCAGTACGGTCGCGCCTACCGAACGCGGTGGACGGGACGGCCCCGCCACCGGGTGAGAAGGAGGACGCTCGTGCGAGTTCTGGTCGTCGAAGACTTCGAGGTGCTGGCCAGGACGATCGGGACCGGGTTGCGTCGCGAGGGCATGGCGGTGGATGTCGTTCTCGACGGCGACGACGCTCTGGCCCACCTGGCCCGCACCCGATACGACGTGGTGGTGCTGGACCGCGACCTGCCTGGCACACCTGGCGACGACGTGTGCCGTGACATCGCCGCCGGCGGCGCCGGGTCGCGGGTGCTGATGCTCACCGCCGCAGGCACCGTGCGAGACAGGGTCGAGGGCCTGAGTCTGGGCGCCGACGACTACCTGCCCAAACCGTTCGACTTCTCCGAACTCGTGGCCCGCGTGCGCGCGCTGGGGCGCCGCTCGGCGCCCGCCGTGCCTCCGATCCTCCAGGCGGAAGATCTGACCCTGGACCCGAGCCGGCGGGTGGCCTTTCGTGGCGGACGGCGCTTGGAGCTCACCCCGAAGGAGTTCGCCCTGCTGGAATGCCTGCTCGCTGCCGGTGACCGGGTGGTGTCCACGGAGGAGTTGCTGGAGCGGGTCTGGGACGAGGCCGCTGATCCGTTCACCACGGCCGTCAAGACGACGGTGCGCCGGTTGCGGGCCAAACTCGGCGAACCGCCGGTGATCGGAACCGTCCGTGAGGGCGGCTACCGGATCGGAGTCCCGCGATGAATCCCGCATTGGACCCGACGGTGACCGGCCGTGCCGGCGGCGCCCGGCACCACCTGCGCCGGCCGTCCCTGCGCGTTCAGCTCACGACGTTGTACGCCGGCCTGGTTCTGGCCGTCGTCGTCCCGATGCTGCTGCTCGCCGGCTTCCTCTTCGGCAGAGACCAGATCCGCGTCCGAGCGGGGGACGCCGTCCCTCCGCCCGACATGACCGCCCAGCACGTCGATGCCGCGCTCACGATCACCGCGATCATCGTCGTGGTCCTCACCGTGCTGACCGCGTGGTGGCTGGCCGGGCGCTTCCTCCGCCCGCTGCGCGCCATGACCGTGACTGCCCAGGAGATCTCAGCCACCAACCTCAATCGGCGGCTCGGCCTGCGCGGCCCGGACGACGAGCTGACCAAGCTGGGGCGCACCCTCGACGACCTGTTCGAGCGGCTGGACTCCTCGTTCGCGGCGCAGCGCCACTTCGTGGCCAACGCCTCGCATGAGCTGCGCACCCCGCTGGCCGGTCAGCGCGCCGTACTCCAGGTCGCGCTCGCCGACCCCGAGGCGAGCGAGGCCAGCCTGCGAGCCGCGTGCGAGGAAGCACTCCGTCTCGGAGCACGGCAGGAACGGTTGATCGACGCCCTGCTCACGCTGGCGGAAGGACAGAAGGGCATCGAGCACAGGGAAGTGGTCGACCTGGCTGATGTCACCAAGGGGGTGATGCTGTCGCGCCGTGCGGAGGCCACCCGGCGAACCATCACGGTCCAGGCATCGCTGGACCCAGCACCGATCAGCGGTGACGTCGACCTGATCGCCAGCATGATCGGCAACCTGGTCGACAACGCGCTCCACCACAACGTTCCCGACGGACACGTCACCATCGCCACCGAACTCACCAATGGTTGCGCCCGCCTCTCGGTCGGCAACACCGGCCCAACCATCCGATCGGAGGACCTGGGACGGCTTTTCCAACCGTTCCAGCGACTGGGTACCCAACGAACCCACACCGCCGACGGCCATGGACTGGGCCTGGTCATCGTGCAGGCCGTCGCCGAAGCGCACGGCGCGCAGCTGACGGCCCACCCACGCCCCGGGGGCGGCTTGGACGTGACAATACTGTTCGACTGATCCCAGCCGGCCGGCGCCTCCTGCCTCTCACGACCGGGGGACGACACCGCTGCGCAGGGGCGTCGAGGAGTCGCTCAAGCCGCGCTCGGTGGCCCCTCCGACGGTGAAGGAGCACAGGCGGTCAGGGACCGTACGGGTCCACCAGGGTCGACGGGGTCCGGGCGACCTCCAGCACGACTCCCAGGTGTTGCCCGGCCTGCCCAGCCATGCCTCGATGGAGGAGAACTCGGGCGCGAGCACTCCGTCTCCGGCGATGACCAGGGTCTGCAGTGAGCGCGATGCCGTCGGCCCAGGGGTGGATCGAGACCAGGTGCAGGTGCGCCATGGCTGCTCTGATGAGCGGGTTCTCGCCGTCGTCGGTGTTGAGCCAGTCGCAGAACTCGCGCATCAACTCAGGTACGGCTGGCGCCTCGGGCGCGTCAGGTGCCCGGCCGTAGCAGGCCGCTCTCGTACGCGGCGGCGACGGCGGCGGCGCGGTCGTTCACCTCGAGCTTGCCGAAGATGTGCAGCAGGTGCGTCTTCACGGTGGCCTCCGTGATGAACAGCTTCCTGGCGACCTCGCGGTTCGTGGCGCCCCGGGAGATGAGCGAGAGGACCTCGAGCTCGCGCGGGCTGAGCGACTGCTGCTGCGGCGCGCGGATGCGCTGGGTCAGCACGCCCGCCACAGAAGGGGAGAGCACGGTCTCGCCGCGGGCCGCGGCCTGGACGGCGCGGCGGAGTTCGGCGCGTGGGGTGTCCTTGAGCAGGTAGCCGGTCGCGCCCTCCTCGATGGCGGGGAGCACGTCGGCGTCGTTGTCGTACGTGGTCAGGACGAGCACGCGGACGCCGGGGGACTGCTCGCGCAGGTGGCGGATGAGCTCGGCGCCGCCCATCCTGGGCATGCGCAGGTCGGTGAGCACGACGTCGGGGTTGGTGCGGCCGACCACGGCGAGTGCCTCAAGGCCGTCGCCCGCCTCGCCGACCACCTCGAACGCGTCGTCGGTGAAGATCCCGCGCAGCCCGTCACGCACGACCGGGTGATCGTCCACGATGATCAGGCGAATCGGCATGGCTCACTCAGCCGGGATCGCGGGGACGGTGGCGGAGAGGCCGGTGCCCTCGCCAGGGGCCGACTCGATGTGGAAGTCGCCGGCCAGCCTGGTCACGCGCTGGCGCATCGAGATGAGGCCGAAGCCGCTCGCCTCCCCGGACGGGCTGAAACCGGCCCCGTCGTCACGTACGTCCAGCACCACGACATCTTCCATGTACGACAGGGTGAGGGCAACCCGTCCGGCCGAGGCGTGCTTGGCGACGTTGGCCAGCGCCTCCTGCGCCACCCGCAG
The DNA here is from genome assembly GCF_040654115.1 of Nonomuraea sp. NPDC050786. Classification (NCBI taxonomy): domain Bacteria; kingdom Bacillati; phylum Actinomycetota; class Actinomycetes; order Streptosporangiales; family Streptosporangiaceae; genus Nonomuraea; species Nonomuraea sp. NPDC050786. The sequence continues at coordinate 381,426 of NZ_JBFAHJ010000005.1, forward strand.
CAGGGTGGCCTCCACCTCCGGGTGCAGCGGGCGGACGTCGCCGGTGACCGAGAGCGAGGCCGGTACGCCGCCGGCCCGCGTCCATGTGTCGGCGACGTTCCGGACGGCGTCGGGCAGCTGCGATCCGGCGAGCGGCGCGGGGCGCAGGGCGCGCACCGAACGACGGGCCTCCTTCAGGCTCTCCCTGGCCAGGGTGCGTACCGTGTCGAGGCGGACGCGGGCCGCGGCCACGTCGTCGAGCTCCTCCTCCGCGGCCTCGATCTGGGTGACGATGGCGGTCAGCCCCTGCGCGATCGTGTCGTGGATCTCCCTGGCCATCCGCTGCCGCTCAGCCAGCACCCCGGCCTCGCGGGCCTGGGTCAGCAGCTGGGCCTGCAGGTTCGCGTTCTCCTCTGCGAGCGCGGCCAGCTTGGCGCCGGTCTCCTGGAGCTGCGCGATCAGCACTTTGCGGCTCTCGTTCTGGTCGGAGATCGTCTGGACGACGAAGCCGACCGCGGAGGCGACCAGCGTGGCCGCCAGGAACGAGTAGAGCAGCTGGCCGGGAGAGCGCCCGGGGTCGGGCCGCATGGAGACCAGCACGCCCGCGGTCGCCATCACCCCCGCGTAGGCCCACCACCGGGGCAGGACCGCGAAGGACTGGATGAACGCCGCCGGCCCGGCCACCGTGAACAGCGAGTCGATGCTGACCAGCGCCCCGATGGCGGCGAGCAGGACGCCGAAGTAGACGATCGCCACCGCCGGCTTCTTGACCCACCCGGTGGCGACCATGAGCCCGTGCCAGCCCACGGCGAACAGGGTCAGAGCGAGCGTGTCGACCCGCCAGTGCTGCAGCAGCGAGGCGCCGGCAGGGAGCAGGATGAACAGGTACGGGAGCACGGGCCAGACCCGGTCCCAGCGGCTGGGACCGGGTCCGCTGCTCACCAACGGAACGCCTTCACGGCGACGCCGCCGGCGACGAGGCAGATCGCGATCATGATGATCAGCGACAGGGGGGAGAGCGGGTGGCCGGCCCAGCCGTCGCGGAGCGCCTGGACCGCGGGGGCCATGGGGGTCAGGTCGCCGATGGCCCGCATCGCGCCGCCCATGCTCTCGCGGGGGATCACGGCGCCGGAGGTGAAGACCATCGGGAAGAACAGGCTCAGCCCGATCACGGTCGCCGTACGGCCGGAGGGGACGACGGCCCCGAGCAGCAGTCCGATGCCGCTGAGGCTCAGCGCGGCCAGGAGCCAGGCCACGACCACCGCGCCCACGTTAGCGGGGGCCGTCAGGTCGTAGGCCACGAGGCCGATCGCGATCAGCAGCGCCGTGCCGAGCACGGCCAGCAGCATGTGCGCGGCCCACTGGGCGCCGAACAGCATGCCGGGCGAGGCGGGGGTGGCGCGCATCCGCTTGAGCACCCGGCGCTCGCGGTACTGCGCCAGGGTGGCCGGCAGGACGACCAGCGCGGCCAGGCCGATGACGAAGACGCTCAGCATCGGTACGGTGGCGTCCACCGCCGGCAGCCCGCCGGGCAGGGGCTTGTTGCCGCGTAACTTGACCCAGAGCATGATCGCTGGGAAGGCCAGCGCGAAGAACGCCGACATCGGATCCCGCATGATGAGCTTGAGCTCGACCCCGATGACCTGAGTGATGCCTCTCATGCCGCCTGCCCTCCCGTGAGTGCGAAGTACGCGTCCTCCAGCGAGTCGGTGCGACCCTGGGCGATCAGCTCGTCCGGGGTGCCCTGGGTGATGACCCGGCCTTGATCGATGATCGCCATACGATCGCACAGCGTCCGGGCCTCGTCCATGAAGTGGGTGACCAGCACGACGGTCACCCCGCGGTCGCGGATGTCGCGGATCAGGCCCCACGTGGTGCGGCGGGCGGAGGGGTCGAGGCCGGTGGTGAGCTCGTCGAGGAAGACGACCTCGGGGTCGCCGACCAGGGCCAGCGCGATGAACAGGCGCTGCTTCCAGCCGCCCGACAGGCTCGAGAAGCTGGAGCGCCGCCGGTCCGCCAGCCCCCACTCCTCCATGAGCGCCCGCCAGTCGGCGGGCTTGTCGTAGAAGGAGGCGTACAGCTTCAGCGCCTCGCCGACCTTGATCGCGTCCGGCAGGGCCGCCTCCTGCAGCTGGACGCCGATGCGCGGCAGCAGCCGGCGCCGGTCGGTCCGCGGGTCCAGGCCCAGCACGCGCAGGACGCCGCCGTCGCGGTCCCGCAGGCCCGACGCGCACTCCACGGTGGTGGTCTTGCCCGCGCCGTTGGGGCCGGCGATGCCGAAGATCTCGCCCCGCTCGACCGTGAGCGACACGCCGTCCAGGACCTTGTCGCCTCGGTAGCTCTTGGTCATGCCGTCGATCTCGATGACTGTCATGTAATGAGAGTCGTCCGCGGCCGAGGCTTTCAACATCCTCCGAACGGTTGATGGGGGATCAACCGTAGTAGCCCTCCACCGGCACGCGGGCCTCCTCGTACAGGGCCGGGCCTTCTGCGGGCGGGTCCACGAAGGCGCTGCCCGGCGGCTTGAGGCCGTCGAGCTGCTCGCCGGAGAGCGCGTAGACGACGCGCCCCAGGCCGGAGCGGGCGATCGCCCCCGCGCACATGCCGCACGGCTGGCAGCTCGTGTACATCGTGGTGGTGGCCGCCGCTGCCGGGTCGAGCTCGCGGGCGGCCCAGCGGGCCAGCTTCAGCTCCGGGTGCGCGGTGATGTCGCGGTCGGTGAGCGAGGAGTTGCGCTCCTCGGCCAGGATCGTGCCGTCCGAGGTCGCCAGCAGGGAGCCGAACGGCGGGTTGCCACCCGCACGGGCCTCCGCGGCCAGCTCGATGGCGCGGCGCAGGAGTCTCTCTTCGTCGCGGGTCACGCTCGCTCCTCAAGTCATGGGCCTTCGCGCCCATTCTCCCCCGGCGGGGGACACCGCCGGCCCGCGGGCGGTCACGACTCCTGGAGTCGTGACGCCATAGGCTCGCGGGCGGTCACGACTCCTGGAGCCGGCGGATCATGGCCTGCTTGGCCGCCGCGAACTCCTCGTCGGTCAGCACACCCGACCGGTGCAGCTCCCCGAGCTCCGCCAGGCGGCGCAGCACCGCGTCGTGCACATCGTCGTGCACGACGTCGGGCACGGGCGGCGGCGGGGGAGGCGGCAGCTCGGACGCCCGGGGCAGGCGGGCCAGCACCGCCGCGGCGACCAGGGCGGTGGCGCCGCCGTACCGCTGGATGCCCCACGACACGCAGCGGACGTCCTTCTGCGGCGAAAGTGCCGGCCCGCCGCCTTTGAGGCGGAAGCGGAGCGTGCCGTATCCCATGCCCGACTGCGGCGCCCACTCGACCCCGGCCACCTCCGACAGCGGGAACTCCTGCGGCCCCGCCTTCTCCTTCTCCGAGCTCGCGAACCCGGTCCACTCCAGGCGCACCCGCTCCCCGTCGAAGAGCGCCGTGCCGTCCCCGGCGGTGGCCGAGATGGGCACGGAGGGGCCGGGCAGCAGGTAGTCCTCGCAGGCGGAGGTGGGGGCCTGGTGGACGAGCAGGGTGTCGCGGACCTCGTCGGCGAAGTATTCGGCCGCGCCCGTCCGGCCCTTGGGGACGGCCAGCCGGTACGGGTCGGCCGGCGGTCCGAGCAGCCCCGCCACCGCGTCCGACAGCGGATCTGCCCCCTTGCGCAGCCGCAGCCGCAGGTGGCCGCCCTTGCGCCCCGGCTCGAACGCCACGCTCGCGATCGCCTCGAGCGGGATCACCACCTCGCCCAGCGTCCTGCGCAGCGCGTGCACGTCCTTGTCGCTGCCCGGGACGATGCGCAGTAACTCGCCGCTGAACGCCCAGGAGCCGTCGGCCACGGTGATCTCGGTCATGGGTCCCAGTCTCTCCGATCGGCCGCGGGCCGCGCGCCGGAGATCCTGCCCAGGAGGCCACCGCAGGGCTCTGACCTTTACCTTTGGGCTCGCACGAGAGATCCTCGAAGGTAGGGAGGTGGTCCTCCATGGATTACAAGCAGTGGAATGTACAGATCTGGATCAGTGAAGACGACAACGACGCCGTGACCACGGCCACGGCGGTGCTGTTCACGGCTGACGGCAAGCGGCACGAGAGCGTGGCCCACGCCCGGCGCAATCCGAGCGACCGGCCGGTCCCGGGGATCGGGGACGAACTGGCCGCCGGGCGGGCGCTGTCGAACCTGGCCTCGAAGTTGATCGAGGACGGTGCCGAGGACGTGGCCCAGCTGGCCGGCACGGCCTAGTTCAGAGCAGCCCCGCGGCTGCCAGGAGCTTGCCGATCCGGCCGACCTCGTCGTCGTTCAACGGAATCTGCGGGAGCGCGGTGATCGGGCAGTCGATGACACCGCGTAGGTGGAGCGCGGCCTTGAAAGCGCCCAGTCCGGACGAGCTGCCGCCCATGCGCGCGCCACCGACGCGGACTATCTCGAACAGCCTGATCAGGCGCTCCTGCTGGATCCTGGCGGCCTCCCAGTCGCCGCGGACGGCACAGCGGTACAGCTCCACGTATCCCTGCGGGTCCACGTTGCCCAGCCCGGGCACCACGCCGTCGGCGCCCATCCACAGGGCCGAGTCCACGGTCACCTCCGAGCCGGTGAGCACGCTGAACGGCGCCTCGCGGCCCATGATGACCTCGCGCAACCCGCCGTCGTCGCCGCTGGAGTCCTTCAGCCCGGCCAGTGCCCCCTCGGCGGCCAGCTCGAGCAGCAGGTCCGCGCTCAGCTTGGTGTGCACGGAGACCGGCAGGTCATAGGCGTAGACCGGCAGCCCGCCGCGCGCGGCGACGGTACGGAAATGGGTGCGGATCTCGTCCGGATGCGTACGCGTGTAGAACGGCGCGGTCGCCACCACTCCCGACGCGCCGGCCTCGACCGCGACCCGCACGTGCTCCAGCACGCGCGGCGTCGTCATGTCGATCACCCCGGCCAGCACCGGCACCTGCCCGCCCACGTGGCCGACCACGGTGTCCAGCACCACCCGCCGCTGCGCGTCCGTCAGGTACGCCACCTCCGACGACGAGCCCAGCACGAACAGCCCGTCGACACCGCCGTCCAGCAGGTGGTCGACCAGCCGCACGAGCGAGCCGGCGTCCACCTCGTGGTCGGGGGTCATGGGGGTGCAGACCGGGGGGATGACACCCTGCAAACTCATGCGCGCTCCTGGATCAGCTCTATGTCGGTCGCTCCCGCCGCCACCGGGTGGTGGCAGTGGAAGAGGTGGTGGTCCTCGGCCTGTGTCGCGGGCCACTGCGCGGCGCACTGGTCGTCTGCCCGCCAGCACCGGGTCCGGAACGGGCACCCGCTCGGCGGCCTGGTGGCCGAGGGCACGACGCCCACGAGGGGGATCGGGTTGATCGGCGAGATGAGCCCCGGGGTCGCGGAGAACAGCGCCCGCGTGTACGGGTGGCGGGCGCCCAGCGGCATGACCTGCGCGGGCGCCTGCTCGACGATCCTGCCGAGGTACATGGTGATCACGCGGTCGCTCATCCTGCGCACGGTCTGGATGTCGTGCGAGACGAACACCAGCGCGAGCCCGAGCCGTTCCTTGAGGTCGAGCAGCAGGTTGAGGATCTGGGCGCGGACCGACACGTCCAGCGCGCTGGTGGGCTCGTCGGCGACGACCAGCTCGGGTTCCAGGGCGAGCGCCCTGGCCACGGCGACGCGCTGGCGCTGCCCGCCGGAGAGCTGGCTCGGCAGCGCGTCGGCGGCGCTCGAGGGCAGGCCCACCAGGTCGAGCAGCTCGCGTACGCGGGCGTCGCGCTCGGCCGGGGTGCCGCGGCGGTGCACGTTGAGCGGGTCGCGCAGGATCTGCCTGACGGGCAGGCGGCGGTTGAGCGCCGTGGACGGGTCCTGGAAGATCATCCCGATGCTCGAGCCGATCAGGGCGCGCCGCTCGGGCTCCTTCAGCGACCACAGGTCCTCGCCGCGGAACGTCACCGTGCCCCGGGTCGGCCGCTGCAGGCCGACCAGCACCTTGGCCAGCGTGGACTTGCCGCACCCGGACTCGCCGACCACGCCCACCGTCTCCCCGGGACCCACCGTGAGGTCCGCCCCGGTCAGCGCGTACACGCGGTCGCGGGAGAGCAGCCCGCCGGAGCGGGCCTTGTGCACGACGTGCACGTCCTTCAGCTCAAGCACGCTGCTCACTCCTCACGAGCGACACCGCGGGATGGTGGCAGGCCGCCGCGTGTGTGGCGGTCCCCTCCAGCACCGGGGTCTCGGTACGGCACACGTCCGTGGCCATCGGGCACCGGTCGGCGAACCGGCAGCCGGGCGGGAAGTCCGCAGGGGCGGGCACCACGCCGCGGATCTGGGTGAGCCGCTCGGCGCCCGACTCCAGTGAGAGCACCGAGCCCAGCAGGCCGCGGGCGTAGTGGTGGGCCGGCGCCCCGACGAGGGCCGCCGTGGCGCCGGTCTCGACGATCTGGCCGCCGTACATGACGACCACGCGGTCGGTGACGTCGGCGACCAGCGCCAGGTCGTGCGAGACGAGGATCAGCGCGAACCCCAGCTCGTCGCGGAGCTTCAGCAGCAGCTCGATGACCTGCGCCTGGACGGTCACGTCGAGCGCGGTGGTGGGCTCGTCGGCGACGATCAGCTTCGGGTCGCGCGACAGCGCCATCGCGATCAGCACCCGTTGCCGCTGCCCGCCGGAGAGCTCGTGCGGGTAGGAGGAGAGCGTGCGGCGGGCGTCGAGGCCGACGAGTTCGAGCAGCTCGGCGGGGGTGCGCCGGCCGCCGCGGCGGGTGAGCTGCTTGAGCTGGGCCTTGATGGTCATGGCCGGGTTCAGGGAGGAGAGCGCGTCCTGGTAGATCATCGCCATCTCGTGGCCGAGCAGGCGGCGGCGGGCGCGGCGCGACTCAGAGAGCAGCTCCCGCTGGTCGAAGCGGATGTGGCCGCTGACGCGGGCGTCGCGGGGCTGCAGGCCCATGATGGTCAGCGCGGTCAGCGACTTGCCGCAGCCGGACTCGCCGACCAGGCCGAGCACCTCGCCCGGACGCACCTCGAAGCCGATGCCGTCCACGATGTCCACACCCTCCGCGAAGCCGATCCGGAGCCGCTCCACCGAGAGGATCGGCTGCCCCTGGGGGAGCGGTCGGGCCCGTTCGGCGAGCCTGCGGGCGGCCTCGGCCAGTCCCGGCAGCTCGACGACCTCGCCGGAACCGGGGCTGGCCTGTTCGAAGGCGTCGTCCTTCTTGGTGACGGCCTTGCGGGCGGCGGGCGCGGCCCAGGCGTCGGAGATGCCCTCGGAGAGGATGTTGAGCGCGAGCACGGTGAGCAGGATCAGCAGGCCCGGGAAGACCGTGGCCCACCAGCCGCCGAGCAGCACCATGTTCTTGCCGTCGGCGATGACACTGCCCCAGGAGGGGTTCGGCGGGCGTACGCCGGCGCCGATGAAGGACAGCGACGCCTCGAACACGATCGCGTCGGCCACCATCACCGTGCAGAACACCAGCACCGGTGCCGCGCAGTTGATCGCGACGTGCTTGACGACGATGTACGGCGTGCGCGCCCCGATGATCCGCTCGGCCGCCACGTAGTCCTCGCCGTACTGGGCGATCACGTTGGCCCGCACGACCCGGGCCACGGACGGCATGTAGAGGAAGGCCATGGCCATCACCAGCACCGGGATGCTGCCGCCGAACACCGCCACCAGCACGGCCGCCAGCGCGATGCCGGGGAAGGCCATGACGACGTCGAGCAGCCGCATGATGGTCTCGTCCACCGCCCGGCGCGAGGTGGCCGCGACCGCGCCGACGACCGCCCCGGCCACCAGGGCGAGGCCGGTCGCGCCGAGGCCGATGATCAGCGACCAGCGGGAGCCGTACAGGAGCCTGGAGAGGATGTCGCGGTTGGCGCTGTCGAGTCCCATCCAGTGCGCTGCCGACGGGCCGCCGCCAGTGGTCTGCTGGATATACGGCGAATAGGGCGCGATCCACGGCGCCAGCAGCGCGGCCAGCACGACCACGGCGACGATGCCGACCGCGACCCACGACAGGGGCTTCAGCCGGCGGAAGGCCACGCCGGGTCGGGAGAGCCGTTCCGTCAGTCCACGTCTCATGTGGCGCTCCTGAGGCGGGGGTTGACCAGCAGGTAGAGGATGTCCACGACCAGGTTGACCACCATGAACCCGACCGCGATGGTCAGCACCACGCCCTGGACGACGGCCGGGTCGCCGTCGCGCACGGCGTTGATCATGAGCTGGCCCATGCCGGGCAGTCCGTAGATGGTCTCGATGACCACGGTGCCGCCGATCAGGTAGCCGATGCGCAGGCCGAGCACGGTGAGCGGGGTGATCAGGGCGTTGCGCAGCACGTTCCTGCCGACGACCACGATGGGCGGCAGGCCGCTGCCGATCGCGGTGCGCACGTAGTCGCGGTCCAGCTCCTCCACCATCGACGTGCGGATGATGCGGGTGAGCTGGGCGGCGATCGGCAGCGACAGCGACAGGGCGGGCAGCGTCATCGACTGCAGCCAGCCGGCCGTGGAGTCGGCCGGGTTGATGTAGCCGCCGGTCGGGAAGAGGCCCTCGCCCACGGCCAGGTACTGGATCATCAGCAGCGCCAGCCAGAACGACGGCGCGGCCACCCCGATCAGCGACACCACGCGGATCGCCTGGTCCGGCCAGCGGTCGCGGTACAGCGCCGCGGTGACGCCGAACACCAGCGACAGCACCACGGCGACGGCCAGGCCCAGGAACGTGAGCTGCAGCGTCAGCGGCAGCGCGGTCGTGATCGACTCCAGCACCGGCTTCTTGGTGAGCACGCTGGTGCCCATGTCGCCCTGGGCCAGGTCCGCGACGAACCGGACATAGCGCAGGGGCAGCGGGTCCAGCAGGCCGTTCTCGAGCTGGAACTGGTGGATCTGCTCAGGGGTCGGGTTCGCGCCCTGGAAGTACGCGTACTCCGGCTTGCTGTTGGAGAAGCGCATCACAATGAAGACGAACGCGACCACGCCGAGCAGCAGCGGGATCAGCATGAGGAGCCGCCGCAGCAGCATCCTGGCGACGAGCGTCATGTCCTCTTGGCCTGCAGCAGGTTGATGCCGGGGTACGGCTGGGCGCGGATGCCGGAGAGCTTCTTCGGGTCCCAGGCGGTCATCAGCTCGTTGTGGACGACGGGGTAGAGGATCACCTGCTCAGCCACGAAGTCCAGATATTTGTGGATGAGCTCGGTCCGCTTGGCCTTGTCGGGCTCCTTGCCGGCCTCGTCCATCATCGCGAACAGCTTCTTGGCGTCCGCGCTGCCGTCCCAGTGGCTGTACTTCATCCACAGGCCGCCGGGCACGTAGTTGTAGTGCAGGATGAGGTCGGCGTCCATGCCGAACTGGTTGGGGTTCGAGGCGGCGGCGACCACCTGATAGTCCTGAAACTGGTCCATCTTGGCGAAGAGCGCGGCCGTGTCCTGCGGCTCCAGCGTGGTCTTGACCCCGACGGCCTCCCAGGAGGCGGCGATGGTCGGCAGGCAGTCCGCGATCCAGCTCACGTTCACGGCCATGAGGTTGATCGTGAGGTCCTTCACCCCGGCCTCCGCCAGCAGCGCCTTGGCCTTCTCCGGGTCGTAGTCGTACACGACCGAGGCCCGCTTGTGGTCGGGGTGGCCCTCGTTGAGGAAGGAGCTGGAGGCCGTGCCGTGGCCCTTGAGCGCCACGTCGATCATCTTCTGCTTGTCGATCGCGTAGTGCAGCGCGCGGCGGACGCGTACGTCGTCGAAGGGCTTGGCGCCCGTGTTGAACATCAGGAACATGTGGTTCATGCCCTTGCCGCCCTCGACCGTCAGGCCCTGCTGCTTGAGCTGGTCGACGTTGGCGTACGGGATGTTGTCGGCGATCTGCGCCTCGGCGGAGCCGCCGGAGATCTTGGCCACGCGGGCGGCGGCGTCCACGATCGTCAGCCAGTTCATCTTCTTGACCGTGGCCGGGCGCGGGCCGTTGTAGCCGTCGAACGCCTCGAAGGAGGTGTTGGACTTGGGGTTGTGCGCCGTCTGCTTGTACGGCCCCGAGCCCATCGTCATGCCGCTCTTGGCCTTGTCCCACGCGCCCGCCTGGCTGAACACGTGCTTGGGCATGATCTTGGCGATGGTCAGCCTGGGCGCGGCGTCGGGGAAGGGGAACTTGAAGACCAGCTCGACGCTCCTGTCATCGACCTTCTTCACCTCCTGGAGCCAGGACTTGAAGAAGTTGCCGGTCAGGACGTTGTCGGGGCCCAGGATCCGCTCAAAGGTGAAGACCACGTCGTCAGCGGTGACAGGCTGGCCGTCGTGCCACTTGGCGCCGTCCCTGAGCGTGAACTTCCAGGAGGTCGCGTTCAGGTCGGCGGGCACGGCGGTGGCGAGCGCCGGGTACGGCTCGCGCGTGATCGGGTCGGTGTCGAGCAGCCCCTCGTAGATGTGGTTGATCCCGGCCATCGCGAACGCCGACGCGGTCTGCGTCGGATCCCAGCTCTGGTCGTTGCCGTACCCGATGACGGCGGTGATCAGGTCCTTGTTGGATCCGGCGCCGACCGAGCCGGTCGAGGCCGGGCCTCCGGAACAGGCGGAGAGAGTGGCCGCGATGAACGCCGCCGCACCCGTCGCTCCGCTGTAACGCAGGAAGTCGCGGCGGCTGAACTCAGAGCTCACGGAATCCTCCTGGGGATATAGAACGTGGGACATCCCATGTCCTATCTTTTGCGTAAGGTGGACGCTAAACGTAGCCACGGGTTGAGGTCAACCGAAGATTTCAGGATTGTTACCTGCGACGAAAGGATCTTCCATGGCCGAACGTAGTTCGGGCATCAATAGGCACAGCACCTTGGTCATGAGGCCACCGAAGGTGGCCTCATGACCGCTGTCCCGCGTCCGGCGCGGCTGAGCCGTGCCGTCGAGGCCCAGGAGGGCGTCAAGGACCTGATCGTCCGGCGCGGGCTGGTGGCCGGCGATCCGCTGCCGACCGAGTCGGAGCTCATGGAGGAGCTGCGGGTCAGCCGCAACTCGATCAGGGAGGCGCTCAAGGCCCTGCAGGCGGTCGGCATCGTGGAGATCCGCCACGGGTTCGGCATGTTCGTGGGCCGGATGTCGCTGGCGGGGCTGGTGGACGAGCTGGCCTTCCACAGCCGCATCACGCTGCAGAACGGCAAGAACCACCTGGCGCACCTCGTCGAGATCCGCGAGATCCTGGAGTCCGGCCTCGTGGCGCGCCTCATCGAGCTGGGGCCGGAGGCCGACCTGACGCCGGTCGCCGACGTCATCGCCAGGATGGAGGCCGAGGCGCAGGCCGGGCCCGTCTCTCCCGAGACCGACCGCCTCTTCCACGACCTGCTCTACCGGCCGCTCGGCAACCCGCTGGTGAGCCAGCTGCTGGGCGCGTTCTGGGACGTGTACTACCAGCTCCGCGACGAGCTGGGCGCGCCGGACGAGCCGCCGGGCGACGTGGTCCGGCGCCATCGCGACATCTACACGGCCGTCCTGGGCGGCGACCGGGCCGCCGCCGTGGCCGCCGTGCACGCCCACTTCGAGGGCGTACGCAACCGCGTGGCGCGGATCGGCTGATCAGTACGCGGCCAGGCGCTCCACGCGGCGGTGCCAGCGCCGGCGCCACTCCCCGTACCAGGTGGCGAACCAGGGGTGGACGCCGGCCAGCGGCATGACGTACGCCACGGTCTCCAGGTAGTAGCGCCGCTGGAACCGCCACGGCATCCGCTGCAGCTCCTGCACGTTGCTCACCCGGTCGGCCAGCTTCACGAGCACGGCCTGGGGCGGCGCGTTGACGAGGGAGCTCAGGTAGTCGGCCTTCGCGGCGCCCCGGGGCCTGGTCACCCACCTCACGAGCTCCGCCACGCGCGGGCCGAACCGCCGTACGATCTCCGCCTCGGTGCACGGCGTGTCCTCCAGCACGTCGTGCAGCACGATCGCCACCAGCACGTCCCTGTCGCTCACCTCGGCGCCGGCCACGGCCACCTCCAGCGCCTCCAGCAGATGCTCGACGTACGGGCGCCCGGTGGGCCGCTGCTGCACGCCGTGCTGCTCCCGGGCGAACGCGACCGCCGCGCGCAGGACCTGCACGGTCTCCGGCGGCAGGGCTCTGCCCAGCGCTTCCTCGGCCTGCGCCCAGGACGGCCAGCTCGTGAAGGTCTCCATCGGGCTCCTCTCGACGTGCCCCCGCCCCGCCAGCGATCGTAGTGGCCGCAGGCCCGATCGCCGGGGAAACCGCGGCGACTCCGTCAGCCGTTTCTGCCGCTGATCACCTGCTCACACCGCCGGCTTCTACCGCTGATCACCTGCTGGCATCGTCGGCTTCTGCCACTGATCACCTGCTCACACCGTCGGCGGGCCGCCGCAGAAGCCCCAGATCGGCCCGCCGCGGCAGGCTCTCCCAGTCGCCCTGGGAGGTCACCGCGAACGCCCCCGCCGCGCACGCCGTGCTGAGCCGCTCCGCGGGCGCCGCCCCGGCCAGCCAGTCGGCCAGCCAGCCGGCCGCGAACGCGTCCCCGGCTCCCACGGAGTCGACCTCGGTCACCCGGTACGGCTCCGCCCGGCGCACGACGCCGTCGGACAGCTCCATCGCGCCCTCCGCGCCCAACTTGACCAGCACGTGCCGCGGGCCCAGCGCCGCCAGAGCCTTGGCCAGCTCGGCCGGGCCGTCCGCGTCGACGATCAGCCGGGCCTCGGCCTCGGTCGCGAAGAGCACGTCCACGTTCCCGACCGTCTCCCGCAGCCACGCCCCCGCCTCCTCGGGGGTCCAGAGCGCCCTGCGGTAATTGACGTCCAGCGAGACCAGCACGCCGGCGGCCCGCGCCTCTGCGACGGCGTGCCGTACGGCGTCGCGGGCCGACTCCGAGAGCGCGGGCGTGATCGCGGAGACGTGCAGCACCCTGGCGGATCTGATGAGCTCGGGGTCGAGGTCGGCGGCGCACAGGCGCGAGCCCGCGCTGTCCTTGCGGTAGTAACGCACGTCGATGAGGTCCGCCGTGCGCCTGCCCTTGATCATGAGGCCGGTCGGCGCCGTGGGATCGGCGATGGCCCGCGCGTCCACGCCCTCGCCCGCCAGCGTGGCGCGGATGAGGTCGCCGAACTCGTCGGCCCCCACCCTGCCGACCCACACCGCACGGTGGCCGAGCCTGGCCACGCCGATCGCGACGTTCGACTCGGCGCCGCCCAGGCCCAGGTCGAAGTCGCGGGCGAAGCGCAGCGGCCCCGTGCGCCGGGCGGCGAACAGCGCCATGGTCTCTCCGCAAGTCACCAGTTCGTGCATGGTTGAAGACTAGTGTCATGGTCTGGACGGGCGATCGGAGAGCGAGATGTCGTGCTTGTCGCCCGGCGCCAGGAACTCCAGCAGCCGCAGCCCCTCCTTCTCGACCTCCTCCAGGACGGGGATGGGGACCCACTGGTGGACGGTGAGGGTGGAGGTGCCCTTGGCGCGGGTGACCGTCCAGTCCCCGGCGGTGAAGCCGTCCACCAGGATGGTGCGGGGCTGCACGTTCGTGCCCATGAAGCCGCGGAGAGCGGCCAGGCCCGCGTCGTTGATGACTCTGGAGCGGTCGGCGTGCGAGAGGAAGAGGTTGTCGAAGTCGTACATCAGCCGCACCGGCGCCGGGGTGTCCTCGTCGGGGCGTACGGCGTCGGGCAGGTCGTACAGGGTCCGTCCCGACTCGTCCCTGAAGCGGACGAGGTCCAGCGACTCCACCACCTCGCCCAGCCGCGTCAGCCCCGACCACGTCTGCACGTCCATCACGGACGCCGGTCCGAACGCCGCGAGGTAGCGCCGCACCAGCACGGCAGGCGTCATCGGCGGCGCCTCGAAGCCCAGCCACGACTCGGCGCTCGTGTGCGCGACGGGTCCGCTCCTGCCCCACAGCCCGCGGGGCGGCACCTGCACCAGCGGGACCAGCCACCGCACCGCCTGGCCGAGCGCGTGGCGGTCGTGCGACGGCCACTGCTCGGCGAGACCGCGCTCGAGTTCGGCGAACGTCATGGGCCGCTCCTCCACCAGTGCCCGGCCGCGCGCCGCCAGCTCGTCGAGGTCCACGCCCTCCAGCTTCTTGCCGAACGCGCCCCGCGTCCCGCGCTCGGTGACGATCTGCAGGAGCGGGCGCATGGCCAGGCAGTCGCGGGCGCTCACGAGGTGGATCGTGGAGCGCTGCAGGGCGATGCGTACGAGCTCGCGCGAGAGCAGCAGGTCGGCGGCGTCGGCGGGCTTGAAGCCCTCGATGCGGTTCCACAGACCGGTGTACCAGGTGTGCGGGGTCTGCGCCTGGAGCCCGCCGAGGTCCTCCACGACCTCGATGACGGTCCTGCCGGTGCGGCGGAGCAGGTGCTGCCGGTCGAGCGTGGCCCGGTTGAGCGCCCTGCGGCTGATGAGGGGATCCATGGTCCAAAGGTAGGGGCTATTGCGGCCGGTCCCGGGCCGCAATAGCCCCAGCGACACCGGCGGATGGCCGGCTCGTGGCTCCTTGCGCCCGATGGTACGCGCGCTAGCGGCCCTCCGGAGGCGCATCCGCAAGGAAGGGCGCATCGCGCAGCAGCAGGGCCGCTTGGACCCGGTTGGTGCAGTTCAGTTTGGCGAGGATGCGGCTGACGTAGGTCTTGACGCTGGCCTCGGTCATGTGGACGCGCCGGGCCACCTGGGCGTTGGACAGGCCCTGCGCCACCAGGGCGAGGATGTCGGCTTCGCGCGCGGTGAGGGTGGCCAGCCGGCCGGCGGCGTCGCGTCCGCGCCCGTCGTCGCGCGGCATCGCCATGTCGAGCACCTGGCGGGTCACCGCCGGCGACAGGTACGCCTGCCCGGCGTGAGCGGCGCGGACCGCGCGGATCAGTTCGTCGGGGGTGCACGTTTTCAGGACGAACCCGGACACGCCTTGCCGCACCGCCCGCCGTACGTTCTCCTCATCGCCGAAAGCGGTGAGCAGCACCACGCGCGTCCCGGTCAGTTCGGCGGCGGCGGCCAGGCCGTCCATCACCGGCATCGCGATGTCCAGGAGCGCGACGTCGACCTGGTGGCGGCGGGCGGCCTGCACCGCCTCGCGGCCGTGGCGTGCGGTGGCCACCACCTCGATGTCCCCGGCTGACTCCAGGACCGTGCGGATGCCCGTGGCGATGAGGGGCTCGTCATCGGCGATCAATGTCCTGATCATGAGGTGGCCCCCGCGAGGACCGGCACCAGGGGGAGCATCGCGACGAGCCGGAACACGCGCGGTCCCGGGTGGACGCGCAGCAGTCCACCGGCCGCGGCGACACGCTCGGTCAGCCCGTGCAGGCCGCTGCCGCCGCCGACGGGGGAGAGGGGACGACTGGGCATGGGGTTGGCCACCGAGATCAGGAGGGCGTCGGGCTGCCAGTCGAGTGACACGGTGATCGGCGCGCCGAACGCGTGCTTGACGGCGTTGGTCAGCCCTTCCTGCACGACGCGGTAGGCGGCGTGGGACGCCCTCGGGTCGGTGAGCGGAACGGCCTCGCCGGAGGTCCCGATTGTCACCGAGGCGCCCGCCGCCCGGGAGCGGGCGACGAGGTCGTCGATCTCCTCCATACCGGGGGAGTCATGGCCGCGCAGCGCGTTGACCACTTCGTGCAGCTCGGCCGCGGCGGCGCGGGCGGTGCTCGCCAGGCCGCCCACCGCGCGCCGTTGGTCGGGAGGCAACGGTCCTACCTCCAGCGCGGCGGCCTGTACGGACACCAGGCTGAGCAGGTGACCGAGGGAGTCGTGCATGTCGTGGGCGATGCGCAGCCGCTCGCGCAGCCGTTCCTGTTCGGCGATGAGAGCCTTCTCCCGGCGCAGGTGCTCGCGCTGCTGGGCCACGTACCGGCCGGCGAGCAGCGGCAGCGCGGTCAGCACGACGACGCGGGCCAGGCTGATCCACGGTTCCTGGGCGCCAGGGGATCGCTGCACGGCCAGCAGGAGGACGCACACATATGCGCTCAGGGCGCCTGCCGTCAGCACCACGTCTCTACGTGCGGAGATGCGGTGCCCGGCGTGGAAGCCGGTGCAGGCCAGCAGGGCCAGCGACCCGCCGGTGAGCACCGCCAGCGCCAGCGCCGCGAGGAAGGCCGCGAACGGCAGCCGGTTCATCGCCGCCATGGCGAGCGCCACCGCCACGGCGTACGCGGCGAGCGTCCATCCCCGCGTCCCGTCCAGCCACAGCAGCGCCGTGTCCGCGACCACGACCGCGGCGATGAGCGCATATCTGGACATAAGCCTCACCTTACTCATCGCGCCTCATGACCCTCATAGTCCACTTTGGTCAACAGTTATCGATGACTTTCGCGGGCAGACCCCGGCTGTCCGCGACTCCTAGCGTTCTGCGCATGCTCAAGACATTGCTGGCGCTGGCCGTCCTCGCGGCACCCGTCCAGGCGCCGCGGCCGTCCCTCCAGTGGAGTGCCTGCCCCATCGCGAACGCGCCCGAGCTGCAGTGCGCGGACCTGGCCGTCGCCCTGTCGCCCAAGAGCGAGCGGAAGATCACCCTGAAGGTCGCCCGCCTGCCCGCCACCGGCGCCAGGAAGGGATCGGTGCTGGTCAACTTCGGCGGTCCGCAGGGGTACCAGATCGCGTCGCTGGGCTCGCGTACCCAGATCTTCGACAGGATCCGTACGTCGATGGACGTCGTGACCTGGGACCCGCGCGGCTATCCCGGGCTCAGCGGCGCGGTGCTCCAGTGCGACTGGGGCTTCCTGCGCACCCCCGCGTTCCCCGCCGACCAGGCCGGCTTCGACCGGCTCGTCGCGGCGAACAAGGCCAGGGGCGACAAGTGCCGCGACACTGATCCGGAGCTCTTCGACCACATGGACGCGGCCGCCGACGCCCGCGACGCCGACGCCATCCGCGAAGCGCTCGGCGAGGGCACGATGAACTTCCTCGGCCTGTCGTACGGCGGAACCATCGCGCAGTCCTACGCCCGGCTGTTCCCGCAGCGCGTGCGTACGATGTACATCGACGGCACCGGCAATCACAGCCTCCGCGCCTGGGAACGGGAACTCGACACCATGGCCCGTGACAACGAGCGCTTCATGGACCGGTTCTTCGCCTGGGCGCCCGCCGGGACGGAGAAACGCTGGCGGGCGCTGGTCGCCAAGGCCAATCGCGAGCCGATCCCCGCCGCCGGGGTGGACGCCCGCTTCGACGGCACCCAGTTGCAGTCGCTCGCGCTCCTGAAGTTGCGGCCCGGCCCCGCACGATGGGCCGACGTCATGGCGGCCATCACGGCGGCCGAGGCCGGGGACGCGTCGAGCTTCGCGCTGTCGAGCCGCCAGCCGTACCCGGGACTGCCCGGCGGCGGGGTCAAGGAGTGCCTGGACTTCCCACGCCCGGCGAACCAGCGGGAGGTGGCGCGCACGGTCAAGCGGCTGCGCGCGATCGCTCCCGACACCGGCGCCGCTTTCCCCCTCGCCTGGCACCTGCCGCTCACCTGCGCCGGCTGGCCGACCCCCGTGACAAACCCGCCCGCGCCGCTGCCCCGTACGCTGCCGCCGCTCCTGGGCGCCGGCACCTGGCAGGACTACGACTCCACCCGCCGGGTGGTCGAGCGGGTTCCCGGCAGCCGCACGATCGAACACGACGGCCCTGGCCACAACCTCTTCGGCGCGATGGCCAACCCCTGCGTCATCGACCACGTCAGCACGTACGTCACCGAACGCCGGCTGCCGCCCCGGGGGAGCACGTGCCCGTGATCCGGCGCAAGCGCTGGTGGATCGCGGGCGCCGTCATCGCGGTCCTCCTCACCGCCGCCGCGGCGGTGACGGTGATCGCCTTCCCGTCCGTCGCGGCCGTCACCTGCCCCGGCTGTTACGGCCTGGAACGGCTCCAGCCCGGCGTGTACGCCGAACCCGGCCTGCCGCAGGCCCGGCGCCGGCAGGTCAGCGAGGTCGTCGAGCAGGCGAACAAGCGGGTGCGCGACTTCTTCGGCGGACGGGTCGGCTCTCCGGACGTCCTGGTGTGCCTGTCCGACGACTGCTACCGCAGGATCGGCGGCGGACGCGAACGCGGCATCGCCGTGCTCAACCGGTCGGTGATGCTGTCCCCGCGCGGCGTCGACCCGGTGATCGCCTCGCACGAACTGACCCACGTGGAACTGCACGCCCGTCTCGACGGCGCCGAAGTTCCGCAGTGGTTCGACGAGGGCCTCGCCGTCCTGGTCAGCGACGACCCCCGATATCTCGCCCCGGCCGGCGACCGGTGCCTGCCCGACTCCCGCCGGTCCCCGCCGGCGGCGCTGCCGGTGACGCTCGACGACTGGCTGCGCGCGGCGTCGGCGGATCCCCGGTTGTACGCCGAAGCCGCCTGCCAGGTGAGTCGTTGGGCGGAGAAGAACGGCGGGAACCAGGCCGTACGAACCCTCGTCGAACGGCTGTCAGCAGGACAGCCGTTCCCGGACATGCAGGGCTAGCGAGGCTGGCGCACCCCGCGCCGCCAGACGTCGGCGATGTCGCCCGTGGCGGTGATGTCGCCGGTGGGGTCGCCTTCGACCAGCACCAGGTCCGCACGGAGTCCGGGGGCGATCCGGCCGCGGTCGGCCAGCCCGAAGTGCCGGGCGGGCACGCTGGTCGCGGCGGCGAGCGCCGCTTCGGCACTGAGCCCGGCCTCGGTGAGCAGCTGCAGCTCGCGGTGCATGCCGGCGCCGTGGGCAGGCACGAAGGGGGTGGCGTCGGTCCCGGCGAGCAGTGGCACGCCCGCGCGGTGCAAGGCCCGCAGCGCGCCGGCGGCGTTGACGGAGCTGCCAGGACGGGCGCAGTCGGCGGTCTCGGTGTGCTGGGCGGTGATCGCCTCGAAATAGGCGAGCGTGGTCACCACGAAGACCCCGTGGGCGCGTACCCGCTCGGCCAGTCGCTGTGCGGCCGGGTCGTCCGGCGCCAGGTCGGCCCACACATGAGCGAGGCCGTCGACGCCGGCCTCGAGCGCGATCTCCACCTCGGAGGCGGTGATCGCATGTGCGATGACCCGCAGCCCGGCCTCGTGCGCCGCCGCGGCGAGGGCGGCGGCGATGTCCGCCGTCATGACGGGAAGGTCGGCGCCGTGCACGGCGCCGTCGTCAATGACGATCTTGAGGTAGTCGGCCCCCTCGGCGAGCCGGGCCTCGACGAAGGCCGGCGCCTGCGCGGGATCAGAGACGAAGTCGATCGCCGCGGCGTCGAAACCGTCCAGGACGGTGCCCGCCAGGGCCGCCAGCAACTGGGTCGGGTGCCCGCCCGGGGCGGTGGCCAGCGTGCCGGCGCTGCGGAGATCGGCCACGTCGTCGTTCTCGGCGGCCAGCCGCCGCTGCTCCGCGAGGAGTTGCGGGAGGCAGAACATGTCGAGTTCGGTGGTGATCCCGTACCGCAGAGCCTGAGCCAGGCTGCCGTCGAACACGTGCGTGTGCGCGTCGATCAGCCCGGGCAGCAGCGTCCGGCCCGTCCCGTCGACCTCGACGTCGGACGGGCGGCCCGCGCCGGCGCCGACCGCGGCGATCAGGCTGTCCTCGATCACCACGTCGGCCGTCGCGATGGTGTGCTCGCCGTCGAACACCCTGACGTCGCGGATCAGTGTACGCATGGAAGATCTTCCCTGTGAGTCGTGAATGGTGAACGCCACCACAGAGGGATGCCGGCCGGGGACTGTGACATCGCCGCCGATGGCAGTGGCCCAGATCACGTCCTGGGCGTTCATGTCACACTCACGACGTGACGGGACTCTTCGGTCGCGACAGATGAGGAGGTATGCCATGACATCGCCCCTGGACCACGCGACCGACGCCGTCACCGAGCAGTTCCTGGGTTATCGGGAGCTGCTGTTCTCCGTGGTCTACAACATGCTCGGCAGCGTCGCCGACACCGAGGACGCGCTGCAGGAGGTGTGGCTGGCCTGGTCCGCCCGGCACCGCAAGCAGGACGCCGGACCGGTCGAGAACGCCCGGGCCTATCTGGTGCGGATGGCCGTGAACCAGGCGCTCGCCCGGCGCGAGGACCTGAGCCGCCGGCGGGAGACCTACGTCGGCCCCTGGCTACCGGAACCGCTGGTCGCGGCCGAGGACAACGCCGGCGGTGCCGCCGAGCGCGCCGAATCGCTGTCGATGGCGGTGCTGGTGGTGCTGGAAACGCTGTCACCGCTCGAACGCGCGGTGTTCGTGCTGCACGAGGTGTTCGGTTTCGGCCATCCGGAGATCGCGGACATCCTCGGGCGTACGCCGGCGGCAGTCCGCCAGCTCGCGGCCCGCGCGCGCCGTCACGTTCACGCGCGCCGTCCCCGGCACCGGACCGAGCCCGACGTCCATGCCCAGGTCACCGAACGGTTCGCCGCGGCCGTCATCGGCGGCGACCTGCGGGCCCTGCTCGAGATGCTGGCACCGGACGTGACCTTGTGGACCGACAGCGGCGGCAGGGGACCCGCCACCAGCCTGCACCCGGTGCACGGCCGCGACCAGGTGGCCGCGCTGTTCATGTCGGTCGCCGCGGCGCTGCCCCCAAGCGAGCTGGACCTCCGCCACCGGCGGGTGGCCGGGGATCCGTGCGCGCTCGTGTTCTCCGGCGACAGCCCGCTCGCCGTGGTCGTCGTGGAGCTCACATCCGACGGGGACCGGATCGCCGGCATCTACTCGGTCACCAATCCCGAAAAGCTCACCCGCATCCACTGAACCGCGGGCCGGCGCCGGACCCGTTCTCGGAACGACGGCCAGGCTTGTTTTTGATTTAATGACCAACTACGCTCATATAGTCAAAAACTCATAGGGTGGAGCTGATGGGCAGAGTCGGACGGCCGCCGCAGGATCCGGTGCAGCGGGCGCACGGGATCCTGGACGCCGCGGCCGAGCTGGTCGTGCGGTGGGGCTACGACAAGACCACGATCGACGACGTGGCGAAGCGGGCAGGTGTCGCCAAGGGCACCATCTACCTGCACTGGAAGACCCGCGACGAGCTGTTCGCCGCGCTGCTGCGCCGCGAGCGGGTCTACCTGGTCGAGGCGATCCGGGCGAGCGCGCCGGCCACGATGGGCGAGCTGTTCGGTGAGTTCGTCGGTTCGGCGCTGCGCCGGCCGCTGATGCGGGCGGCGCTGGTCCGCGACTCCGAAGTGCTCGGCAAGCTCGCGCGCATGAAGCAACGCAGCACGATGAGGCTGGACATGGGTGACGCCTTCGACGCCTACCTGGACCGGTTGATCGAGCACGGCGCGGTGCGCGAGGCGCCCCGGGACCACATGACGGTGATCACCGCCATCGTGCACGGGTTCGTGTTCCTGCCGGAGCTGGTGCCGGAGGAGGCTCAGCTGCCCGACGAGCGGATCGCCGAGCTGGTGGCCGACACCGTTGACCGGGCCATGGGCACGGGCCGGGCGCTGCCGGAGCAGGACGCGCAGGCGGTGGCCCAGGCGACCCTGGACCTTCTGGACTCCATGGCGGAAGTCGCCCACCGCAGGTTCATGGCCTCCCTGATCACTAAGGAGCGTGCGCTGTGAAGATGGTGCTGCCTCTCGACGACGCCGCGGCCGATCTCGCGACCGTGGGCGGGAAGGGCGCCTCGCTGGCCAGGCTGGCCAGGGCGGGGCTGCCGGTTCCCGGTGGGTTCCACATCACGACGGGGGCCTACCGGGCGTTCGTGTCGGCGTTCGGTGAGGAGATCGCGCATGCGGAGGAGGCGCGGGGGCTGTTCGCCGGGCATGACATGCCGGCCGAGATCGCCGCGGAGATCCGCCGGGCGTACGAGGCGCTCGGCGACGACGTGGCGGTGGCGGTGCGTTCGTCGGCCACCGCCGAGGATCTGCCGGACATGTCGTTCGCCGGCCAGCAGGACACCTTTCTGAACGTCAGGGGCGAGGCGCTGCTGGATGCGGTCAAGCGCTGCTGGGCCTCGCTGTGGAACCCGCGCGCCATCGCCTACCGCGAGCAGAACGGCGTCCCGCACGACGGTGTGGCGCTGGCGGTGGTGGTCCAGGAGCTGGTGGAGGCGGAGTCGGCGGGTGTCATGTTCACCGCCGATCCGGTCACCGGCAACCGTGACGAGATCGTGGTCAACGCCTCGTGGGGGCTGGGGGAGGCGGTGGTCGGCGGTCAGGTGACTCCCGACACGGTCGTGGTGTCGGGTGGCGCGGTTGTCCGGTCGCAGGTCGGCGACAAGACGGTCATGACCGTGCGCACCCCTGACGGCACGCGCGAGGAGCCTGTGCCGGAGGAGCTGCGTGGCAGGCCGGTGCTGGAGGGGGCGCGGGCGGTGGAGCTGGCCGC